>JBGOVO010000227.1:0-6424 GCA_041478145.1 Methylomirabilia bacterium
AGGAAGTTCTGTGCCGTGAGACCGAACACCTGGCTGAAGTAACTCATCGTCGACTCGCCGCCGTATGCCTGCCACGTCGTCGTGGTCGCGAAGCTGATCGCCGTGTTCATCGCGAGGTCGGGAGCGAGCGGCCCCGGCCGGTACGCCGGGTCGAACGTGTGGAGCAACGGCTGCACCCGCAGCAGGGCGTACAGCAGCAGCGTGCCGCCGAGGCCGAATCCGACGAAGCACCCGGCATAGTGCTTCCAGTCCATCTCGGCGGTGGCGTCGACCCCGGCGAGCCGGTAGATGGCCCGCTCCAGCGGACGCAGCACCGGGTCGAGCCAGGTCCGCTCGCCGCTGAAGACCCGGGCGAGATAGCCGCCGACCGGCCGGACGAGCAGCACGACGATTAGCAGGAATGCGCCGTACTGGGCGAGGCTGGCCGCGCTCATCGGGTGCACGGCGGCGCCGCGAAGCATCGTTGTTTCGGTCCGTACCATTCGAAGGCGGAAGCGCCTCAAAGCTGCGTCAAATCGTCGGGCCACCGCATCAAGGGAATGTCAATGTTCCCGGCGACATCCAGCGCCCGAGTCGAGAGCCCGGTGCTAGACTGCATGAGCCATGATCTCGTTCCTTTGCCCGGTCCGGAGATGTCGACTGCCGCTCACCGCGGCCGAGCGCCGACTGCGCTGTCCACGCGAGCATTCGTTCGACGTGGCCCGGAGCGGCTACATCAACCTCCTGCAGCCCCAGGATCGGCGATCCTCACGGCCGGGGGATGGGGCGGCGACACTACAGGCGCGGCAGCGGCTCATCGCGCGGGGACTCGAGGCGCCCATCACGAGCGCGATCGTCGGATTGTTGACGCTCGATCCGGCCGACGTCGTGCTCGACGTCGGGTGCGGTGAAGGCCATCATCTGGCTACCATCGCCACGCGATTCCGATGCGAGGGGCACGGCCTCGACATCTCGGTGGCCGCGATCGAAGCGGCCGCGAAGCAGCGTCCGGGGTTTCACTGGGTCGTGGCGAATGCCGATCGGTTCCTCCCCTATGCCGACGCCTCGTTCCGGGTGGTGGCGTCCATCACGGCGCAGCGGAACCCGGAGGAGTTCCGGCGGGTGCTCCGCGACGACGGCACCTTCCTCCTCGTCATTCCGGCTCCCGACGATCTGATCGAGATCCGCGAGCTGATTCTCGGGAAGGGGCTCAAGCGTGACCGCGTGGAGAAAGCGATCGCCGCCTTTGCGCCGCTCTTCGTCCTCGACCGGCACGAGCGGGTCCGCCATGCGGTCCATCTCGATGCGGCCGCAGTCCACGACGTCATGGCCGGCTCCTATCGCGCCGGGCGCACGAGCCGGCAGGCGAGGCTCGCCGCGGTCTCGGAGCTCGACGTCACGCTGAGTCGCGACGCCCTGCTGTTCCAACCCGCGCGGCCGCGACGACGAACCAGGACGGAGGAGGAGTCATGAACCGAGCCGACGACATTCGGGTCTGGATGGTCATAGGGGCGCTGGGCTCCATGGCGCTGGCGATCGCGCTCATCCCCCTGCGCACGGTGGTGGCCGCGTCCAACCTCGCCTTCGTGTTCATGGCCTTCACGATCATCGTGGCCGAGCTCGGAGGCCGCGGGCCGGCCCTGGTCACCGCGCTGGTGGCGGCCATGAGCCTGAACTTCTTCCTGACCGAGCCCTATCTGAGCTTGGCCATCACCAAGGGCGATGACGTCGTCGCCTTCTTCGCGCTGGCCGGGTGCGGGCTCATCGCCGCCGCCTTCGGCCGGCGCCGGGAGCGCCTGGCGGAAGTCGCGGGTCGCGCCGACCGCGAGCTGGCGATACTGAGCCGGTTCGTGGAGCGCTCGCGGAGCGGGCGATCCGTCGACGGCCTGCTCCAGGACCTCCGCGCCGACTTCGGTCTGGGCGGCCTGGTCCTGCGCGATGCGGACGGGCGCGTGCTGGCGGCGGCGCCTGACGACGCTCGATCCCGCCCCGCGCCCCGGATGGCGCTCACCGCCGACACGCTCTTCGCCGCCAGCGACGAGACCCAGCGGTTCGGGACCCAGGGATTGCGGCTCCCCGACGGCGGGGGCCGGCTCACGCTCCGGACCGCGCGCGGTCCCGTCTCGCTGGACCTGTGGGAGGGCAGTGACGAAGGCTTCGGGCTCGACGAGAGCCGCACGCTGGCGATCGCCGCTTCGGTGCTCGGTCTCGGGATGCGGTAAGGGCCGGACTTTCGTGGTAGCGTGGGCGTATAGCTATGCCGCCCACGTCGCTACGCGTCTACGTAATGCTCGGCGTGCTGCTCGCGTGGCCCGCGCTCGCGCTCGCGGTGGGAGAGCCCGAGCGGCTGTGGACCGTCGGCGACCGCGCGTTCCAGGACGGGCTCTTCGCTCAATCCCGGCGCATGCTCGATCGCCTGGTCGAGCGCTACCCGACGGACACCCGCGTGCCCGACGCGACCTTGCTGCTCGGCAAGGTGCGCCTCGCGCAGGGCCAGCCCGAGGCCGCGCTCCAGGCGTTCCGGCAGGCCCAGACCTTCTCGCCGGTGCCCGGGCGGGCGGACGAGGCGCGCTTCTGGGAGGGCGAGACGCTCTTTCGGATGAAGCGCTATCCCGAGGCGCGCGCCATCTACGACCGGATCCTCACCGACAACCCGAGCTCGCCCAGCACGCCCGACGCGGTCTACGGGCTCGCCTGGGTGAATCTCGAGCTGAAGCGGCGCGATCAAGCGGTCACCGAGTTCCGGCGCCTGCTCTCGAGCTATCCCGAGCACGCCAACGTGCCGTCCGCCACCTTCTATCTGGCACGCACGCTGCTCGAGCTGAAGCGGCCGGATGAGACGGTGGGCCTGCTCCGCGGCTTCGTGACCAAGTATCCCGATCACCGGCTGCTGCCCGACGCGCGCTACACGCTGGGCCAGGCTCTGACCGCGGGCGGGCAGGGCGACGACGGGGTGGCCGAGCTGCGCGCCTTCGCCAAGGCCTATCCCAATCACGATCTGGCCGCGACGGCGCGGCGCACCGTGGTGGACACCCTGGTGCGCCAGGGCAAGAAGGGCGAGCTGGCCGAGGAGTACAAGGCGCTGGTCGCGCAGTCGCCCCCCACCGCGGAAGGGCTCTACGACGCCGGGCTCGTCGCCGGCAAGCTCGGCCGCCTGCGTGACGCCGACACCGCCTGGGCGCGCCTGCGCAAGGAATTCCCCGATCACCCGCTGACCGGGCGGGTCTCGCTCGAGATGGCCCAGACCGCCTTCGCCAAGAGCAGCTTCAAGGACGCGGCCACGCTCGCGCGCACCGCCTCCCGCAGCCCGGAGGACGCGGTGCGCGGCGAGGCCTTCGTGCTCCTCGGCGAGAGCGAGCTGAAGCAGCGCCGGCACGCCGCCGCGATCTCGGCCTTCAAGTCCGCGGCCGAGGCGCCCACCACCGAGCCCGCCATGCGTTACCGCGCCCTCGCGGGCACGGGCCTCGCCTACGAGGAGCAGCGGCAGTGGGCACAGGCCGCGAAGTATTACGACGAGGTCGCGGCCAAGAGCCTCGACAAGACCCTCGCGGCGTGGGCCAAGGAGCGGCTGGTCGCGGTCAACGCCAGCCTCAAGGCCGACCCCGGCCCGGCCGAGCCCAAGGCGGCGCCGAAGTCGCCCGCGAAGAAATCCGCGGGCCCCGCGAAGGGGACGCAACCGTGACCCGGACGCGCGCGCTGATCCTGGCCGGGCTGCTGGCGCTCTCCTCCGGCGCCACCGCGCGCGCGGACATCGCGCTCACGCTGCCGCCGCCGGATCTGGCCCCGCTCGTGCCGCTGGCCGCGCCGCCGCTCGACAAGCCGCCGGTCCCGCTGCCGCCCGTGCCGCTGCCCCCGTCGCCGGTGGCCATGCCCGAGCTGCCGCCGGCGCCGATGATCGGGCATCTGGGCGAGCGGCCGGTGGCCCCGCTGGCCCCGCCGCGTTTCCTGGCGTGCAACCCGGTGGGCAGCCTCCTCGGGGTGGCGTCCGAGCTGATCGAGTGCGGGCGCGCGCGCTTCCAGCGCGGCGAGCTCGAAGAGGCGCGCGAGGTCCTGGACAAGGCGGTGCAGTTCGCCACCGACCGCGCGCAGATCCGCGAGGCGCGCTACTGGCTCGGCGAGACCCTCCTGCGCCTCAACAAGCCGAACGAGGTCGAGCGGCAGATGCTCCAGGTGCACCAGGACGACCCGCGCGGGGAGCTGGGCCTCTACGCCGCGCATCAGCTCGGCTGGATCTCGCTCGACCTGAACAAGCCCGATCGCGCGCTGACCTACTTCGACAACCTGCTCAAGATCGGCGCGCCCCCCGCGCTGATCTCCTATGCGCGCCACGGACGCGGGCTCGCGCTCTACGGGCTCAAGCGCTATCCGGAGGCCCGCGACACCTGGGTCGGGCTCCTCAACCAGAGCGCGCCGCGCTCCGTCGCCTGGGAGGGCACGTTCTGGCTCGGCGACACGCTCGGCCGGCTCGGCGACTATCCGAACGCGGTGCAGCGGCTCCAGACCTTCGTGGCGGGCGGGCCGCAGATGCTCATCGACAGCGGTCTCCTGCGGCTCGGCTGGTGGAACCGGGCGGCCGGCCAGCCGCTCGAGGCGGTGAAGGCCTATCGCGGGCTGCTCTCGGCCTACCCGCAATCGCGCGAGGTGGTCTGGGCCCGGGCCGGGCTCGTGCAGGCGCTGCTCGATCTCGACGACTATCCGGCCGCGCGCGACGAGGCCAAGAAGCTCGAGCAGGCGGACCGGAGCGGCGCGCTGGTGGTGCCCGCGCGGGTGTCGATGAGCCGCTGGGCCACCGAGAAGTCGCGCTTCGAGGAGGCGCGGGAGATCAACGATGAGCTGCTGGCCCGCACGCTGGACCCGGTCGCCCGCTCGTACGTGCTGGTGCTGAGCGCGGAAGCGAGCCGGCAGGCCGGCCAGATCGGCGAGGCGCGGGACCGCTACCAGCTCGTGCGCACCGCCCCCGGCTCGCCCGTCCTCGGCGCCTACGCGGCGCTGCGCATGGCCCAGATGGACTTCGACACGCGCGAGTTCGGCCAGGCCCGCGACGGCGCGCGCAAGCTGCAGGCCGATACCGCGGCGCCGGCCGAGATCCGCGCGGCCGCGCTCGTGCTGGGCGGCGAGGCCGCGTACTGGGCGCGCGACTACGCGCAGGCCGCCGCGCTCTACAACGCGTTCCTGTCGACCTATCCTACCCACCCGCAGGCGCCGATGGTGAGCCTGGCGCTCGGCTGGGCCGAGCTGCGGGGCGGCAAGCCCGATGCGGCGCGCCAGCGCTGGACGCGCTTCGCCCAGCAGGCGCAGACGGATCCGCGCGCGCCCGAGGCGCTGGTGCTCGCGGCGGAGCAGGCCGGCCGCGCGGGCGATTTCGCGGGGGCGCAGAGCCTGCTCGACCAGGTCGTGGACCGCTATCCCAGCAGCGAGTACGCCGAGGTGGCGGTGCTGAATCGCGCCATCCTCGCGGTGCGCGGCGGCCGGGCGGCCGACACGCTGCCGGAGCTGGGCCGTCTCGTGCAGCGGGGCGCCGTCTCGCCCTACGTGGGGCGGGCGCGGGCCACGCGCGGCGCGGCGCTGCTCGCCACCGGCAAGCCCGCGGAGGCCGAGCGCGACTTCCAGGCCGCGGTGGGTCTGGGGGAGACGGGCCTCGCCCATCTGGGGCTCGGGAGCGCGAGCTTCGCGCGCCAGCAGTGGGACCCGGCGGCGCGCGAGTTCGCGGAAGCGCGCGACGCGGGGGCGGGGCCGGTCGCGGTCGCGGCCAGCTACGGCCTCGCCGCGGTGCTCTTCAACCAGCGCAAGACCGCCGAGTTCAAGCAGGTGGCGACCCCGCTCGTGGCGGGCCCCCAGGATCCGGTCACCACGCCGCGCCTCCTCCACGGACTGGCCGCGGTGGCGGCCGAGGAGAAGCGCTGGCCCGAGGCCCGCACCCTCACGCTGCGTCTGGCCGACCAGTTCCCGAAGTACGAGGGCACGCAGGCCGCGCTGTCGGGTCTGGCGACCGCGGCGGGACAGAACGAGGAGTGGGCGCTTTCGCGCGACATGTACGGCAAGCTCGGCGAGCGCTTCCCGGGGAGCGTGACGAGCGCCGGCAACCGGCTCGACTACGCGGAGGCGCTGCTGCGCACCGGCGCCGCCGCCGAGGCGCGGCGCGCGCTCGAGCCCGCCGCGTCCGCCGCCGCCGGCCCGCCGGCCTCGCCGCGGGGCTCGATGCTGCTCGCCGAGGCGCAGGAGGCCACCGGCGATCGCGCCGCCGCGCTCGAGACCTACACCCGCGTGGCTGCGGCCGCGGGCAGCCCGAAGGAGAAGGCGCAGGGGCTCCTGGGGCAGGGGCGCCTGCTCGTCGCCGACGGCAAGTGGGACGAGGCGCGCGGGCGGCTCGAGCAGGCGCTCGACGCGGGCGACGGCGCCCTGGCCTCCGAGGCCGCGTACCGGCTGGGCGAGGGGTTCCGCGCGA
>JBGOVO010000183.1:0-7508 GCA_041478145.1 Methylomirabilia bacterium
GGAGCAGGTGATCGTCAATACTTCGGGCTGCGGCGCGCACATGAAGGCGTACGGCGTGCTGCTCGCCGGCGATCCGGCCTGGCGCGAGCGCGCGGCGCGCTTCGCCGCGCGCGTGCGCGACGTCTCCGAGTTCCTGGCCGCCGAGCCCCTCCGCGGGCCCCTCGCCGCCGTGCGACGCACCGTCACCTATCACGACCCCTGCCACGTCGTGCACGGGCAGAAGATCCGCGACCAGCCGCGCGCGCTGCTCGCGCAGATCCCCGGGCTGCGCGTGGTCGAGCTCACGGAAGCGGACTGGTGCTGTGGCTCGGCCGGCACCTACAACCTGACCCAGCCCGAGATGGCCACCCGGCTGCAGGAGCGGAAGACCGCGCACGTGCAGGCCACCGGGGCGGACGCGGTGGTCACCGCCAATCCGGGCTGCATCATCCAGATCGCTCAGGGGCTCGAGGCCAAGGGCTCGGCCATCCGGGTGCTCCACATCGTGGAGCTCCTCGATGAGGCTTACAGGGGCCCCTCACCCCGGCCCTCTCCCCAGAGGGGAGAGGGAGGAGTGCTGTCACCCTCGCCCCCGAAGGGGGAGAGGGCAGGGTGAGGGGAAGAGTCCCGTGCCCCGCGCGAAGGTGCTGGAGGCCTCCGACCTGCCGCCGGGCAAGGGCGTGCTCGTCAGCGTGGAGGGGCGCGACGTCGCGCTGTTCCGGCGCGGCGAGGACATCCTGGCCATCGGCAACGACTGCCCGCACCAGGGCGGTAGCCTCTGCGATGGCTGGGTGGAAGGCGACATCGTCATCTGCCCGCTGCACGGCTGGGAGTTCGACATGCGCTCCGGCGCCTGCATGACCGTGCCCGGCGAGGGCGTCCCGCGCTACGCGGCCACGCTGGAGCACGGCGCGATCTATCTCGAGGAGACCGAGTGAGCCAGCCCGGCCGGCCCGACCGGGTGCCTCAGGAGCACAAGGCGAGCGCGCCCCGCGCGATCGGGTGCTTCGTGCTGACCATCTCGGACTCGAAGACCCCGGAGACCGACACGAGCGGCGCCCTGATCCGCGAGCGGCTGACCGGAGCCGGGCATACAGTGGTGGGCCACGCCATCGTCCGCGACGAGCCCACCCAGGTCACCGCGGTGGTGCGGAAGGGCTGCGCGGATCCCGCCGTCGAGGCGTTCATCCTCACCGGCGGCACCGGCGTCACCTCGCGCGACTCGACCTTCGAGGCCGTGGAGGCGCTGCTCGACAAGCGGCTCACCGGCTTCGGCGAGCTGTTCCGCATGCTCTCCTACGAGGAGGTCGGCGCCGCCGCCATGCTCTCGCGCGCCCAGGGCGGCGTGGTGCAGGGGCGCGCACTCTTCTCGCTGCCGGGCTCCCCCAACGCCTGCCGGCTCGCGCTGGAGAAGCTGATCCTGCCCGAGCTGGGCCACGTCCTCCGCGAGGTCCGGCGGTAGGGGCGAGCGCGGGGCGCCCGAATAGGCGGCCCCGCGGCCGCGTCTGGTTCTGCACGCGTGGCCGGCCCGGCCCGCCGTCGCGGTATAATCGGGCTCGGCCCCGAGCACCACATATCCCAGGAGGCTTGCAGATGCGTCTTCCGGCTCTCCCTCTCGCGCTCGTCCTGTCGCTCGTCGTGACCCAGGCCGCCGCGCCCCCGGCCCGGGCGGCGGAGCCGCTGTGGAAGGAGAGCCAGGGCGCCACCGTCCCGGCGGACATCGCGCGGCTGAACGACTTCATGCACGACCTGTCCGAGCGCCTCAAGTCGTCGCTGGTGCAGGTGCGGGTGCGGCGGGCGGCGGAGCCGCAGGCGGAAGGCCAGGAGCAGCAGCCGCCCAACCCCAATGCGCCGGACGAGCGGCGCAGCTCGGGCTCGGGCTTCCTCATCCGCGAGGACGGCTATCTGGTGACCAACGCCCACGTGGTGGGCGACGCCGAGCGCATCCAGGTGCGCCTCAGCGACGGGCGGCGATTCGACGCGCGCCTGGTCGGCCTGGACGACCGGGTGGACCTGGCGCTGCTGAAGGTCGAGGCCACGGGGCTGCCGGTGGCCCAGCTCGGGGATTCCAATCGCACGCGCGTGGGCGAGTTCGTGCTGGCCCTGGGGCATCCGTTCGGCCTGGAGCAGACCGTGTCGTTCGGCATCGTGAGCCGCAAGGGGGCGCCGATCCAGGTGGCCTCCCCCGGCTTCGAGTTCATCCAGACCGACGCCGCCGTGAACCCCGGCAACTCGGGCGGGCCGCTCGTGAACATGGCGGGCGAGGTGGTGGGCATCAACAGCATGGCGGCGGTCAACGGCACCATCGGCTTCGCGATCCCCGTGAACCTGGTGAAGCTGCTGCTGCCACAGCTCGCCGAGAAGGGAAAGGTCGAGTGGGGCTGGCTCGGCGTCTCGATCGCCGAGGTCCCGGACGAGGACGCCGCCAAGTTCGGGCTCAAGGAGCCCAAGGGCGTCCTGATCCGCCAGGTGGTGGCCGGCCAGCCCGCCGATCAGGGCGGGATCAAGGCCAATGACGTGGTGGTCTCGGTGGACGGCGCCGCCGTCGAGGGCCCGCGCGACCTGCAGCGGATCATCTCGAGCACGCCGGTGGGCCAGATCGTCAAGATCTCGCTCATGCGGGAAGGCAAGGAGACGGAGGTCGCGGTGACGGTGGGCGCCTATCAGGCCGGTCCGCGCCCCGCCCGCCGCGTCGTGCCCGGCCCGACGCCGCGCCCGCCCACGCCCCAGCCCCGCTGAGGCCGGTGGGTCCCGCCGTCGGCCGCCTCGCCGGCTGCCTGGCGCTGGGCGTCGTGCTCGCGCCGGCCGCCGGCTGGCTCCACGCGCCGGCCGCCGCGGCCGCGCAGGTGCAGGCGCTCTTCCCCTCGGATCGGCTGACCGCGCCGGACCCGCGGCAGTCCACCGGCCGCCGGGTGGCGCTCCCCCTGCCGGATTGCGCGGCGGATGCCGCGGGGTGCGACGAGGTCCGGCTGGTCAACGAGCTGGACGGCTTCAGCGTCAACCCGCGCGTCGCCATCCGCTTCTCCGGCGCCGTCGGCCTCGAGAGCCTCACGCGCGCCAGCGCCTTCATCGTGCCGCTCTGGTCCGAGCCGCTGCCCTCGCCGATCGGCCTGAGCCAGCTCGTGTGGGACGGCGAGAGCCACACGCTCTACGCCCGGCCCGAGCGCACGCTCTTGCAGGCGCGCCGCTACGCGCTCGTGCTGACCACCAAGGTGCTGGACGAGGGCGGGCAGCCGCTCACGCCGGCGGCGGGCGCGGCGCTGGTGGCCGAGGCCTCCCGAGGCGTCTCGGCCCAGGGGCTCGTCTTCCGGCAGCTCAAGACCCTCGGCGTCCCGCGCGGCGACGTCGCCGCCGTCTCGGTGTTCACCACGCAGAGCGTGACCGCGGGGCTCGAGCAGATGCGCGCGGCGATCGAGACCGGCCCCGCGCCCGAGCTGCGCTTCGTCCTGGGCCCGGGCGGCGCCCGCTCGGCCTACGCGCGCGCGGAGCTGGACGGCATCGAGCTGCGCCGCCACGTCTCGACCGACCCGGCGGCGCGCTTCGACGAGCCGGTGAAGCTGCCGCTCGTGCTCGTCCCGCCCACCGACGTCCGCACCATCGCGATCGGTCGCTTCAGGGCCCGGTCCTTCCTGAGCGTGGACCGCCACATCCCGGCGACCGCCACGCGCGCCGAGGCCCCGCAGCCGGTCGGGAGCGCCGACGTGGACGTGACCGTGTTCCTGCCGGCCGGCAACCGGCCCGCCGACGGCTGGCCGGTGGCGATCTTCGGCCACGGCTTCGGCAATGATCGGCATCTGGTCCCGATGACGGTCGCCGGCACCCTGGCGCGCTTCGGCTTCGCCACCGTCGCCATCAACGTTGTGGGCCACGGCGGCGGGCCCGAGGGCACGCTGACCGTGCGGCGCACCGGCCAGGAGCCCGTCACGCTGCCCGCGGGCGGCCGCGGAGTGGACCAGGACGGCGACGGCCGCATCCGCTCGACCGAGGGCGTCGGCACCCGCGTGGCCTCGCCGCTGGCCCTCATCGGCACCCGGGACGGGCTCCGCCAGACCACCGCGGATCTGATGCAGCTCGTCCGCGCCATCCGCCGCGGCGTGGACGTGGACGGCGACGGGCGCGTGGATCTCGACCGCGAGCGCATCTACTACGTCGGCAAGTCCTTCGGCGGCGTCTACGGCACCCTCCTGATGGCGGTGGACCCCCTGGTGCGCGTGGGCGTGCTCAACGTGGCGGGCGGCCCCATCGTGGAGATCGCGCGCCAGTCGCCGATCTTCCGCGGGCTGGTGGTGGAGCAGCTCAAGCAGCGCCGGCCTCCGCTGATGAACGGCGAGAGCGACTTCACCGAGTCCATCCCGCTGCCGGGCGAGGCGCCGGTGCGGACGCCGGCCGCGGGCGCGCTCGACATCCAGGCCTACTTCGACCGCGCCGAGTGGATCACCCAGAGCGCCAACCCGGTGGCGTTCGCGCCGTATCTCAAGCAGGCGCCGCTGCCCGGCGTCGGCCCGAAGGCGGTGCTCTACCAGTGGGTGGTGGGCGATCTCACCGTGCCCAATCCCACCACGGCCGCGCTGCTCAGCGCGGGGCACCTCCAGCCCGTCTCCTCGCTGTTCCGGCACGACCAGCTCGTCGCGGGCCTCTCCGAGCGCTTCAAGAACCCGCACGCCTTCCTCACGTGGACCGCATTTCCCGAGGTGTACGCCATCGGGCGCGCGGCCCAGGAGCAGGTGGCGCGCTTCTTCGTCTCGGGCGGCCGCCAGGTCGAGCGGGTGCTCCCCCAGTTCGAGACCGCGGGCAGCCTGCCCGCCCCGGCGCGCTGACGTGAAGGCCGTCCTCCTCGGCACCGGCTCGCCGCCGCCCAATCCCGCGCGGCGCGGGCCGTCCACGCTGCTCTCGCTGGGGCCCGAGCGCTTCCTGGTCGACGCGGGCTCGGGCGTCGGCGTCCAGCTCGTGCAGGCCGGCGTGCGCCCCTACGACTGGCCGCGCGTCCTCATCACCCATCACCACTCCGACCACGTGATCGACCTCGGCCATCTGCTGATCACGCGCTGGATCGTGGGGCAGAACGCGCCGCTCGAGGTCTGGGGCCCGGCGGGCACGCGGCGGCAGATGGACAAGCTGCTCGACTACCTCCACTGGGACATCGAGGTGCGCCGCTCGCACATGATCGATCGCGCCCCGCCCGCGGTGACGGTGACCGAGATCGAGGAAGGGCGCATCATGGAGGCGGGCGGCGTCACGGTGAGCGCCTTCCTGGTCGAGCACGATCCGGTCAAGCCGGCCTTCGGCTACCGCTTCGAGGGCGGGGGCCGCCGCGTGGTGATCTCGGGCGACACGCGCCCCTGCGAGAACCTGATGCGCTGGAGCCAGGACGTGGACTGCCTGATCCACGAGTGCTGCGAGATGGCCAAGACCTCGTGGGTTCCGGGCTGCGGCTGGCCGACCCTCGAGGAGAAGATCCGCGATCTCGCCTCCTATCACACCCAGCCGCAGGATCTCGGCCGGGTGGCCGCGGGCGCCCGCGCGAAGAAGCTGGCCGTCACGCACCTGATGCCCGGCTCCGAGCCGGGCGCGCTGGAGACGGCCGCTCGGCGGCACTACGCGGGCCCACTGGTGGTGGGCAGCGACCTGCTCGAGGTCTAGCGCGCCCTCAGCGCGGCCAGCACGTCCTTGGCCCATGCGTCGTCGAGCGACGGCGGCGGGGCGTAGGTGATGCCGCTGATGATCCGCGCGTCGCCTTCCTCCTCCGCCGGGCTGTCCTCCAGCACGTCCTCGATGGCGAGGCTGAACCGAGCCAGGCGGCCCAGACGGCGCGCGGGGCCCGTCGCGCGGCACTTGATGTAGACGGTGCGCTCGGGCTCGATCAGCAACAGGGTGCCGACGCGGCGGTCCTCCAGGTTCCGGACGCTGCGGCTCCCGGCGCCGATGGCGAGCCGGAGCGTCCGCGCGTCCACGGCGAGCAGCTCGAGATAGCTGCAGAGCATCGGGTGCAGCGACCCGTCGGCGCCCAGCGTGAGAAACGGCAGCCCGCGGCCGAGGAGCGCGGGAAGCTCCGCCTGTGACAGGAGCGTGAGGAGGCCCGGAGGGAGCGCGGGGCCCAGCGAGCGGCTCACCGCTAGTACACCTGGACCGCCCGGTACTCTCCGAAGACGTCGCGGAGGACCTCGCAGATCTCCCCGATCGTCGCGTAGGTCTTGACCGCCTCCACGAGCACGGGCACCAGGTTCGCGTCACCGGACGCGGCAGCCCGCACGGCGTGGAGCGCGCTCGCCACGCGAGCGCCGTCGCGCTCCGCGCGGAGCGCGGCCAGCGCGGCCCGGCGCTCCTCGACGACCTCCTCCGCATGACGGTGAATCCCCACGTGCGCGGATTCGGGCTCGACGAACCGGTTGACGCCCACCACGATCCGGTCGCCCCCCTCGACCTGGCGCTGGTGTGCCCAGGAGGCATCGGCGATCTGCTGCTGCGCCCAGCCGGATTCGATGGCCTTCACCATCCCACCCCGCTCCTCGATCCGGGCGATGAGCGCGCGGGCCCCCGCCTCGATCTGGGCGGTGAGGGTCTCCACGTAGTACGAGCCGGCGAGCGGATCGATCACCTCGGCGACGCCGGCCTCGTGCGCCAGCACCTGCTGGGTCCGGAGCGCCAGCGTCACGGACGCCTCCGTGGGCAGCGCCAGCGCTTCGTCGTAGGCGGCGGTGTGGAGCGACTGCGCGCCGCCGAGGATGGCGGCCAGCGCGTTCAGGGTCACGCGGATGATGTTGTTCTCGGGCTGCTGGGCGGTGAGCTCGCTCGCGCCCGAGCCCGCGCCCGTCCGGAAGGCCCAGCTCGCCGGCCTGGCGGCCCCGAAGCGTTCGCGCATGAGATGGGCCCAGAGCCGCCGCATGGCGCGGAACTTCGCGGCCTCCCGGAAGATGTCGGTGCCCGCCGTGAAGTTGAAGGCGAAGCGGGGCGCGAACCGGTCGACGGGGAGGCCGCGATCGATCGCCGCCTGCACGTACGTGATCGCGTCGGCCAGCGCGAATCCGGCCTCCTGGACGAGCGTGGAGCCGGCTTCCCGCATGTGATAGCCGCAGACGTTGATGAAATTCCAGCGGGGCAGCCGGTCGGCGCAGAACTCGATCACGTCGGTGACGAGCCGGAGGGAAGGCAGGGGCGGGAAGATGTAGGTGCCGCGCGCGATGAACTCCTTCAGGATGTCGTTCTGCGTGCTGCCCGCGAGGCGATCGAGCGGGAGGCGCTGCTGCTCGGCGAGCGCGACGTACATCGCGAGCATCACCGCCGCGGGGGCGTTGATGGCGTTGGCCGGGCTGGCCTGCTCGAGCGGGATCCCGTCGAACAGGACCTCCATGTCCCGGAGCGAGCTGATCGGGACGCCCACCTTGCCGACCTCGCCGCGGGCGCGCGGATGGTCGGAGTCGAGGCCGTGCTGGGTGGGCAGATCGAAGGCGATGTTGACGCCCGCCAGGCCGCGGTCGAGCATGTACCGGAATCGCCGGTTGGTCTCCTTGGCGGTGGCGAAGCCCGCGTAC
>JBGOVO010000053.1:0-14751 GCA_041478145.1 Methylomirabilia bacterium
CATCCCCGAGTACGCCTCCTTCGAGCGCCTCGCCAAGCGCGAGGCCCAGCCTTTCTAGCCTGACCGTCCGGCAGGTGATCCTCAGCAAGGTGACCCCAGGAAGGTGACCCCAGGAAGGTGACCAAGGTCGTCATCGTCGGGGCGGGCAAGGGTGGCCGGGCCCTGCTCGAGATGTTCAGCGGCGACCCCACCGTGACCATCATGGGCGTCGTCGACGTCAACCCGTGGGCGCCCGGCCTCGAGCTGGCCCGGCGCCTCAACATCGCGGTCAGCACCGACTTGCGCGAGCTGATCGCGGATCCTCGCCTCGACCTGATCATCGACGTCACCGGGAATGCCGACGTCCAGGACGCCATCCAGCGGCTGAAGCCGACGGGCACCGAGGTGATGGGGGGCGCGAGCGCCAAGTTCGTGTGGGACCTGCTCGCCGAACGGAAGCGGACCGAGGAGCTGGAGGATCGTTACTCCCTGATGCTCCGGGAGCTGCAGGCCAAGGCCGAGGGCGACTTCATCATCGGGCAGAACCCCAAGATGCGGGAGCTGGCCGAGCAGATCGTCCGCGTGGCCCAGACCCCGACCACCGTGCTCATCCGTGGGGAGTCCGGCACCGGCAAAGAGCTGGTCGCGCGGGCGATTCACCGCTACTCGAACTTGCGCGACAAGCCGCTGGTCACCGTCAACTGCACCGCGCTCACGCCCACCCTGATGGAGTCGGAGCTGTTCGGGCACAAGCGCGGGTCGTTCACGGGCGCCGTCGCCGACAAGGTCGGCCTCTTCGAGAAGGCGGACGGCGCGACCATTTTTTTGGACGAGGTCGGGGACATGCCGCTCGAGATGCAGGGCAAGCTCCTGCGCGTGCTGCAGGCGGGGGAGGTCAAGCCGGTCGGCGACGTCGTCACCCGGAAGGTGCGCGTGCGGGTGATCGCCGCCACCAATCGCGACCTCGAGAAGGCGCTGGCCGGCTCCGGATTCCGCGAGGACCTCTTCTACCGGTTCAACGCGTTCACCGTGGTCCTGCCGCCGCTCCGCGAACGGAGCGAGGACATCCCGGTCCTGGCCTATCACTTCCTCCGCAAGGCGGAGGCCAAGGTGAACAAGAAGGTGGATCGCCTCTCGCAGGACGCCCTGGACATGCTGAAGCGTTACAGCTGGCCCGGCAACCTGCGCGAGCTGGAGAACATCATCGAGCGAGCCGTGGTGCTCTCCTCGAGCCAGCAGGTAGAGGTCGCCCACTTGCCGCTGTACCTTCAGGAGTCAGGCCCCATGCGGGTCACGACCCAGGAGGGCTTCGTGCAGGCCAAGGAGCGCGTGGTTTCCATGTTCGAGAAGGAAGCGGTGGCCCGGTTCCTGTCGGAGGCCCGTGGGAACATCTCGGTGGCGGCGCAGAAAGCCGGGATCACACGAAGAAACTTCCACCGACTGCTGTCCAAGCATTCGATAAATAGTAAGAAGTTTAAGAGTGAGTCATAGATGTCTCGCATATGAGTCTGTATAGACTCATCGATGAATAGCTGAAATCTCCTGTTCTTTCGTCTGGTTATAGTCTGCTACGCATAAAAGGACGCTCAGGATGTGAGACCCGTGCGTCTCATTTTCAGTGTCACGCGATTTCTCATAGCTAACCGAATCAAGGAGTTCCGTCCTGGAACGGTTCTTGTCTCTCTGAGGCCCATCTTCTGGCCAAGGAGGAGCCAATGGGGAGCCGTTGCCGCTGTGGGACCGAGGTCCACTTCGCGTTCAACCATCTAGGCTGCATCGCCTGCGGAGCAGCCTGCTGCCCCGCCTGCTGGTATCAGCTCGAATCCACCAACTACTGCTCGGCTTGCGCCGGGACCCTGCTGGATCTGCCCTGGGCGCGGCCGTTGACCCCGGCTCAGGCGGCGTCCGGTCTGGCCTGAGCCGGTCGAAGGACGGCCACCATCATGTCCACCTGCGAGTGCGGGTTGCTCCACGCCGAGCCGCGGCGCGATCAGGGGTGCCGGGAGTGCGACGCTCCGTGCTGCCCGAGCTGTGCGGTCGAGATCGAATGCCACACCTACTGCCGCTGGTGCGCCCTCGGAGTGGCGCCGGCGCTCTCCGCCTGAAGGAGGCCTGCTCATGGAATCCAAGGGGAAGACGTTCCGGCGGCTCTTGAAGGACGAGCCGTACCTGTTCACCGGCGGGATCTACTCGCCGCTCGACGCGCAGATCGCCGAGCAGGCTGGCATGAAGTCCATCTATCTGAGCGGCTACTCGCTGGCCATGCTGAACGGGTGGCCCGACATGGGCTTCCTCACCATGACCGAGGTGACCAAGGCGGCGTCGATGGTGGCCAGCGCGGTCGACATCCCGATCATCGCCGACGCCGACGACGGCTACGGAAACGCGCTGTCGACCATGCGCACGGTGCAGGAGTTCGTCAAGACCGGTGTGGCCGGCATTCATCTGGAGGATCAGCGCTTCCCGAAGCGCTGCGGTCACATCGCGGGCAAGACCATCGTGTCGCGTGAGGAGGCGCTCGGCAAGTATCGGTCCGCCATCGCGGAGCGTGACCGGCTCGACCGCGACTTCGTGATCATCGCGCGCACCGACGCCTACGGGGCGGTCGGCGGCAGCATGGAGGAGGCGATCTGGCGCGGCCGCGCCTACGCCGACGCGGGAGTGGACCTGGTATGGGCCGAGCTGTCGAACTCCGAGCGCGAGCCCGCCATCGAGTTCGCGCGCGCGATGAAGCAGACGCATCCGAACCTGCCGCTCGCCTTCAACTACTCCTCGTCCTTCCGCTGGCACAAGGACGCCAATCCACTCACGTTCCGCGAGCTGGGCGAGCTCGGCTACCGGTTCATCTTCATCACGCTCTACGGGGCGCACGCCGCCATGTACTCGGTGTGGAACTTCATGCAGGAGCTGGTGAAGAACGAGGAGCAGGCCCAGTGGACCCTCGAGCGGCTGAAGGCGGGCCATCCCACCGAGAGTCATCACGTGATGGCGCGGGTGTCGCATTTCCAGGAGCTGGAGCGCCGGTTCATCCCCGGCACGGAGGAGCGCCTGAAGGGCTCCGACGGCTTCGGGGAGGCCAAGAGCCACTGAGCCTCGTTCCCGCGGCGGCCGGCCGCGCTCCCCGGCCGGCCGCCGCGGCCTCAGTCCCCCTTGCGCGGGCGGACGGCCTGGACGATGCGCAGGGCCACGAGGGCGAGAATCCCCGCCAGCACCAGGAGCAGCACGATCCGCTCGACCTCCCCGACTACGTAGCGCATGCGCTCCACGTAGGCGCCGAAGCCGTAGCCCACCGCGTAGCCCGCGCCCACCACCACCGGCACGTACACCACCGCGCCCGCCACATTGGCGATCAGGAATGACGTGAAGCGCAGCCCGAGCGCCCCCGCCAGCGGGCCCGCGGTGAAGCGGACGCCGGGGACGAACCGCGCCACGAACACCGCCATCGGGCCGCGGCGCGCCACGAACGCGGTCATGGCCTCCAGGCGTTCGGGATGTCCGAGCACCCACCGGGCGTAGCGCGGCAGCGCGGTCTGCCCGTAGCGACGACCGAGCCAGTAGCCGATGTTGTCGCCCACCACCGCGCTCACCGTGCCGACCATCAGCACGAGCGACAGCCGCAGCTGCCCGCGCCAGACCAGGTACCCGGCGAGGGCCAGGATGGTCTCCTCGGGCACCGGGAGCCCCACGTTGCCGAGCACGACCACCACGAAGATGGCGGCATACCCCCAGTGGCCGACGAACTGATGGAGATCGCTCACGAAGCGGGAAGGGGGCGGGGGGTCACTCGCCCACGGGCCGCTGGGTGACGACGCGCAGGTGCACCACGTTGCTGCCGATGAGGAGGACGACCAGATCGAAGGCGGTGAGCTGCCCGTGCTGGTGCTGGCCACACCCGCGGAACGCCACGAGGAGGAACCCGTACACCGCCACCGAGCGCAACAGCTTCTCGGGGATGCTGATGTCGGGCACCAGGATGTTCATGAGGACGCTCGCCGGCTCCTTCCTCCCAGCATCGCACCGGGTCCGACGGTTCAGGGCCGAATTTGACACGCGGGCGCGGCCGCCGTAGGCTCGGCGCCATGGTCGGGGCGCGCGCGGGGCTGATACTCGTGCTGGTGGTGTTCCACGTGGGGCTGGTCGCCACCGCCGCCCTGCACTCCACCGACTTCGCATGGGCGCCGAGCTACTTTGACGACGACGACGGCGATTTCCTGCCCCTCCTGCTCTCCGAGCAGATTCCCGCCCTGGCGGAGCCCGCGCGCGGGTTGACGCCGGCCTTGACGGTGCTCGCGGCGGCGGCCGCGTGGCAGCCGAGGGGCCGATCCCGCCTCGTGGCGGCCCGCACCCGCTTCCGGGCTCCGCCCCGCCCATAGTCTCCTCTCCACGCTGTGCACGCGGACGGTTCGCCGCCCGCATCGTCGTGGAATCTGAAGCGTCGCCCGTCCCGCCCTCGGGGCCGGGCGGCGACGCGGTCGAGGAGGGGGCATATGTTCGGTCTGGGTGCGCAAGAGCTGGTGTTGATCCTGTTGATCGCGCTGGTGCTGTTCGGTGGGTCGAAGATTCCCGATCTGGGCCGATCGCTGGGGCAGGCGATCCGCGAGTTCAAGAAGGGAGTGGAGAGTCCGGATGTGGGCGGCGAGACGAAGGACGTGGCCGATCGAGGCAAAGAGCCCGGCAAATCGGCGTAGCGCGCGTCGCTCCGGAGGGCCGCGATTGCTTGACACCCGGGCGCCTCCCCCTCTAGCGTAAGTGGCTCAGAGGCCGCCCGGGTGAAGATCAGCGCCGTCAAGAAGCTGTTCGTCGGGTCGCCCCTCGCAACGGCGCAGGCCAGGCACGAGCGGCTCTCCAAGACGTCCGCCCTCGCGGTCTTCTCGTCCGACGCCCTGTCCTCGGTGGCCTACGCCACCGAGGAGATCCTGCTCGTCCTGGTGCTGGCCGGCACCGCCGCGCTGACCTACTCGATCCCCATCGGCATCGCGATCGCGGTGTTGATCGCGGTGGTGGTGAGCTCGTACCGGCAGACCATCCTCGCCTACCCGCAGGGCGGCGGGGCGTACATCGTCACCAAAGACAACCTGGGCACGCTGCCCGGCCTGGTGTCCGCGGGAGCCCTGCTCATCGACTACGTGCTCACGGTGGCGGTCAGCGTCGCGGCCGGGGTGGCCGCGATCACGTCGGCGTTCCCGGGGCTCTACGACTACCGCATCCTGCTCGGGGTGCTCTTCATCGCGGGCATCGCCACCGGCAACCTGCGCGGCCTGCGCGAGTCGAGCAACCTCTTCGCGGTGCCGACGTACCTCTTCGTGGTGAGCTTCGCGGGCATGCTCGCCTACGGCCTCGTCCGCTGGCTCGCCGGGTGGGAGGCGCCGCCGCCGCCCGTCGCCGAGATCGCGGTGAGCCAGGACCTGACGATCTTCCTCGTGCTCCGGGCCTTCTCCTCCGGCTGCGCCGCCCTCACGGGAGTGGAGGCGGTCTCCGACGGCGTCCCCGCCTTCAAGCCCCCCGAAGCGCGGAACGCGCGGGCCGTACTCGCCTGGCTCGGCATCATCCTGATCACGCTGTTCATGGGCATCACGTTCCTGGCCCGCCACTACCACGTGCTGCCGCGCCCGGAGGAGACCGTGGTCTCGCAGCTCGCCCGCCTCATCTTCGGCGGCGGGCTCCTGTACTACGAGATTCAGGTCGTCACCATGCTCATCCTCGTGTTCGCGGCGAACACCGCCTTCGCCGACTTCCCTCGGCTCGCCTATTTCCTGGCCCGCGACGGCTTCATCCCCCGCCAGTTCGGCACGCGGGGCGACCGGCTCGTCTTCTCCAACGGGATCCTGATCCTGGGCGGGCTCGCCGCGCTGCTCATCCTGCTCTTCGGAGGCGCCACCCACGCCCTGATCCCGCTCTACGCGGTGGGGGTCTTCGTCTCGTTCACGCTCTCGCAGGCGAGCATGGTGCGACGGTGGCTCACCCGTCGTGAAGCGGGCTGGTGGTGGCGCTGGGGCCTGAACGCGCTGGGCGCCGCCACTACCGGCCTCGTGATGCTGGTGATCGCGGGCACGAAGTTCAGCCACGGCGCCTGGATGGTCGTGCTGCTGATTCCCCTGCTCGTCGCTCTCTTCCTGATGATCCACCGTCACTACGCCGACGTGGCCCACCAGCTCTCGCTCGAGAACTACGGGGGGCCGCCGCCCATCGACCACACGGTGCTCGTCCTGGTCGGCGACCTGCACCGCGGGGTGGCCGCGGCGCTGCGCTACGCGCAGACCCTCTCCGCGTCGGTGAAGGCGGTGTACGTCGAGCTGGATCCGGATCGGACCCAGAAGCTCGAGGAGAAGTGGGGCAAGTTCGGGCTCGGTATCCCCCTCGTGGTGCTGACGTCGCCGTACCGGTCGCTGCTCACGCCGTTCCTCGACTACGTCAATCACCTGCTCGCCCTGGGTGAGAACCACGTGGTCACGATCGTCATCCCGGAGTTCGTCCCCGCCCGATGGTGGCAGCATCTCTTGCACAACCAGACGGCTCTTCTCATCAAAGGAGCGCTGCTGTTCCGCAAGGGAGTGGTGGTCGTGGATGTCCCGTTCCACCTCCGATGAACCGCACCACGGGTGGTCTCGTGTAAGGACATGCAAGAGTTGCGGACGGCCGGAAGGCGAGTATTCTTGGCGGCACATCATGAGCCTGACGCAGGCCCTGCGCACCGCGGGCGTTACGCTCCGAGACGCCACTCCGGCCGACCAGGACGCTCTGCAGACGCTCGACGGGGGGGCGCCGGACGCCGGCGCGTCCCTGATCCAGGCGCGGCGGAGATTCTTCGCCCGCACCGCCGCCTACAGCCGCTGTCGGACTCTCGTGGCCGAGCAGGAGGGGCGGATCGTCGGGGTAGAGTGCGTCGCGCTCACCCCGGTGCGGGTGGCCGGGCGGCCGGGCTCGGCCGGCTATAGCTTCAACACGCGGGTCGCCTCCGGCGTGCGCACGCGCGGGGTGGGCTCCCTGATGATGCGGGCGGGCACCGACTGGATCGAGCAGCAGGGGGCGTCCTACGTCACCGGGCTGATCGGCGTCAGCAACGTCGCGTCGATGGCGATGGTGACATCGCTCGGCTGGGAGGCGGTCGCGCGCTTCGACTACCTCGTCCTCGACCTCGCCCGCTTTGCGCCCGACCCCGCGGTCAGGATCCGGAAGGTGGACGCGCTCGGCGATCCCGCGCACGCCGCGTGGCGCTTCGGTGAAGTGTTCCTCCACCACTTCGTCCCGCGTTATCTCGTCTCCGAACTGTTCCAGCCCTATCCCAAGGGCCCCTACATGGGCAGTCTGACCGCTTTCGGGCCCGGCGGGAGCGCATGGCTGTCGCTCTGGGACGACCGGGAGCGGCGGGGCCTCGATCCCGAGCGGATCCGGGCGGTGAAGGCCTACGACGTCACCCTCAAGGGGGAGGGTGGATTCCGGGCGTTTTCGGCGATCGCGGCGACGCTGCGTGACGCGGGTCTCCACGATCTCCTGCTCCCGCTCCCGCACGATGCGACCGCGCGGGCCCTGCTCGAGCCGTACGCCAGCGAAGTCGTGGAGTTCAACTTCGTCGTGAAGCGCCTGAACGGGGCCGGCCCGCTGCCCTCCGGACCGATCTACTTCGATATCCGGCACTGAGCCGGGCCGCGCCGTCCCGCCGCCGCGTTCCGCTCTCCGGACGCCTCTGGTACACTTGGGCGCCGTCATGGACGCGAGCTTCGTCGCCCCGGGTCCTCTCGACGTGGACGCGACGCTCTCGCGGTTCCACCTGTGGGGCGAGGATCCCGCGAATCAGCTCTCCGGGGGCGTGTTCCGGCGCGCGATCAAGTGGGGCGGGCGCTGGCGCGGCTACGAATTGCGCTGGCGAGGCGGCCCGGAGTCCCCACGGCTGACCGTCTCCGTTCCCGGGGCTCGGCGGGCGGCGGTCGTCGACGCGGCCGTCGCCGAGGCACGGCATGTCTGCGGGCTGGACCTCGACCTGCCGTCGTTCTACAAGGTCGCGGCCGGTGACCCGATCCTGGACGGGCTGGCGACCCGGCTCTACGGTCTCAGGCCCACGCTGTCGCCGGTGGCGTTCGAGATGCTCGTGGGCTCGGTGTGCGCGCAGCAGGTCAACCTGACCTTTGCCTTCACGGTCCGGGCCCGGCTGGTCCGGCGCTTCGGCGAGGCGCTGCTGGTCGGCGGACAGGCCGTCTATACGTTCCCGGAGCCGGCGGTGCTGGCCCGCGCGGCCGTAGCCGAGCTGCGGCGGATGCAGTTCACGGTGAGAAAAGCGGAGTATGTCGTGGGCCTGGCTCAGCGGGTCGCATCGGGTGAGCTGGATCTCGACGGTCTGGCGTCACAGTCCAACGACGAGGTGATCGAGCGCTTGACGGCGGTACGTGGATTCGGTCGGTGGAGCGCCGAGTGGTTCCTGGCCCGCTGTCTCGGGCGGGGCGACGTGTGTCCGGCGGGTGACCTGGGGGTCCGGCGAGCGTTCGAGCACTTCTACGCGCGGGGCCGCGCGACCAGCGAGCCGGCGATCCGCCGCCGGGCCGCCGGGTGGGGCGCGCACCAGAACGTGGCGGTTCACTACCTGCTGGCCGGGCGCCGCCTCGCGGCGCGCGCCGCCGCCGGAGGCGGAGCGTGACGCCGATCGGCAAGTTCCTTCCCATCGTGGGGCAGCCCGATCCGGCGGAGCCCAAGGATGTCCATCTGGTCGGTCGCTACGCCGTCGGGGTGACGTTGGCCGACAACCACGGCAGCATCTACCCGTTCGACCGGCTGCGGCTCGACGATTCCGCGGGCGGCGCGACGGTCGAGGGCGCTCTCACGCAGGAGATGACGTGGCCCAAGGCGATCACGAAGCTGCCGGAGGGCCTCCGCGTGACGTGGCTGGACGGGCGCGAGAGCCTCTATCCGTACGGCGCGCTGCGCGCGCTGTGCCGCTGCGCCGGTTGCACGGGCGGCCACTGATGGCCTTGCGGATCGAGTCGCCGGCCCGTCGCGGACTCGTCCTGGGCGGGGTCATGGCCGCCGTGTTCCTGGCCGCGATGGAATCCACGGTGGTCGCCACCGCGATGCCCACCGTGATCGCGAGCCTCGGCGGCATCCGGCTCTACTCGTGGACGTTCTCCGCCTTCCTGCTGACGTCGACGGTGTCGATGCCGATCTGGGGACGACTGGCCGACCATCTGGGCCGGCGGCCCGCCTATCTCTCGGGACTCGCCATCTTCATGCTCGGCTCCGCCCTGGCCGGCGTGTCCCAGAGCATGGAGCAGCTCATCGCCTTCCGGGCGCTGCAGGGGCTCGGCGCCGGCTCGCTCATCACGATCGGCATGACCATCGTCGGCGACCTCTACGGGATGGAGCGCCGGGCGAAGATGCAGGGGTATTTCTCCGGCGTGTGGGGGGTGGCCTCGCTCGTCGGCCCGCTCGTCGGCGGTCTCCTCACCGACCGCGTCTCCTGGCGCTGGGTGTTCTACATCAATCTCCCGTTCGGGCTCCTCGCCGCCGCGGCCATCACGGCCGGGCTGCGTGACGAGGAGCGAGATCGTCCACACGCCTCCTTCGATCTGCTGGGGATGACGGTCTTCGCGGCGGCGGTGTCGGCGTTTCTGGTGGGCTTGCTCGAGGCGGGGACGGGGGAGTCCTGGCTGCGATCCCCCGGGGCGGGTCTGCTCGCGGTGTCCGCGGCGCTCCTCGTCCTTTTCGTCGTCGTGGAGCGCCGCGCGGCCGAGCCGGTGGTCCCGCTCCATTTGTTCACGAACCCGATGGTGCGGGCGGCGGCGGCGACCGGATTGCTTGCCGGCATGGCCATGTTCGGCGCCATCGCCTACGTCCCGCTCTACCTTCAAGCCGTGACGGGCAGCACCGCGACCCAGGCGGGCTGGGTGCTGATGCCGTTCGTGCTCGGGTGGGTGGTCTTCTCGGTCCTGGGTGCCCGCCTCGTGCTCCGGGTCGGCTACCGTCGCGTGGTCCTGGCCGGGATGGGGGCGCTAGTCCTGGCGTTCGTGCTGCTCTCGAGCTGGGACGAGTCGCTCACGCGCGCGATCGCGGCGCGCGACATCACGCTGGCCGGGGTGGGCATGGGCCTGATCTTCGTGCCGATGCTGATCGCGGTGCAGAGCGCGGTGCCGCGCGCGCTCCTCGGGTCGGCGACGTCGCTCACCGCGTTCTTCCGGACCATCGGCGGCGCCGTCGGGGTGGCGCTCATGGGCGCCGCGATGACGCACCGGCTCGAGCGGGGCCTCGCGGGGATCATCACGACCGCGCCCGACAATCTGCGGGAGCCCCTCCGGTGGCTCGCCGCCCATCCCGACCTCGTGGTGAACCCGATCACCCGCGACACGCTCGGGGGCGACCTGCTGAGCCAGATGCGGCCGGCGCTCGCCCACGCCGTCGGCGGGGTGTTCGCGGTGGGGCTGGTGATCGCGGTGGTGGCGCTGATCTCGGGCCTGCTCGTTCCAGGGGGCCAGGCACGCGACCTCGCCACCCACGGCGAGGGGGTCACCCGACCCTCGTCCGGTTCATGACCCGGGCTTCCGCATGACGGCCCCGGGCGGCTCCGATCTCCCGCTGCTGGAGCGCCTGGCCGGGCTACCCGCCGTCTCGGTTGCCGAGCTGATAGCCCTGCTGGAGCGGATGCCCGATCTGTCCAAGGAGCCGCTGCTCTGCGGGCTGGTCTCAGTCGACGAGCAGGGGGAGCCGGCGGCCCATCCGCTACTCGGGCTCGTCGTCGAGCATCTCAAGGAGCGGCCGGATGGAACCTGCTACGCGGCCCTGCTCGAGGCGCTGACCGGGATCTGGAACGCGGCGGTGCGGGGCGCGGTGGTGGCCCGGCTGCGGGCCTCCGGGCTCCCGGCCGACGACCTGCTGCTGCGGCTGCAGGCGCTCTCGCCGACGCTCGGCTTCCAGTCCGAGAAGCGGGAGTGGGCGCGGCAGTGGATGGCGGACCCCACGGCTCAGGACGCGCAGCTCGTCCAGCAGTGCCTGGTGCGGATGCTGCTCGCGGTGCGCGGGCTCGCGGAGGCGCGCGCGCGACTGCTGACCGACCGCGGACCCTCGGGGTCCGCCTGACTCGACATCGACACGAAGAAAGGGACAGGAGCCATGGCCAACATTCCCGACGGATACAAGGACATCCTGCAGAAGAAGGCGTTCGCCAACCTCGCGACGGTGAACACCGACGGCACCCCCCAGGTGACGCCGGTGTGGGTGGACTACGACGGCGCCCACATCCGCTTCAACACCGCGAAGGGGCGGGTGAAGGACAAGAACCTGCGCCGGAACCCCGCGGTCGCGCTGTCGATCCTGGATCCCGACAATCCCTACCGCTATCTGCAGGTGCGCGGCCGCGTGGCCGACATCACGGAGTCGGGCGCCGACGCCCACATCGATTCGCTCGCCAAGAAGTACCTCGGGCAGGACAAGTATCCCTATCGCCGCCCGGGTGAGGTGCGGGTCATCTACAAGATCGCGGCCGAGCGCGTGCAGACGATGGGGTAGGAATGATCGGCCTCGACTCGGTCTCCAAGGGCTACGGCGGTCAGGAGCTGCTCCGCGACTGCACGTGGCGCATCGGGCGTGGCGAGCGCATCGGGCTCGTGGGGCCGAACGGGGCGGGCAAGACCACGCTCTGCCGCATCCTCGCCCTGGTCGAGGAGCCCGACGCGGGCCGCGTCCACCGCGACACCGGGGTCACCGTCGGCTATCTCCCGCAGGAAGTCACCGGCGGGGCGGACCGCACCGTGCTCGCAGAGGCCCTCTCCGGCTACGACGAGGTCTGGCGGCTCGAGGCGGAGCTCGAGACGCTCGCCGCCCGCATGGCGGGTCCGGGCGCCGAGCGCGGCTTGACCGACGCCTACGGCGAGATCCAGCATCGCTTCGAGGCGCTCGGCGGGTACCGGCTGGAAGCGCAGGCCAAGATCATCCTGAGCGGGCTCGGCTTCGCGCCCGACGGCGTGCATCGTCCGCTCGCCGAGTTCTCCGGGGGCTGGCGCATGCGGGCGGCGCTGGCGCGCCTGCTCCTGCTGCGCCCCGATCTGCTGCTGCTCGACGAGCCGACCAACCATCTCGATCTGGAGTCGCTGCAGTGGCTGGAGAACTTTCTCGCCGCCTACGAGGGCAGCGTGGTCATCGTCTCGCACGACCGCTACTTCCTGAATCGCATGGTCACCGCGATCGCGGACCTGGGCGGCGGCGGCGTCACGCTCTACCACGGCGACTACGACCACTTCCTGGTGGAGCGCGAGGCCCGGCAGGCCCTGCGAGAGGCGCAGGCGCGTAACCAGGCCAAGCGCGTGGCCGAGATCGAGCGTTTCATCGACCGGTTCCGCTACCAGGCGACCAAGGCCCGCCAGGTGCAGAGCCGGGTGAAGATGCTGGAGCGCATCGAGCGCATCGAGACCGAGGCGGGGGCGCGTCGCATCCACTTTTCGTTCCCGCAGCCGCCTCGTACGGGACGGCTGGTCGGCCGCCTCGCGGGCGTCAAGAAGGCCTACGGCGACAACGTGGTGTACGCCGGGGTGGATTTCCAGGTGGAGCGGGGTGACCGCGTCGCCCTGGTGGGCGTCAACGGGGCGGGGAAGTCGACGCTGCTGAAGATGCTGGCCGGCGCGCTGCCCTTCGACGAGGGCGAGCGGGTGCTGGGCTCCCACGTCGAGGTGCAGTACTACGCCCAGCACCAGCTCGACGCGCTCGATCCGGCCCGGACCGTCCTGGAGGAGCTGGAGCAGGCGGCGCCCGAGGCGCCGATCAGCCGCCTGCGGACCATCTTGGGCAGCTTCCTCCTCAGCGGCGACGCGGTCGAGAAGAAGGTCGCGGTGCTCTCCGGCGGGGAGAAAGCGCGGCTGGCCTTGGCCAAGATGCTCGCCCGGCCCGCCGCGCTGCTCTGCATGGACGAGCCCACCAACCACCTCGATCTCGCCTCCAAGGAGGTCCTGGAGGAGGCCCTCGCGGGCTTCACCGGCACCATCGTCTTCATCTCCCACGACCGCTACTTCATCAACCGCATCGCCACCCAGGTGGTGGAGGTCGATCGCGGCCATCTGACCACCTACCTCGGCAGCTACGACGACTACCTCACCCGCAAGTCCCCTCCCGCGCCGCCGGCCAGCAAGACCTCCGATGCCGCCACGAGAACGGACGCTCGCGGCCGAGGGTCCGCGGACGGGGGGAGTGCGGGGGCCATGTCGGGGCCCCC
This sequence comes from Methylomirabilia bacterium, assembly GCA_041478145.1. Lineage (GTDB taxonomy): Bacteria > Methylomirabilota > Methylomirabilia > Rokubacteriales > CSP1-6 > CAMLFJ01. Next base: position 13,163 of record JBGOVO010000053.1, read on the forward strand.
GCATAAGAAAAGCTTCAAGACTGAGACGAAGGGCTCGACCTCGGGAAAGAAGCCCAAGAACCTCGACCGCGAGATCAAGTCCATCAAGAGCCGCCTCGGCACCGTCGAGACCCAGATCCACGAGATGGAGGCGCGCCTGCAGGAGATCGGGCTCGCGCTCGCCGACCCGGATCTCTACCGCGATGGGCCGCGAGCCCGCGACATCGCGCAGGCGCGCAAGGATACCGAGGCGCGCGTGGCCTGGCTCATGAAGGAGTGGGAGGAGCTGTCGCTGCGGCTGTCCGCGGTGTCCGGAGCCCAGCCGTGACCGCCGATCGCTACGTGCGGGAGGTCGACGACGACACGCTCCGCCGCGAGAAGGCGCGCGCGCGGGCGCTCCGGCAGACCGCGTGGTGGCGGCGCCGCATCGCGCCGGGTCTCTGCCACTACTGTCAGCGCGCGGTCGGCGCCAAGGCGCTGACCCTCGACCACGTCGTCCCGCTCGTGCGCGGCGGCCGCTCGATCCGGGCCAACATGGTGCCCGCCTGCAAGGACTGCAACAGCAAGAAGCAATCGCTGCTCGCCTGGGAGTGGCAGGCCTACCTCGACGCGCTCGACCGCTCCGCTGACCGCTAGGGACACCGGGATACGCCGCGCCGTCTGAAATTGTCCGCATTGACGGCCGCCGCCCTCCCGCGTGCAATCACTCCAGCAACTCATCTCGATCCAGGAGGGATCAGCATGGTGACGCGTTGGATGGGCGTACTGGTGGTGGCGATGTGGTGTCTGAGCGGCGGCGCGGCGGCGGCCGAGGACAAGCCCGCCAAGGTCAAGGTGGAGAGCAAGGTCAACATCAACGAGGCGTCCAAGACGGAGCTTATGAAGCTCGGGGGCGTCGGGGCCGGGAGTGCGCAGAAGATCATCGAGTACCGGGAGGCCCACGGGCCATTCAAGAAGGCGCAGGATCTGGAGAAGATCGACGGCATCGGCAAGGGGGTCATCGAGAAGAACGCGGGGCGGATCACCGTGAAGTGAAAATTGCTTTCCCGGCGGGTCACGCTCATGTAGGATGGCGTGAAAATCGGTCGGAGCGCACACAGGCTCCTTCGAGCGTTCCTCTCCGGTAATCCCGCCGGAAGCAACGTGACCGAGCCTCGCGCCGGGAGTCGGCGTCCGGTGCAAGGTGAGTGGGTCCTGGGCCCTGCGTTGGGCCGCGCCGAGAAAGGGAGGTGATCCAGCCGATGTGTACCCCTACGGTGATCTGTGAGGTGGTCGCCTCCTAAGGCCCGGATGTAGCAGTTGCAGGTGGCCCTGGAGGATCCAGGAACCACCGGCCCCGACGGACCCGCTCTTCACCGGCGGGGCGGCATGGCAGCGACACCGCCGTGATGCCGCCGCAGCGTCCGTCGGGGCTTTCCTTTTGTCCCGGCGCCGCGGTGAAAAAGAAACGGCCCGCCGGGACCCCGGCGGGCCGTCAAGTGGCCGGCGACGCTTACGCCGACTTCCGGACGTTGGAAGCCTGAAGGCCCTTGGGGCCCTTGGTCACCTCGAACTCGACCTTGTCGCCCTCGGCCAGGCTCTTGAAGCCCTGGGCCTGGATGGCGCTGTAG
>JBGOVO010000155.1:0-8208 GCA_041478145.1 Methylomirabilia bacterium
CCACCCGATGGACGAGCGCACGCGCGCCGCGCTCGACCGGTACCAGCCGGGCTGGGAAGTCATCGTGTGAAGCCGGCCGAGTACGACTTCATCGCCGCCCGCCGGCGGCTGGAGACGAAGGTGAAATCGGCGGGCGAGAAGCTCACGACCATCGAGGACGCCGCCTCCCGGGTGCGCGACGGCGACATCATCGCGGTCGGCGGCTGTCTCTTCTCCCGCACCCCGCTGGCGCTGGTCCGCGAGATCCTGCGCGCGCGCCGCACCGGCCTGACCCTCGCGCGGAATCTCATGTGCACCGAGGGCGAGTTCATGATGGTCGCCGGCGCCGTCGAGCGGGTCGTCACCGCCTGGATGTCCATCGGCCTGCCCTGGGGCGTCTCGCGCGTGATGCGCGAGCACGTCGAGGGCGGCAAGGTCGCCCTCGAGGAATGGAGCCACCTGGCGCTCGGCCTGCGCTTCCGCGCGGCGGCGATGGGCGTCCCCTTCCTGCCCGCGCTGACGATGCTCGGGTCCGACCTCGTCGGCGTCGGCGGCCTCAAGACGGTGCGGGATCCGTTCACCGGCGAGACGCTCGCGGCCGTCCCGGCGCTGTTCCCCGACGTGGCGATCCTCCACGTGCCGCGCGCGGACCGCTTCGGGAACTGCCAGATCGATGGCTACCCCCACATGGACGCCGACATCGCGCAGGCCGCCAGTACGGTGTTAGTAACTGCGGAAACGATCATCCCGGAGGACGAGGTCCGCCGTCACGGCGACCGCACGGTCATTCCCGGCTTCCTGGTCGACGCGCTCGTCCGCGTGCCGTTCGGCGCGTATCCGCACGAGTGCTACGGGCTCTACCACGCCGACTTCGAGCACTTCGGCGAGTACACCGACGCGATCGCGGCCGACGGCATGCGCGCCGTGACCGAGTACCTCAAGCGCTACATCTACGAGCCGCCGACGTTCGCGGACTATCTGTCGCTCTTCGGCGGCGCGCGCCTGGCCGAGGCGCAGCGCCAGGCGAAGGAGCTCGTGAGCCCGTGACCGTGACGCCGTCGGAGTTGCTGGCGGTCATGGGATCGCGCCAGCTGCGCGACGACACGACGGTGTTCGCCGGCGTGGGCGTCCCGCTCCTCGCGGCGGCGCTCGCGCAGCAGCGGCACGCCCCGCGGCTGACGATGGTCATCGAGGGGGGGATCATCGGCCCGAAGATCGCGCCCGGGCGGCTGCCGATCTCCACGAACGAGATGCGCGCCGGCCGCCTCGCGACGATGCTCCCGGGGATCACCGACACGTTCCTCTTCGCGCAGCGCGGGCTGCTCGACTACGGCTTCATGGGCGGCGCCCAGATCGACCAGTACGGCAACGTCAACACGAGCGTGCTCGGCGCGGACTACTGGCATCCGAAAGTGAGACTCCCGGGGACCGGTGGCGCGAACGACATCGCGTCGCTGTGCCGTGAGGTGATCATCCTCACGGCGCACGAGCGGCGGCGGTTCGTGGCGAAGGTCGATTTCGTGACGAGCCCCGGCTGGCTCGCGGGCGGCGACAGCCGCGCGCGCGCGGGCCTACGGTTCGGCGGCGTGTCCACGGTGGTCACGACGCTGGGGATCTTCGGCTTCGAGCCGGAGACCCGCCGCATGCGGGTGCAGGCGCTGCACCCGGGCGTGACGCTCGAGCACGTCCGCGACCACACCGGCTTCCCGCTGGACGCGGCGCCGGACGTGACCGTGACCGAGCCCCCCACGGCGGACGAGCTCGCCGTCCTGCGCGCGCTGGATCCCGACCGGCGCTTTCTTGGACCTTGACGGCCTCGAGGGCCGTCAACTGGGTTGGACCTTGACGGCCTCGAGGGCCGTCAACTGGGCGCTCGTCGTCATCGACATGCAGCGCGGATTCCTCGATCCGGGCGAAGCGATGGAAGTCCCGGCCGCCCGCGACATCGTCCCGCGCATCGCCGCGCTGCTCGCCGTCTTCCGCGCGAAGCGCCTCCCCGTGGTCTTCACCGAGTTCGTCTACGACCCGAACGTCCCGCTGCTCGTCGGCGATCTCCATCCCGAGCACCGCCCCGCCATCTCCGGCGCGCCGACGGGCTTCGGCCGGCCGTCGTCGTCATGCCTGGCCGGTCACCCCAGCGCCGAGACCGTGCCGGCGCTCGCCCCGCGTCCGGACGAGCTGGTCGTGCGCAAGCACTGGTACGACGCCTTCGCGGGATCGCCGCTCGACGGCGCGCTCCGCGCCCGCGACGTGACGTCGCTCGTGCTCACGGGCACGATGACCGACATCTGCGTCCTCGCGACCGCGATCGGCGCGTTCAACCGCGAATACCGCGTCACGGTCGTCGCCGACGCGGTGGCGACGCGGTGGCCGCCGATCCAGGACGCGACGCTGGACATCGTCGCCCGCGCCTACGGGCGTGTCGTATCCTCTAGAGACGTCGCGGACGCCATCGGCCGCGGCTAGCGCGCCCAGGGACAAGGAGCCGGTCATGCACGAGCCGCTGCGCTTCTCGGGGATCATGCCCGCCAACATCCTGCCGTTCACCGCCGACCTCGCCATCGACGAGCCGGCGTACCGCCGCCACCTCCGCTGGCTCGCGGACACCACCGGCGTGACCGGCATCGTCGCCAACGGGCACGCCGCGGAAGTCTCGTCCCTCAGCCGTGACGAGCGGAAGCACGCGCTCGCCATCGCGCTCGACGAGGTGGGCGGGCGCTGTCCGGTGGTGGCCGGCGTGTACTCGGACGGCACCGCCGAAGCGGTGGCGCTCGCGCGGGACGCCAAGGCCGCCGGCGCCGCGGGCGTACTCGTGTTCCCGCCGACCCTCTTCATGTGGGGCGCCCAGGTGAAGCCCGACATGGCGCTCCGGCATTTCTCGGAGATCGCGGTGCGCGCGGATCTGCCCATCATCGTCTTCGAGTACCCGCCGGCGTCCGGCATCGGCTACAGCCCGGAGACGCTCGCCGAGCTGTGCAAGATCCCGACGGTCGCAGGGGTGAAGGACTGGTCGAACGACATCGTCTCGTACGAGAAGAACCTGCGCGCGCTGCGGGGAGCCGGCCGGCCCGTGGCCATGCTGTCGTCGTTCACGATGTCGCTGATGGCCACGTTCCTGCTGGGCGCCGACGGCTGCATCTCGGGCATGGGCAGCGTGACGGCGGATCTGCAGGCGGCCCTGTTCGCGGCGGTGCAGGGCGGCCGGCTCGACGAGGCGCACCGCCTCAACGACCGGATGGCGCCGCTCGTGAGCGTCTTCTACGCGCCGCCCTTCGTGGACATGCACAACCGCATGAAGGAAGCGCTCGCGATCCTGGGCCGCATCCCGGCCGCCCACGTGCGGCCGCCGCTCACGCCTGTCTCCGACGACGAGCGGCATCGCATCCGGCTCGCGCTCCGGGCTGCCGGCCTCTCCTCCTAACCCGCGGCCCGCGGCGCACCGTCGTTCCGGCTGAGCAAGCGCACCCTTGCGGGCCGGGACCTTTTCATGTATAACCCGGCCAATCTCTCCGTCCCAGCGAGGTGGAATGGCAGGTCCGGCCGGCCGCAGTCCCAACGAAGAAGCTCTGCTGCAGAAGGCGATGCGGTTCCTCCCGGGAGGTGTCCTGGGCGGGTACTACGCGCCGCAAGAGCTCGCCTTCGTCGTCCGCGAGGCCCGCGGCCCGCGACTCTACGACTTCTCCGGCCGCGAGTACATCGACTACATCCTGGGCAGCGGGCCGCTCGTCCTGGGCCACGCCCACCCCGCGGTGGTGGCGGCGGTGGAAGCGCAGCTCCGCAAGGGCACGACGTACTTTCAGCTCAGCGAGCCGACGCTCCACCTGGCCGAGGAGATCTGCCGCGCCGTCCCGTGCGCTGAGCAGGTGCGCTTCTGCGGCAGCGGGAGCGAAGCGACCTTCTTCGCCCTCCGTGTCGCCCGCGCCTACCGGAAGCGCGACAAGATCCTCAAGTTCGAGGGCGGCTTTCACGGCGTGCACGACTATTCGCTGATGAGCGTCGGGCCGCGGGAGCCCAAGGCGTTTCCCGCCCCCACCCCGGACTCGGCGGGCATCCCTCACGCCATCCAGGGCGAGGTGCTGATCGCGCCGTTCAACGACCTGGCCGAAGCCCAGGCCATGATCGAGGCGCACCATTACGATCTGGCCGCCGTGATCATGGAGCCCTTCCAGCGGCTGATCGTGCCGCAGCCGGGCTTTCTCCAGGGCGTGCGGGAGATCACCGCGCGCCACGACGTGCCGCTGGTCTTCGACGAGATCGTCACCGGCTTCCGGTTCGCCTACGGCGGCGCCCAGCAGTACTACGGGGTCGTCCCCGACCTCGCGGCCTTCGGCAAGATCGTGGGCGGCGGGTTCCCCCTGGCCGCGGTGGCGGGCCGTCGGGACATCATGCGGCACTTCTCCCACGAGCTGGACGGCTCGGGCGAGTTCGTCCAGCAGGCGGGAACGCTCAACGGCAACCCGATCGCGGCCGCCGCCGGCCTCGCCACCCTCGCGGAGCTGCGCAAGCCGGGGACGTACGAGCGCCTCTTCGCCACCGGCACGCGTCTCAAGCAGGGGCTCGAGGCGGCCGCGCGGCGGGCGGGGCTCCCCGCACAGGTGGCGGGGGAAGCGCCCGTCTTCGAGATCTACTTCACCGACCGGCCGATCACCGACTACCGGGCCACCCTCACCGCGGATCGCGCGCGCCACGCCGCCTTCACGCGGGAGATGCTCACGCGGGGCGTGGTCAAGGCGGCCCAGAAGTTCTACGTATCGCTCGTCCACACCGACGCGGACGTGGCGCGTACCGTCGAGGTGTTCGACCTCGCGCTGGCGGCGGTGGCGGGAACTTTTCTCTGAGTGCACCGATTAGGCTGACACAGGAGGCTCTCACCATGGCGAAGAACGGCAACGGGCAGTCAGAGGAGTTCTGGTTTCGGGGCAAGATCACTCGGCGGCGGTGGCTCGGCCTGAGCACGGCGGCCGCGGGAGCGCTCGGCGCGACCATGCTGGTGCCGCCGCCGTGGCGGGCCGCGTTCGGCCAGGCCAAGCCCTACAAGCTCGGCACGCTGCAGCCGTTGTCGGGCACCGCGGCGGCCGGCGGCAAGACGGCTCTCGTCGGCGTGCAGATGGCGGTGGACCGGATCAACAAGTCGGGCGGGGTCAACGGCCGGCCCATCGAGCTGATCGTCGCGGACTACGAGTCCAAGCCGGACGTCGGCCGGAGGAAGGCCGAGAAGCTGGTCCTCGAGGACAAGATCGACGCGCACGCGGGCGGCTATCTCTCCAACGTCTGCCTGGCCTGCATGCCGGTATACGAGGAGCACAAGCTGGTCAACATGATCACGGTGTGTCTCGACACCACGATCACCACCTCCAGGTGTAGCCGCTATACGTTCAGGCCCTTCGACTTCGCCCCCTCCCAGGCGGTGGCCATCGCCCCCCACATGGTGAGCAAGATCGGGAAGAAGTGGCACATCGCCTTCGCGGACTACGCGTGGGGCCAGTCGACCCGGGACGCCTACGTCGAGCAGATCAAGAAGAACGGCGGCGAGGTGACGGGCACCACCGGCGTCCCGCTCACCACCGCGGACATGACCGCGTTCCTCAGCAAGATCAGCGGGAGCTTCGACGGCCTCTTCGGCATCTTCTTCGGGCCGCAGGGCATCTCCTTCGTCAACCAGAGCTTCGACCTGGGCCTCTCGAAGAAGGCGCGGATCGCGGGCGACGGGGCCATCGTGGTGGCCACCAGCCTGCCCGCCATGGGGGCCAAGGCCGACGGGTTCGTCGGCGTCGACCGCTACATCCCGCTCCTCGAGGGCCAGTTCAACACCCCGTACCACAAGAAGTTCCTCGACGACTCGGTGGCGCGGCTCCAGCCGATGGGAGTCTCCCTGCCCGATCGCTACGTGCAATCCAACTTCGAGGGGGTCAACTTCCTCAAGCTCGGCATGGAGCGGACGAAGTTCCGCGGGCGCGAGGACACCATGAAGCTGATCGAGGCGCTCGAGGGCATGGAGGTCAAGGAGTCCGACGACTTCCCCCAGGGCGACAAGACCCTCCGCAAGGAAGACCACCAAGCCTTCGTGCGCGAGTTCATCTTCGAAGTCCGCGACATGAAGTACAAGATCCTCGACATCATCCCGAAGGAAAAGACGGTCGTTCCCCCGGCCTGCAAGTTCGCGTAGCCGCGTGACGTCTCCGCATCCACGGGTTCAGGGCGCCCCGGTCGGTACCGACCGGGGCGCCGCTGCAAGTGCCATCCTGCGCACCGAGGCGCTCACCATGCGCTTCGGCGGTCTCACCGCGGTCAATAACGTGAGCCTCTCGGTTCCCCGCGGCGAGATCCGCGCCATCATCGGTCCCAACGGGGCCGGCAAGAGCACCCTCTTCAACTGCGTGACCGGGGTGCTGCGCCCGACGAGCGGACGCATCGTCCTGAACGACGACGACATCGCGGGCTTGCCTCCGCATCGGATCTCCCACAAGGGGCTCGCGCGCTCGTACCAGATCACCAATATCCTGCCCGGCGTCACCGTGCTGGAGAACGTGCGCATCGCGGTCCAGTCGCGCCATCACGGCTGGAACCTCCTCCGGCATCACCGGAGTTTCGACGATCTCCTCACGCGGGCGCGGGCCGTGCTCACCGCGGTGGGCCTCCGCGACAAGGAGGACGATCTGGCCGCCAATCTCTCCCACGGCGAGCAGCGCAATCTGGAGATCGCCATCGCGCTGGGCACCGAGCCGCAGCTCCTGTGCCTGGACGAGCCCACCGCCGGGATGAGCGTGACGGAGACCCACGCCACCGTGGAGCTGGTGCGCCGCATCGCGAAGGACCTCACCATCCTCATCGTCGAGCACGACATGGAGGTGGTGATGAACCTCGCCCACCGGATCACCGTGCTCCACTACGGGGAGGTGCTGGCGGAGGGAACCCCCGACGAGATCCAGTCGAACCCGCGGGTGCAGGAAGTCTACCTCAAGAGCTGATGCTGACCCTCGCCGACGTCCACACCCACTACGCCAAGAGCCACATCCTGCACGGCATCACGCTCGAGGTGAACCCGGGCGAGGTGGTCGGCCTCCTCGGCCGCAACGGAGTCGGCAAGAGCACCACGCTCAAGAGCATCATGGGCCTGGTCCGGCCGTCCGACGGACGGATCTCGCTCGAGGGGCGCGACATCACCGGCCTCCCTCCGCACCGGATCGCGCACCTCGGCATCGCCTACGTGCCCGAGGACCGGCGCGTCTTCCGACTCCTCACCGTGATGGAGAACCTGCGGACCGGCCTCGATCGGCCCGGGGTCAGCGAGGCCCGCCGGAAGGCGCTCCTCGACAAGGTGTACGAGAGCTTCCCGGTGCTCGGGGAGCGGCGGGCCCAGCTCGGGGGCACGCTGTCGGGAGGCGAGCAGCAGATGCTGGCGATCGCGCGGGCGATGATGCTCGAGCCCAAGATCATCCTGCTCGACGAGCCGACGGAAGGCCTCATGCCGCGGATGGTCTCGCAGATCCGCGACATCATCGGCCGCCTGCACGACGACGGGGTCGCGATCCTGCTCGTCGAGCAGAACGTCGGGCTGACCCTCGGCGCGTCCAGTCGCTGCTACATCATGGAGAAGGGGCTCCTGCGTCACCACGCGCCCTCGGCGGATCTCACGGCCGACCCGTCGGTCATTCACCAGTACCTCGGAGTGTGAGCGGATGGTCGAGCAGATCCTCGTGCAGTCGGTCAACGGGCTCGTCAACGGCATGGTGCTGGCCCTGGTCGCGTCGGGATTGACGCTGATCTTCGGCATCATGGACGTGGTCAACTTCGCCCACGGCGACCTCGTGATGCTCGGGGCCTTCGTGGGCGCGGTCACGGTGGCCCAGACCGGCAGCTTCTGGCTGGGGCTCCTGGCGGCGTCGCTTGTCATCGCGGCGTTCGGGGCGCTGCTCCAGATCACCACGCTCCGGCCCCTCATCGGCCGGGACCCCCTCACGACCATCATCGCGACCTTCGGGATCTCCCTGGTGCTCCAGAAGTACGCGCTCTGGCAGTTCGGCCCGACGGCCCAGAACATCCCGCAGCCGATCCCTGGCCGGTTCGAGCTCTTCTACCTGCAGTATCCCTGGTACCGCCTGGGAGCCGCGGTGATGGCCGGGGCCATCATCGGAGCGCTCTACCTCTTTCTCAAGTACGGCAAGTACGGGATCTGGATCCGCGCCACCACCCAGGACCGCGTGATGGCCTCCGCGATGGGCATCCCGG
>JBGOVO010000202.1:0-7147 GCA_041478145.1 Methylomirabilia bacterium
GCCATTTTCACGAGGAGCTGGAGGCGCTCAAGCAGACGCTGCTCGCCATGGGCGGGCTCGTCGAGGCCCAGCTCCGCCGGGCCATGAAGGCGCTCCTGGAGCGGGACGATGCCATCGCCCAGGAGGTCATCGATCGGGACCGGCAGGTCAACACCTACGACGTGGAGGTGGACGAGCAGTGCGTCGAGCTGCTGGCCCTGAACCAGCCCGCCGCGGGGGACCTGCGGTTCATCACCACCGCGATGAAGATCGTGACCGACCTCGAGCGGATCGGCGACCAGGCGGTGAACATTGCCCAGCGGGTGCTCGAGCTGAACCGCGAGCCCCAGCTCAAGCCCTATATCGACCTGCCGCGCATGGCCGAGAAGGCGCAGCGCATGGTCAAGGAGAGCCTGGATGCCTTCGTGGCCCGCGACACCGCGCTGGCCCGGCAGGTGTGCGGCAAGGACGCCGAGGTCGACGCCCTGAAGGAGCAGATCTTCCGGGAGCTGCTCACGTACATGATGGAAGACCCGCGGACGATCCCGCGCGCCATCCGCGTGATCCTGATCTCCCGCTTCATGGAGCGGGTGGCCGATCACGCCACCAACATCGCGGAGATGGTGGTGTACCTGGTCGAGGGGAAGATGGTCCGGCATACGCTGGCCTGAGGAACCCGGCGTGTATACTGCCATCGTGAGTGCGGATCGCCGATATCAGCTGCAGGCCGAGGAGGCCAACCGCCGGCTGGACGCCCTCCTCGAGCATCTCCGGGTGCCCGAAGCGACCTGGCCGCTCTACGCCGAGATGCTGACCACCGTGCTCAAGATGTTCGAGGACGGCGCGGGGGTCGCCGATCTCAAGATCGCGAGCGCGGCCTTCAAGGAGATCCGTTACGGGTTCAAGGTATTCGCCCCGTGGCGGAACGTGCCCAAGGTGACCGTGTTCGGCTCGGCCCGGACCCCGCGGGCGCACCCGATCTCCGAGCAGGCCTATGCCTTCGGCAAGCGCATCACCGGGGCGGGCTGGATGGTCATGACCGGGGCGGGAGGCGGGGTGATGGGATCGGCCCAGGAGGGCGCGGGGGCCGAGCGATCCTTCGGGCTCAACATCCGGCTCCCCTTCGAGCAGGAAGCCAATCCCTGGATCGCGGACGATCCGAAGCTGATCTCCTTCAAGTACTTCTTCACCCGCAAGCTGTTCCTGGTGAGGGAGGCGCACGCCATGGCCTTCCTGCCCGGCGGCTTCGGCACCGGGGACGAGGCCTTCGAGGCGCTCACCCTGGTCCAGACCGGCAAGTCGCCGGTGTTGCCCCTCGTGATGCTCGACGAGCCGGGCGGGACGTACTGGAAGAGCTTCGACGAATTCGTCCGCCGCGAGATGGTCGGCCGGGGCCTGGTCTCGCCGAACGACCCCGGGCTGTTCCGGATCACCGACGACGCGGAGCGGGCCGCCGCCGAGATCGAGGGCTTCTATCGCGTCTACCATTCGCAGCGCTACGTGCGCGACGCGCTCGTGCTCCGCATCCGCCGCCCGCTGCCGGCGGCGGCGCTGGCCGATCTCAATGCCCGCTTCGGCGACATCCTGAGCGCGCCCGCCGAGCAGGCGCCGGGCCCGCTGGCCGCGGAGGCAGAAGAGCTGCCGGATCTGCCGAGACTGGTCCTGCCCTTCACGCGGACCGACTTCGCCCGCCTGCGCATCCTGCTCGATTTCGTCAACGCCACCTGACTCCCTCTCCCCCCAGGGGAGAGGGCCGGGGTGAGGGGCTGCGCCTGGCCACGGCTACTCCGGCTCTTCCCGCTCCTCCGTGGTCTGGCAGGCGGTGCAGACCCAGGTGCGGAGCAGGGTGATGCGCTTGGGATCGCGGCGCAGGGTCCACGGCATCAGCTTCTTCGCGCCGCAGCGCGGGCACACCTCGGTCGGCTGGCCCGGCTGCACCTCGTGCGGGAGCCACGGGATCTTGGGCTTCATGCGCGGGATTATACGCCAAGGCACGCCGCTTGACGCCGCGTGTCGTCCGCCGTTAGAATCCCGACGGCGCAGCGGGGCGCCCTTCGAGCACTGCCGCTCATTCATCTCGACGACGAGGGCTGGGTCACTCCCGTACGTGAGGAGGAGGATTGCCATGAGCGAGCAGGAGAATCCACCGAAACAGGCCGAGGAGACCGCGAGCGTCGTCGCCCGGCGCGATTTCCTGAAGGGCACGCTGGTGGCGGGGACCGCCGCCGCGGCGGCGGGCATGGCCGCGGCCACCGCCTACGCCCAGCCGGGGCGCGTGCCCGGCACCACCAACCACTATCACGTCCCCGCCACCGACAAGACGGTGCACTGGGGGTACTTCAGCAAGTCGCTGAAGCCGGTCGTCGAGGTCGGGTCAGGGGACTTCGTCACGATCGAGGCCCTGACCCACCACGCCAACGACGACGCCTCCCGCATGATCACGGGCGACCCGGGGGCGGAGTCCGTCTTCTTCTGGGACCGGCAGCGCAAGGGCGTGGATCGGCGCGGCGCGGGCCCGATGCAGCCGACGCTCTTCGGCCGCGGCGCCGGCGAGGGGCTGGGCGTGCACATCTGCACGGGACCGGTGGCGGTGCGCGGCGCCGAGCCGGGCGACATCCTCGAGGTCCGCATCGTGGACGTCAAGCCACGGCCCTTCGCCAACCCGCAGTACAAGGGCAAGAGCGTCGGCAGCAACGCGGCCGCCTGGTGGGGCGTCCACTACAAGGAGCTCTTGACCGAGCCCAAGCCGCGCGAGGTCATCACGATCTACGAGGTGGACACCGCGGGGGAGCGCAACTGGGCCCGCGCGCTCTACAACTTCCGCTGGGTGCCGCAGACCGATCCGTTCGGGGTCGTGCACAAGACCATCGACTATCCGGGCGTGCCGGTGAACCACGCCACGATCCAGGAGAACCACGGGGTGCTCAAGAACGTGCGCATCCCGATCCGGCCGCACTTCGGGGTGCTGGGCCTGGCCCCGAGCGAGGCGGACCTGGTGGACTCGATCCCGCCGAACTACGTCGGCGGCAACATCGACGACTGGCGCATCGGCAAGGGCGCGACCATGTACTACCCGGTGGCGGTGCCGGGCGCGCTCCTCTCCGCGGGCGACTCGCACGCCTCGCAGGGCGACTCCGAGCTGTGCGGGACCGCGATCGAGTGCTCGCTGACCGGCACCTTCCAGCTCGTGGTCCACAAGAAGGCGACGCTCGCGGGCACCGCGCTGGAGTCCCTGGCCTACCCGCTGCTGGAGACGCAGGACGAGTGGGTGCTTCACGGCTTCAGCTACGCCAACTATCTGGCCGAGCTCGGGGCCGACGCCCAGTCCAAGATCTACGAGAAGTCGTCGGTGGACCTCGCCATGAAGGACGCGTTCAAGAAGATGCGGCACTTCCTGATGACCACCAAGGGCCTGAGCGAGGACGAGGCGATCTCGCTGATGTCGGTCGCGGTGGACTTCGGGATCACCCAGGTCGTGGACGGCAACTGGGGGGTGCACGCCATCATCAGGAAGAGCCTGTTCGCCGGCTCCGCCTAGCCGCGATCGGGGCGGATGCGCTCGGGGCCGCGCCGGCTTCCGGAGACGGGACCAGCGCGGTCCCGAATCAACTCCCTCGGCCGGGACCGATGCGCTAAGCTCGGCGGATGCCGAGCGTCTACCTGGTCCTGCTCGTCGCCAATCTCGTCTTCGCGACGAGCTACAGCGTGACCCGCGTCGTCCTCGCGGACGTCCCGCCCGCCACGCTCGGGCTGGCGCGCTCGGTGATCGGCGCGGTGATCCTGGTCGCGTGGGTGGGGCGCGGTCTCCGGAGCCAGAAGATCTCGCCCCCGGACCACGGGCGGATCGCGCTGATGGGCGTGGTCGGATTCGCGCTCGCGTTCGGGTTCGGTAACTGGGGCATCGCGCAGTCCACCGCCAGCAACGCGGCGCTGCTGATCACCGTCGAGCCGACCTCGCTCCTCCTGCTCTCGCCGCTCCTCCTGGGCGAGCGGCTCTCCCCCCGGGAGGCGATCGGCGCGGCGCTGGCCCTGGCCGGCACCGTGATCGTGGTGGTCAATGGCATCCCCGGCGTGACGCGGTCGCTCGCGCCGCACTGGCGGGGTGATCTGCTGCTCATCCTGTCCGGGGTGGCCTACGCCGCGTACTCCCTCCTGGGCCGGGGCGTCCTGACGCGCCTTCCGGTGGCCGCCGTGACCGCCTGGTCGATCCTGTGGGGCACCGCGGCGATGCTTCCGCTCGCGTGGCTCGAGTGGCGCGCGGGCCAGGTGCCGGTGTGGACGTCGGGCGCGATCGTGGGCACGCTCTACCTGGGCATCGTCATCACCGCGCTCGGCTACGCGGTGTGGAACTGGTGCCTGGACCGGCTGGGCGCGTCTCGCGTGGCCATCTTCGTCAACGTGCAGCCGCTGGCCGGTGCCCTGCTCGGCGTGTGGTGGTTGCGCGAGCCGCTCACCGGCTTCACGGTGGCCGGAGGCCTCCTCATCCTGGCCGGCCTGCACCTGACCGTGAAAGCGGGGCGAAGAGAGTAGAATACCGGCATGCGGCGGGTCCGGGTGGGGCTGGCCCAGGTGAATCCGACGGTGGGCGCCCTCGAGGCCAACGCCCGGCTGGTCATGGCGGGCATGGATCGGGCGCGCGCGCTCGGCTGCGACATCGTGGCCTTCCCGGAGCTGGTCCTGACCGGCTACCCCCCCGAGGACCTGCTGTTCAAGCCCGCCTTCATCGAGGCCAACCTGCGCGCGCTGGCCGACGTGGCCCGGGCGAGCCGCGGTCTCACCGCGGTCGCCGGCTTCGTGGACAAGCGCGATGACATCTTCAACGCGGCGGCCGTCCTCCACGACGGCGTGCACGCCGGGACCTATCACAAGCAGTACCTGCCCAACTACGGCGTCTTCGACGAGAACCGCTACTTCCAGTCGGGTACGGAGTCATCGGTGTTCACGCTCGGCGAGACGGTCGTCGCCGCCAATATCTGCGAGGACATCTGGTACCCGACCGGGCCCACCACGCTGCAGGCGCTCGGGGGTGCCGAGCTGGTGCTGAGCATCAACGCCTCGCCGTATCACGCGGGCAAGGGCCGGTTCCGCGAGAAGATGCTGGCCACGCGCGCCGCCGACGACCTCGTGTGCCTGGCGTTCGTCAACACGGTGGGCGGCCAGGACGAGCTGATCTTCGACGGCCAGTCGTTCATCTTCAACGAGAAGGGCGAGTGCGTGGCGCGGGGGAAGCCGTTCGAGGAGGATTTCGTGGTGGCCGACCTGGACCTCGACGAGGTCTTCCGGGCCCGGCTCCACGACTCGCGCCGCCGCAAGGAGAAGCTGCGAGCCACCGACCACCCGCCGCGGCGCATCGCGCTGCCGCCGCTGCCACCCCGCGAGCGGCCGAAGCTGCCGCCCCACGAAGTGCCGGTGCTCGAGCCGGTGGACGAGATCTACCACGCCCTCGTCCTCGGCGCGCGCGACTACGTCACCAAGAACGGTTTCTCCCACGTGGTGCTGGGCCTCTCGGGGGGCATCGACTCCTCGCTGGTGGCGGCCATCGCCTGCGACGCGCTGGGCCCCGCCAACGTGACCGGAGTCACCATGCCGTCGCAGTTCTCCTCGGCGGGCACGCGCGGGGACGCGGGGCGGCTCGCCCGCAACCTCGGCATCGAGTTCCTGCGCCTGCCCATCACGCCGGTGCTCACCGCCTACCGGCGCGCGCTCGCCCGGCCCTTCAAGGGCCTGAAGGAGGACGTGACGGAGGAGAACCTCCAGGCGCGCATCCGCGGCAACTACCTCATGGCCCTGTCGAACAAGTTCGGCTGGCTCGTGCTCACCACCGGCAACAAGAGCGAGATCGGGGTGGGCTACTCGACGCTCTACGGGGACATGGCGGGCGGCTTCGCGGTGATCAAGGACGTGCCCAAGACGCTGGTCTACCAGGTGTCCGAGCACGTCAACCGCCGCGCCGGCCGCAACGTGATCCCGCGCTCCGTCTTCGAGCGGGCGCCGTCGGCCGAGCTGCGGCCGGATCAGACCGACCAGGACACGCTGCCGGCGTACGCGACGCTGGACGCGATCCTGGAGGCCTATGTGGAGGGCGACCAGGGCGTGGCCGACATCGTGGCGCGCGGCTTCGACGCCTCCACCGTCAAGCGCGTGATCGCGATGGTGGACCGCAACGAGTACAAGCGACGGCAGGGGCCCATCGGCATCAAGATCACCCCCCGCGCCTTCGGCAAGGACTGGCGCCTGCCCATCGTCAACCGCTTCCGCGAATAATCCCGCCGTGGTGCTTCGGTCCGTCGTCCTGTTCGTGCTGGCCGGGCTCGCCGAGATCGGCGGAGGATATCTCATGTGGCTCTGGTGGCGGGACGGCCGGTCCTGGCCGGTCGGCCTGATCGGGGCGACGGCCCTCGTCCTGTACGGCGTGATTCCGACGTATCAAGTCGCCCACTTCGGCCGGGTCTACGCGGCCTATGGCGGCGCCTTCGTGGTCCTGTCGCTGCTCTGGGGCGCCGCCGTCGACCGCATCGCGCCGGATCGCTACGACGTCGTCGGCGCCGGTCTCTGTCTCGTCGGGGTCGCGGTCATCATGTACGCGCCGCGCGCCGCCTGATGACCCGCGGCGGGCGCATCGACCCCGCGGATCATCTGCGCCGCCCGTGGCGCGTGCACGCCCTCGCGGCCGCCGAAGGGCTCGCGCTGCACGACGTCTGGGAGGTCGCGCCGCCGCTGCCTACCGGCGTGCCGCTGGCTCGGTGGGTGGAGGTCTTCCGCGCGGAGCCCCGGCCGCTGCCGAGCCGCGCGCTGTTCGGGCTGCGCCGGGCGCTCGGGCGGGTCTTCGGGCTCGACCGGGGCAGCGCGGGGTTCGTGCCGGTGTACCAGGAGCCCGAGGAGCAGCTCGCCCGGATCGCCAACCGCACCGTCACCGCGTTCTTGCACGTCTCGCTGGTCGACCGGCATCCACGGCTGGCGGTATACGTCCGTCCGCGCGGATGGTTCGGGCGCGGCTACCTGCGCCTGATCGAGCCCTTTCGCCGATGGGTGGTGTACCCGGCCCTGCTCGCGGCCGGCGGCCGCGCCGCGACCCGGCTCGGGGAGGTCGCGGGCTAGCGGGCGGGCAGCGCGTCCAGCGACTGCAGGGTGGCGAGGCGCCGGTAGATGCCGTCGCCGCGCGCCATCA
>JBGOVO010000304.1:0-4952 GCA_041478145.1 Methylomirabilia bacterium
CCACTTGCCGCCATGACCACCGGAATGGTTCGCGACGCACTCTTAGCCGCCAGAGCCGCTGGCGTCCCCCTCGTCAGGATCAGATTCACCTGCAGGCGAACCAGCTCGGTCGCCAGGCCTGGGAACCGTTCGTCGCGCCCGTCCGACGATCGGTACACGATCTCGAGGTTCTGACCCTCCTTGTACCCAAGTTCCCGCAGCCCTTGTCGGAAAGCATCGATGTTGGCAGCGTTGAGTACGGTGGATCTCGTCTCCAGCATGCCAATGCGATAGACCTTCCCCGTCTGCTGCGCCTCGGCGGCGAGCGGGGCGGCGAGGAGGCTGCCAGTCAAGCTACCCAGGAACGCACGTCGGTTCGTAGTGGGCCTCCGGCTGGCCGCGTGTCGGAGGGGCGGGGCGGCCAGCGGGTCGACCTTACACCAGCGCGGCGGGGGTGCGGAGTACGATTTCCTAGTCGTCGAGGCCCGACTCAGCAGGCTCGACGAGTTGTCTGATGTCGGCCCCGTAGTCGCAGGCCATCCAGACCCAGCCGTCGTCCGCGCTACCCTCCAGCTCGCCGATGCGGCGATGCTCCCGCACGAAGGCAGGGCGCGCGAATGTCAGTGCCCGCGAGATCGTCGCTCTTGAACAGCCTACTTGTAGTAGCCGACGCCGCAGCCTAGATCGGCGACCTTGGTGACGAAGCTGATCTTCTCGACGGGCGTGTCCGTGCCTGGGCGCGGAAACATGTAGCTGACCTCAGTGACAGTATCTTTCTGCGCCGCTCTGTAGAGGTCTTCGCCAAATGGCTTCCCGGTCTTATCCTTGAGGGCTCGTACATCCGTGCCGATGAGGCTCTTCGCTGCGGTTGCGGCGACCGTCCCGGTTCCGCTGTCGAAGCAGAATGGATACAGGTCACGGTCCTTAAAGCCGCCCTCGCCGTTGTTGAACATCGCAAGCGCCTTGGCCCTGTCTGCCTTCACAGCGACAACCGCCTTTTCGAGCATCGCCTTGGCCTCAGCAGCAGTGCCGAGCTGGCCTGGCTGTTGCGCTTGTAGGACGTCCGGAGCCACAAACGTACCACCTGCGACCACAAGCGCGAACACGACTACGATCACTGCGAGCTTCTTCATAGCCGCCTCCATGTGGGTTGTGGGTCTGACGCCCGCAGGCTAGCAACGGCGAATGTCCCGAAGTATTGGACCTTAGCCGTAGATCACCGCGCTCAAGCCCGCCACCTTCACGCTCGACGGCCGGCGCGGAGGCTTCAGGCAACGGGCTCGAGGAAAGTGGCTCAAGGTGAAACAGAAGGACTGTCGGAAGGAAGCGCGGGGGGGTTGCCCGGGACTCCTAGTTCTCTTTCCCCGTGGGAACGATCGAAGCCTGCTCAGAGCGAAGTTTTAGACGTCTAAGTGTGCGGAATGCCGTCGCCCGAACCGGAGTTCCCTCTATAGGTAGGAGCACCGAAGTACACCCATAGTCGCCTCGCAGTTCCGCAGGTCGTTCCACAGGTCGTTCCACACGGCTGACCCCGCACAAGGACTCCATGGATCTCGCCCACTCCGCCGGCTCTCGCATCCGCGATCTCCGCACCAAGCTCGGCTACTCGCAAGAGGAAGTAGCTGACCGCGCTGCGATCCACGTGCTGACCCTCTCGAACATCGAACGCGGGGCCAGCGATCCGCGGCTCGGCACGGTCCAGCGCATTGCCCAAGCCCTCGAGCTGCCCACGTCCGCGCTCGTGTCGTAAGCCTCAAGCCGCGGCGCTCTAGTCGCCTGCGGTCCACGTCCTCGTCGCTCCGCCGCACATCCGCTACATCCTCAAGAGGTCGCCTCGCGCCGTCCTCAAAGGAGTCCCCGCCGCCCATGCCTCCGATCGACGATCAGAAAACTTTATCTGGAGTTCCTCCCGTCATCACGCTGAGCGGGATTCCATCTGGCGCTCAAGCGTTCTCCGGGGGCGGGCGGGACAGTCGCCGGCGCGGGCAGCGGCACCACCGCGGACACGATCGCGCTCATCTCCAAACTGCTCGGCGTCGGTTCCAAGGTGGCGGGGCTCGCCTCGCCCACGACTGGCCAGCCGAACAGTCAGAGTCCCAGCGCTGCGGTCGGGACGCCGGGCACGCCAGACTACCAGACGCTCTATTCCGATCTCTACGGTCCTGGCGTGGCGTCCGGCCTCGGCAACATGAGTCCGAACCAGGCCACGGAGATACTCAAGAGCGCTGGGCTGAGCGATGCAGAAGCCAACCAAGTTCTGATGGACCAGCTCAACGCGCTTCAGGGCGCGGGCGAGCTGTCGAATCTCAAGGGCCCCCAGAGCGGCATCGGCGACAGCACCCTGAGCGGGACCACGCTCGGGGGCGGATCGGCTGGCGGCCCCTCGAGCCCCGTTAACGGGCTTGGTGCCGCGAGCGGCGCCTTCACGGGGGGCGCAGGCCTCTTGAACCTCCTCCAGTCCCTCCAGAGCGGAAACACCGCCGGAGCCGTCGGTGGGGGTCTCCAGGGTGCGGGCGGCCTGACCCAACTCTTGAGCGGTCTTGGGCAGGGAAGCGCCACGCTGAGCGGGATCGGTGGGGCCGCAGGCGGCCTCGGCGGGCTCCTCTCGATCATCCAGGGCATTCGTGGCTTGGGCAACGGCGAAACGCCCCTCCAGGCCGCCAGCAATATCGGCGGGGGCCTCTCGGGGCTCTATTCCGGCGCCGCCCCCATCATCAACTCCCTCGGCGGGATTGGCGGGATACAACTGCGATGGCGGCGCGGTTGCTTACGCTGATGGTCGAGACGAACGGCGGAGGGTGACGGACTATGGCGAAGATCATCAAGGGCGAGCTGCGAGGACGGCCGGGCAAGTGGCTGGTGGACTACCGCGATGCGACCGGCGCCGCTGGATCACCTGTGCCACGCGGAGGGAGGCCGAGGACCGCATGGCGACCGCGGTCAAGGAGTCGAGTCAGAAGCGAGAGGCCACGGTCAACCACCGGATCACGGTCGCCGACTACTCGGAGCGGTGGTTGGCTCAAGTCGCGGCCACGCGCAAGCCGCGCACCATTCACATCTACCGGACGACACTGCGCCTGCATGTCGCACCGGCTGTCGGCATGACGCCCGTGCGCAACCTGACGCGCCCCCGGCTCCGGGATCTGCTGGTGACCCTCCTCAACGCCGGCAAGGCCCGCGGGACAGTGAGCGTCGTGCTGGCCGTCATGCGGTCCATGCTCGAAGCGGCGGTCGAGGACGGCCTGATCCCGGCGAACCCGTGTAGCAAGCTGGGCCAGGCCTTCCGGCTGGGCGTGTCCACCGAGCCCGAGCGCGTCAAGGCGCTCGACCAAGATCAGGTCTCGGCGGTCCTTGGGGCGGTGCACATGGCCGAGCAATCCCATGACCGGCGATTCTATCCCCTGCTCTTCACCATTGCACGCACCGGCCTCCGCATCGGCGAGGCGATCGGGCTGAAGTGGGAGGATCTCGATTTCGGCAGCCGGCGGCTCCTGGTGCGGCGGGCGGTGAGTGGCGGCAAGGTCGGCACGCCGAAGTCGGGGCGTGAGCGGACGGTGAGCATGTCCCCGCAGCTCGTGGAGACCTTGGGGCAGCATCGGCGGGATCTCACCAGAGAGACGTTGCGCCGGGGATGGAAGAACCCGCCCGAATGGGTCTTTGTCACGACGGTCGGGACCCCGATGGACGAACGCCAGGCGCGAAAGGTGCTGAAGCGGGCCCTCAAGCGGGCCGAGCTGCCGGGCTACTTCTCTCCCCACAGCCTCCGCCATTCGTTCGCCAGCATCCTCATGGCCCGTGGCGAGTCGCCCCAGTACGTCCAGGAGCAGATGGGGCACCAGTCGCTTGAGATGACCACGCGCATCTATGGCCGCTGGCTCCCCAAGCAGCCGCTCCGTGGGGGCGTTGATGGCCTGGACGCGGCCGGCTCGAAGGCGATTGGTAGCAAAATGGTAGCAGCAGGGGCCAGAGGCGGCGGAAGTGCCGCGCAAGCCCTTGCCATGACGGGCTCGCTGGATTCTGACGCGACAAGGCTACGGAGCCGCGTGGGCGGAGTCAATCCGCCTATACTGTGCCGATGTTCCACCCCGTCGTCGACCGCTGGTTCCGCGCCCGCTACGCCGAGCCCACCCCGGTGCAGGCCGGCGCCTGGCCCTTGATCGCGGCCGGGCACGACGTGCTGCTGACCGCGCCCACCGGCTCCGGCAAGACCCTCGCCGCCTTCCTGGCGTGCCTCGACCGGCTCTTTCGCGAGGCGGTGGCCGGCCGGCTCGAGGACCGGACCGCGATCCTCTACGTCTCGCCGCTCAAAGCCCTCTCCAACGACGTGCGGCGCAATCTGGACGAGCCGCTCGCCGAGCTGGCGGCGGCCGCCGTCGCGGCGGGGCTGCCCGCGCCCGAGATCCGCACCGCGGTGCGCACCGGCGACACGCCCGCCCACGAGCGGCGGCTGATTGGCCGCCGCCCGCCCCACGTGATGGTCACCACGCCGGAGTCGCTCTTCATCCTGCTCACCGCGGAGTCGAGCCGGCGCTGGCTCTCCGACGTGCGCACCGTGATCGTGGACGAGATCCACGCGGTGGCCGGCGACAAGCGCGGCGCCCATCTGGCCCTGTCGCTCGAGCGGCTGGCCGAGCTGGTGGCCGCGAGCGGAGGGGGCGCGCGCCTCCAGCGCATCGGGCTCTCGGCCACCGTGCGGCCGATCCAGACGGCGGCCCGGCTGCTGGTCGGCGCGGAGCGGCCGCTGCCCGAGGTCGTGAACGTGGGCCAGCGCCGCGACATGGACCTGGCCATCGAGGTGCTGGGCGACGAGCTGGGCGCGGTGTGCACCAACGAGCAGTGGGAGGAGATCTACGTTCGCGTGGCCGAGCTGGCCCGCGCGCACCGCTCCACGCTGGTGTTCGTCAATACGCGGCGCCTGGTCGAGCGGGTGACCCGCCACCTGGCCGAGCGCCTCGGCGCCGAGCGCGTGGCCG
>JBGOVO010000423.1:0-3173 GCA_041478145.1 Methylomirabilia bacterium
CCTTCAGGTCGAGGCTGATGCCGCGCTTGTTGGCGTTGACGGCGAGGAAGCCCGGCGAGACGCCCTTCCAGAAGGGCGGGCCCCACTTGCGCGCGTCGTCGCCCTCGGGCCGCTCCACCTTGATGACGTCGGCGCCCATGTGGGCCAGGATCTCGGCGGCCATCGGCCCCGCCAGGTTCTGCGCGATCTCCACCACCCGGATGCCGTCGAGAGGAAGCATCGGCCTGGCGCTCAGGCCGCGGCGGCGATGGCGTCGAGCTCGAGCGGCTCGAAGCGGTGGCTGTCACCGTCGCGCACGATGCGCCCGGGATGCGGGAAGTGGGCGGGCAGCACCAGCTCGCCCGACGCGGCGTGGCGCTCCACGAAGGCCTTGCGGGTGGCCGCGGCCTGCTTGGCGTCGTAGCAGAAGATGCTGCTCCACTGCGGCTCCGCCACCTGCACCACCCGGTGCATGAGATCACCGGAAAAGACCGCGGCGCCCGCGCTGGTGTGCACGCGCACGCCCACGTGCCCGGGAGTGTGGCCCACCCAGGGCTCGTAGGAGAGCCACGGGTCGACTTTATAGCTGCTGTCGACCATCACCGCCTGGCCCGCCTCGACCACCGGCACCACGCTGTCCGCGATGCAGCCCGACTTCTCGCGCCCCGCCTCGTTCTCGTGCTTCCAGAACTCCCACTCCTCCCCCGGGAAGACGTACCGGGCCTTCGGGAACGTGGGCACCCAGCGTCCGTTCACGAGCCGCGTGTTCCAGCCGACGTGGTCCACGTGGAGATGCGTGCACAGCACCAGGTCCACCTGCTCGGGGGTGACTGAGGCGGCGCGAAGGTCGTCGAGGTAGCCGCCGCTCCGCTTGTTCCAGAGCGCGTTCTCCCCCCGGTCCTTGTCGTTGCCCACGCCGGTGTCTATCAACACTGTGTGGCGTGGAGTCCGCACGATCCAGGTCTGGATGCGCGAGCCGAGGTCGCCCGTCACGTCGTCGAAGAAGTGCGGCTTGATCCACCGGTGGTGCTGGACGATCCGTCCCGCGTCGGACTCGGGCAGCATCTGGGCGGTGGGAAAGGACGAGCGGCCGATCTCGACGATGCGCGAGATCGAGACTTCTCCGAGCGTGAACGCGTTCATGATCTCTCTCTCCTAGCGTGAAACCATGTGAGGCCAGAGCGCCTCGGCCCCGCGGGCGGCCACCTCGCGGCCGAGCGCCACCGACCAGTGACTCTCGGCGCCGAACTCGGCCCGCCAGGACCAGAGCCGCCGCGTCACGAAGTGCAGCGAGTGCTCGTAGGTGAAGCCGATGGCGCCGTGCGCCTGATGCGCGATACCCGCGCCCAGGCCCGCCGCCTCGCCCGTCCGAACTTTCGCCACCGCTATCTCGAATGTCGCGTCTCCGCCCTCGCCGGTGCGCTCCACCACGTGGAAGGCCTGCTGGGCCGCCATGCCGGCGGCCGCGGTGTGCCCGGCCAGGAGGGCCAGGTTCTGCTGGATGGCCTGGAACGCGGCGAGGGGACGCCCGAACTGCTTGCGCTCGGTCACGTACTTCACGGACTGGGCGAGCAGGAACTCGAGCCCGCCCGCCATCTGCGCCGAGCGCACCAGCGCGCCCCCCGCCCACACGGGCCGCGGGCCGAGACGGCCGCGCAGCGGAGCCGCCGCCACGACGGGCGCGCCGGACCAGACGAGCGTGTCGCGCGGCTCGCGCGCGAGGCTCCCGTCGGCCTCGGCCTTGGCGTGGCCGCCCGCCACCAGCGCGATCATGGGCGAACCCCCGGCGTCGGCCACCACCACCACGTGCTCGGCGCGGGCGCCCCACGGCACCCGGGTCGCGCGGCCGCTGAGCGTCCAGCCACTTCCCTGCCGGGCCAGGCTGAGCCCCTCATCTATATGCGCGGGCGCCACGGTCATCGGCCCCAGCGGCGCGTCCAGGCCCGCCTCGGCCAGGATCGAGCCGGCCAGCATGGTCTCGGCCAGCGGGACCGGCGCCGCGAAGCGGCCGGCCGCCATCAGCACCACGAAGGCGTCGTTCCAGGAGCCGCCCGCGCCGCCGCGCGCCTCCGGCACCTGCGGCAGCGTGAGGCCGTTCTCCTCCAGGGCCTGCCAGAGCGCGGCGGGCCACTCGCCCTTCTCGGCCGCCTCCAGCACCGCGGTGGTGACGTGATCGGTGAAGAGGCGCGTGCACGTCTCGGTGAGGATGGTCCTGAGCTCGTTCATGGCCGCCTCGCTCCGCTCGGCAGGATTGTTGTATTCGCTCGGCTCGCCTTCGGCTGCACCTCGCCCTGCATTACCGTAGCCCTAATCCACGCGCGATGATGCCGCGCAGGACTTCGCGCGTGCCGCCGCGCAGGGAGAACGACGGCGCATGCTGGACCAGATAGCCCAGCGTCTTCTCGAACTCGGTCCCGCTGCCGATGCGGGGCTCGGCGCCGGTGAGCGCGTGCACCGCCTCCGGGATCTCCTGCTCGAACGTGGTGCCGACGTCCTTGACCACCGCCGCCTCCAGGTTCGGATTCTGCCCGGCCTGCAGCATGGTCGCGATCGAGAGCGACATCTGGCGCAAGGTGACCAGGTGCGCGGTGAAGTGGCCGATCAGCGCGGCGGCCCGCTCCCCCGGCTCCTTGCCGGCTTCGCGGATCAGCTCGATCACGAGCTGGAGCGAGGAGAGGTAGCGCTCGGGACCGCTGCGCTCGAAGCCGAGCTCGGTGGTGACCTGCTTCCAGCCCTCGCCGTCCTTGCCCACCAGCATGTCGTCCGGCACGAGACAGTCCTGGAAGTGCACCTCGTTGAAGTGGTGCCCGCCCGCCAGGTCGATGATCGGCCGGATGGAGATACCGGGCGATTTGAGATCCACCAGGAACTGCGAGAGCCCCTCGTGCTTCTTGTCGGGGACCACCTTGGTGCGGAAGAGCGCGATGGCGTACTCGGAGAGATGCGCGTTGCTCGTCCAGATCTTGGTCCCGTTCACCTTGTAGCCGCCGCTCACCTTCTCGGCGCGCGTCCGGATGGAGGCGAGGTCGGAGCCCGAGTCCGGCTCGCTCATGCCGATGGCGAAGGCCAATTCACCCCGAGAGATTCGCGGAAGAAAGCGCTGGCGCTGCTCCTCGGTGCCGAAGCGCAGGAGCAGCGGGCCGCTCTGGCGGTCGGCCACCCAGTGCGCGCTCACCGGCGCGCCCGCGGCCAGC
>JBGOVO010000108.1:0-10749 GCA_041478145.1 Methylomirabilia bacterium
TGCTGCTGCCCGCGACGGCGCCGCTCCGGCGGGCCGAGCACATTCGAGGCGCGCTCGACGTCCTGCGAGGCGACGCGGCCGCCGAGGCGGTGGTGGCGGTGACCGAGCCCGACTACCCCCCCTACTGGATGTTCGCCGCGGAGGACGGACGGCTCCGCTGGCTCTTCCCGGAGGGCGCGACGGTGGATCACCGGCAGGACCTGCCGCGGGCCTATCGTCCCAACGGCAGCATCTACGCCATCCGCGTGTCCGTGCTGCGCGGGCGGCGCACGTTCTATCCGGGCGCCACCGCGCCCTACGTCATGCCGCGGGACGCCTCGGTCAACATCGACTCGGAGCTCGACTTCACGCTGGCCGAGCTGCTGCTGGCGCGGCGGGGCGGCTGAGACCCGCGTCCCGCTCGATCACGTCCAGCACCCGCTCGCTGCTGCGGGTGTCGTCGAAGCCGAGATAGCGCTCCACGTAGCGGCGCCGCGCGTCCGGGTCCACCGCGAAAGCGCCGAGCTTCGCATCGGCCAGGCGCGAGGCGGCGTCCGCGAGGCCGGCCGACCAGACGAGACCGTCCCAGCTCTGCAGGCTGCCCGGCCTCGCTCCCCAGGTCTCCTCGTAGGCCGGGAGGTCGCGATCGTAGGACGGCGGCACCTTGATGCTGAGCGAGGGGACTCCGCAGAACGCGGCTTCCAGCACCGCGCCACTCTGGAAGTGGACGCAGAAGTCGGCCGCCGCCATGAGCTGGATCGAGGTGTAGGGAAACACCCCGTCGTCCCGCTCGACGAGAATGTCGGCCATCCGGCGGATGAAGCCCGGATCCTGGTTCTTCTCGCGGGACTTGACGACGAGCGTCGCGGCGTTGCGATGGCAGAAGGCGCGGCAGGCTTCGGCGAGCGAGCGGTAGGCGTTGCCGGCGCGGATGTCGTGGAGCAGGTCGGTGCGACGCCGGGCCAGCGCCTTCGCGAGGCGAACGATCCGCGGCTCGCCGCCCCAGAGCAGCGCCCGCTCCCCCTGCTTCCGTCCTTCCCCCGCATCCATCTTGAGCGACATGAACAGCACGATGGGGCGGTCGGGGGGCAGGCCGAGCTGCCGTCGTACCGCGGCACGGTCCCGGACGAGCGCCGCCTGATCCAGCATGGTCGAGCCGCACACCGCGCTCCGAGCCTCCAGATCCATGACGCCGCGCAGAACGGCAAAGTCGCCCGTCCACTTTCGATAGTGGGGCTGCCGCCAGTGCAGCTCACGCTGGAACTGGCTCTGGTAGAACGTGACGTCGATGACCCGGTAGCCGTCCGGATCGCTCGTGACCGTTTCGAATCCGTAGTCCACCGAGTAGCACCGGAGGCCGCCGCGTCTCAGCTCCCCCGCCTCCTCGGCCCGTCCCATGGCCACCAGCAGCACGTGGAGCGAGGGGCCGACGAGAGCGCGGACGTCTTGTCGCTCGAGCACGGGGCCGAGTGGAGCACCCCACGGGGAGTCCACCAGCTTCGCCGCGGGCCAGGCCCCGAAGTCGGCGTCCGTGGTGGCCTCGCCCGGCTTCTTCTGGCCGGGGTCGCGGAGGAGCACGACCCGGTGACCGCGGTCGAGCGCCGCCTGGATGAGCGAGCCCGTCACCTTGAGGTAACCCTTGCGTGAGGCGAGGAACGCGAGGGTCACCGGGAAGATCCGTCCGTGTCGACGAAGCGCTTCTCGATCAGCCGCTGGCCCAGCTCGATCCGGCCGAGCACCGCCACGATGCGCGGCGCGGCCCGGCCGTCGCCATACGGGTTCGTCATGCCGGTCAGGAAGCGGCGGAAAGCCGGGTCGCGCGCGCGCTGGAGCCCGGTCAGGATCTCGTCCCGGCCGTGGCCCACGTCGATCACGTTGGCCGCGCGCAGGCGGCCGCGCTGGCGGCTGCCGACGTTGACGACGGGCAAGCCGAACGACGGCGCCTCGATGAGCCCGCTCGAGGAGTTGCCGATCATCACGTCGGCCTCCCGGAGCAGCGAGCAGTAGGTGTCCTCGCCGAGAGCGGCCACGAGCCGGGTGCCCGGCCGCTCGGCCGCGAGGGTCTCGAGGCGCTCGACCACCGTCCGGTGCATGCTGTCGGCCCCGGGGTAGGTGATGACCATGTCGCCCTCGGCGGCCCCGAGGGCGGCGGCCAGCTCGTCCACGTGGTGGGCGGTCTCGGCGGGCTCGAGGGTCACGGGATGAAACGTGACCAGCAGCGTCGGACGCCGGAGCGGCAAGCCGATCCGGCGCCCCAGCTCCTCGCGGGAGAGCACCGCGAGCCGGGCGAGACGATCCAGCCCGGGGGCGCCGCAGCAGTGCACCCGCCAGGGCTCCTCCCCCATCTGGAGGATGCGCCGCGCGTAGGGCTCCGCGGCGGGAAAGTGCAGGTGCGACAGCTTGGTGATGGCGTGACGCGCCTGCTCGTCGATCGCGCCCTCCGTCACCTCGCCGCCGTGCACGTGCGCGACCGGGATGGTGAGCGGCAGCGCGGCGACCGCGGCGCTCAGCATCTCGAGCCGGTCCCCGAGGACGAGGATCAGATCCGGGCGGTGGCGCGCGAAGGCTCGCGCGAAGCCGGCGAGGCTGGCCGCCGCCGCCGCCGCGACGTCCGCGGGAGCGTCCGCCTCGCTCGGGGTGGCGATCCGCTCGGTGATGGGCCACCCGTCCGCCTCGATGGCCGCCACCGTGAGCCCGAAGCGCTCGGAGAGATGGCTGCCTCCCACGAAGAGCTGGAGCCGGAGGGCGGGAGCGGTCCGGATCTGCTCGAGGAGGGGGACGAGGTGGCCGTAGTCGGAGCGGGCGACCGTGACGACGCCGATGGTCCTCGCCATCGCTAGCCGCGGGCGCCGCACCAGAAGCAGAGATCGGCGCCGCTCAGCGCGTACGCGACGAACAGCACCGCGAGCGCCACCATCGCGGCGGCGAGATACAGCGCGAGATCGGCGCTCCGCATGGAGTTCGTGCCCCCCGCGTACGATACACCGGGCCCCGCGGGCTCCCGCACCCAAATTTCTCCCCCGCTCCCGGGGAGTTGGCCTACGATGGCAGTCGCCCATGCGCGCAGACTGGCGGGAGGTGCAGCGGCGCTTCTACGATTCCACCGCGGATCAGTACCGCGAGAACTTCCAGCAGGTCAACACCTACTTCGACTTCGTCACCGCGCGCTTCCTCGCCGCCGTCGACCCACGGCCGGGTGAGCGCGTGCTCGAGCTGGGGGCCTCGGGCGGGCGCTTCACCGTCCCCCTGCTCGACCGCGGCTGCCGGGTGACCGCGGTCGACATCTCGCCGCGCTCGATCGAGTACCTCGATCGTCTGCTCTCCGGCCACCCGCGGCGGGGCGAGCTCACGCTCGTGGTGGACGACGCGAGCGCGCTCGAGCGCGTGACCGCGCGGGACTTCGACGCGGTGGTCGGCGCCCACATCCTCCACCACGTGCAGGATCTCGACGGCCTCCTGGCCCGGGCTCGGGAGCGGCTCCGTCCCGGCGGCCGCGTCGTCTTCCTGGAGCCGAATCCCTGGAACCCGCAGTGGTACGTGCAGGTCACGCTCCATCCCCGCCGGAGCTGGCGGGTGGAGCGCGGCCTCCTCCGGATGTGGCCCGGACCCGTGCGGCGCCGGCTGCTGACCGCGGGCTTCGCGCCGGCTCGCGTCGCGACCTTCGGGTGCTTTCCCCCCTTCGTGCTCAACCTGGTCCCCCGCGCGGCAGGTCTCGAAGCCGCCCTCGAGCGGATCACGCCCCTGGCCCGCCTGTTCACGCTCAATCTGTTCGCCGCGCGCAAGCCGTGAGCGCCGCGTCGCGCGACCCCGAGGGCCGCGGGGACCTTCCCGTGCTCGCCTGCCTCCTGGCCGCCTACCTGATCTTCGCGCTCTTCTACGCGTGGGTGCTCGTCAACCAGGACTACGAGGCGGAGTACCTCGCCCTCGGTCCGCTGGTCGTGCGAGGCGACGTGAGCCTCTACCAGGACGAGATGACCGGCCAGTGGGTGCCGCTGCCGTTCTACGTCTACGGGCTCACTCAGATCGTGTTCGGGCCGAGCCTGCTCGCCGGGCGGCTCTGCTCGGTGGCCCTCGGCGGCGTCGCGCTCGTGCTGCTGTATCGCCTGGCCGCGGGCTGGGGCGGCCCCCTCGCCGGAGCCGCCGCCTCCGCCCTCTTCATCAGCAACGGGCTCGTGATGGGCTACTTCAGCACGGTGGACTTCAGTCCGCTCACCGCCACGCTGCACCTGGCCGGGATCTACGTCCTCTTCCGCACCGAGTGGCGCCACCGCGATCTGGTCGGCATGGCCGTCTTCTCGCTGCTCTTCCTGGTCAAGCCGCACTACTGGCCCACGATCCCGTTCGTGCTGCTGTTCCTCATGTGGCGGCGGCGCTCGTGGTCCGCGCGCGCGCTCGTCGCGGGCGCGGCGCTGCTGGTCCCCGCGCTGTTCTTCCTCTCCGACCGCAGTCACGTCAAGATCCTCGCCTACATTCCGGTGGCGCGGGACTGGGTCGCGCGGCTCGGCTACCACTCCTGGCACTCGCTCATCGAGGACCCGGCGCGGGTCTGGGTGTCGGACTACGCCGACATCACGTACGAGACGAGCGGGGGGCGCCGCGCCATCCAGATCGCCAAGAGCTACGGCTTCTTCCTCAAGCGCTACGCGATCTGGATGCTGACCCTGCTGGGGCTGGGCCTGGTCAGCGCGTGGCCGCGCCCCGCCGCCCGCGACGACGGCTCACGCGGGGTTCCTCCCGGAGTGCGCTTCACCTTCTGGCTCTTCTGGTATCTCGTCGTCTGGCAGTTCCTGATCGTCGGCGTCTACATCAAGCAGGGCTTCGCGTACGTCGGGGCGGTGGCGCCGCTCCTCGCGCTCGTGCTGGGCTGGCGGCTGGCCCGGATCTGGGAGCGCGGCTCGCTGCCCGCGTGGCTGCGGTGGGCGGCGGTCGGCGGCTTCGCGCTGGCGGTCGCCCTCTCGCCGTGGGTGCACCGTCACCACAACCTCCCGCGCAAGGTGTCGCTGGAGGACGCGACGATCCCGGCGCTCGGTCGGACGGCGGCGCGGCTGGCCGCGGTGCTCCCCGCCGGAGAGCCGCGGGTGTTCTTCATCGGCGATCCCCTCCCGATCCACCTGGCCGGGCGGATGACCTACCTGCGGCAGTTCCACCAGCACAACATGGTGTTCACGAGCGTGCGCGACCAGAGCCGGTACCTCCGCTCGGGCCTGTGGGGAGCCGCCGAGCTCGAGGAGTGGCTCGGTGCCGACGCGCGCTATGCGGTGCTGCAGGTGAAGGTGCTCGACTTCTACCGGAGCCGCGAGCCCTACCGCGACGTCCTGGCCCGCATGGACGCGCTTCTCGCGGAACGCTTCGAGCCGGTCGAGACCGTGCCGGGCCTCGGCGGCGACCGCTTCCTCGTCTACCGGCGCAAGGCCGGAGCGGCGTGACCACCCCCAGGCGGGTGCTCGTCATCGGCGGAGCCGGCTTCATCGGCGCCAACGTCAGCGCCGCCTTCGCGCGCTCCGGCTCCCTGGTGACGGTCCTCGACAACTTCTCGCGTCCGGGCGCCAACGCCAACGCCCGGTGGCTGGCCGCCGAGCATGGGCGGCGCATCCGTATCACGAGACGCGACATCCGCCGAGGGGGGTCCACCCTGCGTCAGCTCATGGACTGGGCCGACCTGGTCATCCACAACGCGGGCCAGGTCGCGGTGACCACCTCGGTGGTCGACCCGCGCTCGGACTTCGAGATCAACGCGGCCGGGACGTTCGAGGTTCTGGAGGCGCTGCGGGCCTCCCGCCGGCGACCGCCGCTGGTGTTCTCCTCGACCAACAAGGTCTACGGGGCGCTCGCGGGGCTGCGGAGCCGACGGCGTGGCCGCCGGTACGTGCTCGTCGGCGCGCCCCATGGCGTCGCCGAGAGCTTCCCGCTCGACTTCCACTCGCCCTACGGCTGCTCCAAGGGAGCGGCCGATCAGTACGTGCGCGACTACGCGCGCATCTACGGGCTGCGCACGGTGGTCTTCCGGAAGTCGTGCATCTACGGTCCGCGCCAGTTCGGGGTCGAGGATCAGGGCTGGGTGGCCTGGTTCACGATCGCGGCGCTCACCGGTCGCCCCATCACGATCTACGGAGACGGCAAGCAGGTGCGCGACATCCTTCATATCGACGACCTGGTGGGCGCCTACCGGGCCGCTGCTCGGCGTATCGACGACGTGGCGGGAGATGTGTTCAACATCGGCGGTGGTCCACGGAACACCCTGTCCCTGCTGGAGCTACTGGACATGCTCGGCCGGCTCCTGGGCCGGCCGGTCCCGGTGCGCTACGAAGGCTGGCGTCCGGGAGACCAGACCATCTACGTGAGCGACATTCGCAAGGCCCGGCGCGGGCTCGACTGGCGACCGGCCATCGGCCCCGCGGACGGGGTAACCCGGCTCTACCACTGGGTCGCGGCGAACCGGCGGCTCTTCGGGCGCGGGTGACGCTCAGGACGGGGGAGCGGGGCGGCGCAGGTCCCGAACGAAGAAGCGCAGGTACTCCGCGAGATTCTTCCAGACCCGCATGCTGCTGCGGGAGCGCTTCGCGCCGTAGTCGTACACCACCGGCGTCTCGGCGGCGCGGAGGGGCCGCAGGCGGCTCAGCTTGACCAGGATCTCGATATTGGCGAAGAAGCCCTTGCCCTGGATGAACTCGCGGCCGTACCGCCGGAAGGCCTCCTGGAGCACCTCGGCGCGGTAGCCGCGGTAGAAGAGGGTGTAGTCCCGGACGGGCTCGAGGCCGCAGTACCAGCGCATCACGAGGTTGGCTCCCACGCTGAAGATCCGCCGCTTGAGGGGGAACCCCCGGTATCCCCCGCCCGGCACGTAGCGCGAGCCGCACACGACGTCGTAGCCCCGGCCGAGCAGCTCGATGATGGGCCGGAGCGCCTGCAGGCTGTTGGTGCCGTCCCCTTCGATCGTGATGACGAAATCGGAGGGGCGGGACACCGCCGCCGCGTGCCGGAGCCCCGTCTCGAACGCGGCGCCCACGCCCCGGTTGACCTCGTGGGAGAGGAGGTCCAGCGGCATCTGCTCCTTCATCTGGCGCACGATCGACTCGGTCCGGTCGGTGCTGCCGTCGTCCACGACGAGGACCTCGAGGTCGGGCAGGCCCAGGTCGCGGATCGCGGCCAGATTCTCCCCGATGCCCGCCTCCTCGTTGTAGGCGAGCACCACGAGGTGGGTCGTCACCGGGCGGGGTTCCGGGCGTACACCGTCATGAAGTCCCCGAGGTCGATGGACACGGTGCGTCCCGAGAGCCGGAGGCGCCCGAGCGACCGTCGGAGCACGCGGCCGGCCCGGGGCGCGTAGGTGCCGAGCTTGAGGAGCAGATAGTCCCACGTCACCACGTGCGAGTAGCCGTGGAGATGGGTCAGGCGCCATCCCGCCAGCGTGAGGGCCCGCTCCACCGTCTCCGGCGTGAAGTAGGAGAGGTGCATGCGCATGTACCAGGGCCACCGCCGCCGCAGGAGCCGGACCACCGGGGCGTCGATGCGCATGGTGGTGAGCACGAGATAGCCGCCGCTCCGGGTCACCGCGCGGGCCCGGCGCAGCTCGCTCACCGGATCGGTGTAGTGCTCGAGCGCGTCCCACATGGTCACCACCGAAAAGTGCTCGCGGGGCAGCGGCGTGGTCGCCAGCGTGCCGTCGTGCACCTCGTGGCCCTTGCCTCGCGCGGCCTCGGCGGCCCAGCGGCTCGGCTCGACCCCCGTGACCGGCCAGCCGCGCGCCGCCGCCACGTCGAGGAAGACGCCGGTGTAGCAGCCGACGTCGAGGAGGGGGCCGCGCACCGGCACGTGCCGCTCCAGACGATCGAGCGCCCGCGCGAACGTCACCGCGCGCGCCGGCTCGTTCTCGAGATAGACGGTGTCCTCCACCGAGGCGTAGTGCGAGAGGATCGTGGCGTCGTCCTCGCGCGGGCTCCGGAACCGGATCCCGCAGCGATTGCACGCCACGATCTGCCCGAAGGCCCCGTGGTCGAGGCTGGTGCAGGCCACGAGGCCGGAGCGCTCGATGCGGTGAGAGCCGGCGTCGTGCAGGACCGGAGAGACCTCGGCTCCCCCGCAGAGCGGGCAGGGCACCTCCCGCAGCTCGGTCGCCGGGTGCGTCACCATACCGGCGCCAAGGTACCGAAAAACGCGAGGCCACCGCAAACATTTCCCGCGGGTGAGCGCTTGACACTCGGAAAACCGCTACGCTAGGCTCGGGTCGATGGCGAACCCGCTACGAGGGCTCGCCCGGCGGCTGCTCGGCGTCCGGCGCACCCCGACGTACTACCTCCCCTGGCTCACGCGCCCGGACCTGCAGTGCGTGCTGCTCCTCAACAACGTCGAGGCGCGCTTCAAGGCCGGCTACACCCAGGGGCCGTTCCCGGTGTCCGCGTGCCAGTACGACGCCGACGGCGCGGTCGTCCGCCGCTACGAGGCGACGCTCGCCGACAATCTGGACACCGCGGAGGTGGTGCTGGACGCGGGCGCCGGCGGCTGCGGGTTCGTGACGGTGGACACGCGGCGCATCCACTCGGACCTCTACGTGACGCTGTCGGACGGGGAGTCGTACACCGCGACCCACGGTCGCGGGGAGTTCGTCGAGCACTATCCCGCCCGGACGCGCGCGCTCGTGCGGGGGCTGGGAGCCCTGCTGGCGGTCGCGGGCCGGACCATTCCCGCCTTCACCCGGGACCAGTACGTGTACGACGGCGCCGACAGCCGGTCGCACCTGCTCCTGATGAACCTCTCCAACGTGCCGAATCGCATCCGTATCGTGGGGGGCGGCGAGGGCCACGCCGCCGCGGCGCGGCTCGTGACGCTGCCCCCGATGGGCTCCCGCCTCGTCGACGTCGCGAGCCTCGGCCCGCGCGGGACGGGCGCCCTCTCGGTCCGCCGCATCCGGCTCACCGGCAATGCCTGGTTCAACCTGTACGTGGTCGGGGCGGGCGCGCGCGATCTCGACGGGCCGCTGTCCTTGATGCATGTCAAGTAACCGCCCCTCCGCGCTCCTGTCCACCACGTTCCACGAGGAAGGCTACGATCACCTCGTCGAGCTGGTCCATCAGCGCGACTCCGATGCCCGGCGGCACCTCGAGTCGC
Organism: Methylomirabilia bacterium; assembly: GCA_041478145.1. Taxonomy (GTDB): domain Bacteria; phylum Methylomirabilota; class Methylomirabilia; order Rokubacteriales; family CSP1-6; genus CAMLFJ01. The sequence goes on from JBGOVO010000108.1 coordinate 9,085, forward strand.
TGGACGTGGCGCTGCACGACCCCGACGGCAAGGTGCTCGTCTCGCTTCCGGTGGACCCGCGCCAGGAGCTCCTCGACCTGGGCGCGCTGGTCGCCGCCCATGCCCCCGGGGCGGGGCGGCTCATGGTCGCCTTCGACGCCCGCTACGACGAGCGCATCTTCCCGTATCGCCCGCACCACTACGCGTACCTGCACCGGCGCGGCTCGGCCCTCCCCTCGCTCTACTACGCGGTGAACGCGGTCCTGGGCGGCGTGCCCGACCGGATCGGCGCGACCGGCCTGAACAACTTCGAGACCTATCTGTTCCTCCGGCGCGGGACGGGGGAGCGCCACTCGGTCCTGCTCGGCAACCTGTCCCGCTTCGCCCCGAGCGACGTCGAGATCTTCACCTACTACGGGGGGGCGCGGCACGCGCGCGAGATGACGCTCGGGCCCAAGGCCCATCTCGAGGTGGCGCTCGACCCGGAGCGCGAGGGGGCGCGGCTCGAGCGCGTCGAGGTCAAGGCCCTGTTCCGGCTGGCCAGCTACGTGGTCGGCCGGCGGGTCTCGTCCGGCGAGCTGGTGCTCTTCGACCACCTCTTCACCTACTTCAAGTGAGGGGCGCGGAGGTGGACGCCCTCTTGCTCTGCTACTGCACCAACCTCACCATCGGGGAGCTGCGTGAGGCCTGCGCGGCCGGGCGCTGGCCGCTGCCCGACAAGGAGCGGACCGGGAAGCTCTGCACCGGGTGCATGGGCGACCTGCTGCACTGCCTCCGGCTCTTCAGCGCGGCGCCGCGGCCGCCGGCTCGATGACGCCGAGCCGCCCGCGAGGGCGGCTACGCGGCCAGCTTGACCTTGTCGCCCAGGAGGCGGGCCAGCCGCAGCAGCATGAGCACCCGGATCACCACCCAGGAGGGATCGAACTCGAAGCGGCCCATGCTGAACTTGGGGCTCGAGGGATAGGCGTGGTGGTTATTGTGCAGGCTCTCGCCCCCGGTCAGCCACGCGAGGACGCGCAGGTTGGTGGCCGAGTTGTTGCCGAAGTTCCTCCGCCCCCGCCAGTGGCCGAGCCCGTTGATCGAGGGCGCGAGCACGAAGACGTAGAGCACGAAGTGGGTCAGGGCCAGCAGCAGCCCCCAGCCCGGGCCCAGGATCAGCACGGCCCCCGCGATGCCGACCACCCCGCCCAGGGTGCCCTTGTTGAAGAGCACGCGGTCCCACACGTCGTCCCGGATGTCCTTGGCCCAGCGGGCCAGGGTCTCGGGGTTGCGGGCCTCCCGCACGTAGTAATAGACGTTCCCGAGCTGGATCTTCCAGAAGCCGTGCACGAGAGGGCTGTGGGGATCCCGCTCGGTGTCGGTGAAGGCGTGATGCTTGCGGTGCACCGCCACCCACTCGCGACGGTTCTGGCCGGTGGTGAACCAGAGCACGAAGCGGAAGACCCAGTCCGCGAAGGGATGCAGATTGAGCGCGCGGTGCGCGAGCCCGCGGTGCAGGTACACCGACGTGGCGATGACGGCGGCCTGCGTCACCAGGAGCGTGCCGATTACGTACAGAAGCGGTCGAAGCACGTATGGATCTCCTTGTTCTTGGTTGCGGCCCTAATTTTTGAGGGCGTTGGCTCGCGGGAACGCCGGCCCGACACCGCTGACCCTGAGAACCGGCACCGGCCCAAGGCTAGCACA
>JBGOVO010000153.1:0-8284 GCA_041478145.1 Methylomirabilia bacterium
GCCGCGTCGGCGCCCGGCGTCGACATCAGTTGGGCCCGCTTGAGATGCCGGCTGAGGTAGAGCTCGTAGTTCGCGCGGGCCGGCGCGGCCACGCGCACGCCCTCCCGATCGACGTCCGCGGCGGTTTGCAGCGGCGACCCGCCGGGCACGAGGTAGGTCGCGTCGATGTCGAGATACGCGGCGCTGAAGCTCATGAGCTTCTCGCGCGCCGGGTCGGACCCGAGGAACGCGATGTCCCACACGGCGCTCGGCGCCGCGTCGCCCATGACGGCCACACTGTCATACGCGACGATCTCGACCGGGACGCCGAGCCGCCTTCCGATCTCCTGCATCAGGTCGACGGCCATGCCCCTGGACTCGCCGGTGGCTTTGTCCTTCGTGGCGAGAATGAAGTTGCCGTAGTTGATGGCGGCACGGAGCGTTCCGGTCGGAGCGAGATCGGCGCGGACGGCGGGCGTGATGTCGACCATGGCGCCCGATGCTAGCAGAATCCCGCCGGCAAGTCCCATCGTCACCGCCGGCCGGACCCTTGGGGCCGAGCGAGCTCATGGGATTGGCAATTGTCTCTTGAAGAAGTCGACGACCGCGACATTGAAGGCTCGGTGGAACGCCTGACGGTCGAAGTCCGGCGCATCCTGGCAGATCACGGGTGCCCGCTTCGCCATCTCCGCGCTGCAGGTGAGGAAGGCGAAGTGGCCGGCGCCTGGAATAACGATGTACTCGGGCCTGGTCGGGAGCGCGTTGTAGATAGCCTCCGCATGTCGCGGATGAGGGGTGATCTCGTCACTCCCGGCGCGCCAGAGCTGTATGGGCACCTTGATCGGCGCGAGGGCGTCCTTCCCGAGGGTGAAGCCGAGCGTCGGCGCCGCGACCACCGCGGCCTTGATGCGCCCGTCGTGAACCCAGGCTGAGGCGGGAGTGGTGGTATCGACGTTGCGCTCCTTCAGCATGCCGCACACACGATCCGGATATTCGGCGCAATAGGAGGTGATCCGGCTCAAGTCAGGGCCGCCTCCGGTTGCCACGAGCGCGGTAAAGCCGCCGACGGAGTAGCCAAAGATGCCGATGCGCATCGGGTCCACCCGACCGTGATAAGGCCAAGCGGCGAGCATGTAGTCGAGCACGCGGGCGACATGTCGTGGCCGCTCGACCAGACTGATCTCCTGGCTCTGAGCGACGGCCGCCACCACGAACCCGGCTTCGGCGAGCGCGAGGGCCGTGTCGTAGTGGTTTTCGAAGGAGCCCTGGACGCCGTGAAGGACTACGATGAGGGGCAGCTGGCTTCCCGCCAGGCCTCCGTCGGGCGCAACCGTCTGGCGGTGTGGACCGAGCGGCTGCGGCGAAGCCGCAGCCTCACTCGGGTACCAGATCCCGACCTCCCGTGGCTTGTCGTCCGAGTCGGTCACCGTGGTCCGCTGGAAGCCGACGGAACCGTGCGCGGCCGTCGCGGAAGCGAGTATGAGGACCACCAGCAGCCTGAGCGTGATCTTCATCGGGCACCTCCGTCGTTGTCCCGGTCATGGATCGCCTGGAACACCGCTAACACGGCTATGTTGACGGTGTCAACACCACGGGGTTACCCTACCGGCAGTGCGACAGGCTAGTCGGAAGGAACCGCGGGCCCCCCGACGCCGGCCGCGTCGGCCCCGGCGCAACCGGTACCACCACGGGGATCTTCCGCGCGCGCTGCTCGACGCCGCGCTCGAGATCGTGGAGACCGAAGGGACCGGGGCGCTCACGCTACGGGCGGCCGCTCGCCTGGCGGGCGTCTCGCAGACCGCTCCCTACCGACACTTTGCGAACAAAGAGGCGATCCTCGCCGCGGTGGCCGAGGAAGGATTCCGCTCGCTCATGGCCGCCATGGCTCACGCCGCCGCGGCCTTCGCTGACCGCCCGTTGGAGCGACTCCGGGCGATCGGGCTCGCCTACGTGACCTTCGCCACGAAGCATTCCTCACACTTCCGCGTCATGTTCGGCCGCGAGATGGCTGACCGGTCGGCGTCCACCTCCCTGCGCCAGGTCGCGACCGACACGTTCAACGTGGTCGTCGACGTGATATCGGCCTGCCAGCGTGCCGGGGTCGCGCGGTCAGAAGAACCGGCGGCAGATCTGGCCCTGACCGCGTGGTCCACCGTCCACGGCTTGTCAGCCTTGCTGGTCGACGGGGTGCTCGATCGGTCGGTCGCCGACGTCGCGGACATGGTGACGCGAGATCTGTTCCTTGGCCTCGGCGCGCGCGGCTGAACTGCAGAGAACTTGCCACTGCAGGTCCCGGACAAATGGCGTGGAGGACGAGCTCTCGGGGCTTATTGTATGAGCGATGGGAAGCTCCGGCCGGGTCTTCTGGACCCTCGTCCTCCTCGGGATGGTCGCGCTCGTGGTCGCGCTGCCACTCGCGGTTCGCCGCCGCTTCGAGGGGGTCTCGATTCCGTCGACGTCCATGGCCCCGACCTTCCTGGTGGGGGACTACGTCCTGATCGACAAGGCGGCGCACTGGCCGGCGCGTGGCGATCTCGTCGTCTTCACCGACCGGAGCGATGCGAACGAGACCCTGGTCAAGCGGATCGTCGGCCTGGGAGGGGAAGAGATCATCGTCCAGGGGCACGACGTGTACATCAACTGCGAGCCCCCGGTGGACGGGTGCCGACCGGTCGCCGAGCCCTATGCGGACTTCACCGACGAGGTGCGCGCGGCCCGGGACGTGGGACCAGTCCAGATCCCGTCCGAGGCCGTCTTCGTGATGGCCGACAACCGGAATGCCGGCGAGGACAGCCGCCACTGGGGGCCCGTGTCGAGAACCCAGATCATCGGGCGGCCGGTATGGATCTACTGGTCCTCGGACGCCGACGGCCACACGCGGTGGAGCCGCATCGGTCGCCGGGTTCGCTAGTGAGGACGCTCGCGGCCCTCATGCTCCTGGCGGTCGGCATGGGAGGCTGCGCGAGCGCATCGACCCCGGACCGGGTGACGCCGGACGCGCTGCTCGCCTCGATCGGCGCGGGCACCGCGCCGGTGATCGTCGACGTTCGGACGCGCCGCGAATACGAGGCCGGCCACGTCCCGGGGGCGATCCACATCCCGTTCTACACGCTGCTCGTTCGCCAGGACGACATCCCCGGTCCGCGGGAGCGACCGGTGGTCGTGTACTGCGAGCACGGCCCGCGCGCGGGCGTCGCCCGGTTCGCCCTGCGGCTGACCGGTTTCACGGACGTGCGCTACCTCGACGGGCACATGTCGGGCTGGAAAGAGCGGGGTCTGCCGAAGGAGCCCTCCGAGCCGGAGCGGCCCCGGTAGCCGGGGCAGCCCCGGGCCCGCGGCTGCGAGAGCACCGCGGCAGCTCGTAGGCCTCGAGATCCGCGCGGGATCGGCGGCGGACGCCTAGGCCTCCTCGAAGCGCGGCGGGCGATTCTCGAAGAAGGCCTCGAGCCCTTCGGCGAAGTCGCGCCCGTCGGCGATGCGGGCGAGGTGCTCGAGCTCCCGGTCGAGATGGTAGTCGAGCCGGTCCACCCCCGCCGCCTGGTTGAGCAGCGCCTTGGCGACGCCGTAGGCTCGGGTCGGGCCGAGGGATAGCTTCCGGGCCAGCGCCCGCACTTCGTCCTCGAAGCAGTCGACCGGGTGGACGGCGGTGATCAGGCCCATCTCCAGCGCGGCGCGCGCGTCGAGGCGCGGGTTGAGCAGGACCAGCTCCATCGAGCGCCGGAGTCCGATGAGCCGGGGCAGGAAGAAGGTGGAGCTCTCCGCGCCGGTGAGGCTCGTCTTCTGGTAGGCCCACTCGAACGTGGCGCGGTCGCTGGCCAGCACGAGATCGCAAGCCATCGCGATCCCGAAGCCGCCCGCCGCCGCTATCCCGTCCACGGCGGCGATGAACGGTTTCGGGGCCCGCTTGATCTCGGAGATCGTGCTGTGGATGTACTCGAGGATCTGCTTGAAGATCTCGCCGTACCCGCCCGGAATCTCCCGGGCGTCGGGCGAGAGGTACCCGAGCTCGGCCGGCTCCCCGCGGGCCCGGATGTACTTGAGATCGGCCCCGCTGCAGAAGACCCCGCCCGCGCCCCGGATCACCACGGCGCGGATCTCGTCGTCGCGGGCGTACTGGAGACCCGCCTTGCGGAAGTCCTGGGCGGTCTCCACGTCGAGCGAGTTGAAGCGCTCTCGCCGGTCGATGGTGATGATACCCACCGCGCCGTCGCGCTCCATCCGGATGTGCTTCATGCCCAGCCCTACGGCCATGGCCGTCTCCTCAGCAGATCCGGGGCAGCGGCTCCCCCTCCGGTTCGGAGAGCAGCCGCCGCCCGAAGCCCGTGTCCAGGATCACCGCGCCCGCGTGCTCGGCGATGCATGTCCCGACGATGGCCGCGTTCTCCCCGAGCGGGTGGGCGCGGAGCACCGCCAGCACCCGCTCCGCCGCCTCGGGCTGGACGCCCAGCACCGCCTTGCCTTCGTTGGCGATGTGGAGCGGGTCGATGCCCAGCAGATCGGCGGCCGCTGCGACCACCGGCGACACGGGCACGGACCGTTCGTCCAGCACGATGCCGACGCCACTCTTGTCGGCCATCTCGTGGAGCGCGCTCGACAGGCCCCCGCGGGTCGGGTCCTTCATCGCCGTCACCGCGCCTCCGCCAGCGGCGAGCGCGCGGGCAACGAGATCGTTGAGCGGGGCCACGTCGGAGCGGAGGTCGCCCTCGAGCTCGAGCCCCTTGCGCAGCGCCATGATGGCGAAGCCGTGGTCCCCGATGGTGCCGGTGACGAGGATGCGGTCACCGGGCCTGAGACCCGAATCGGGCACCACGCGCTCGGTGAGGCCGATGCCCGTCGTGTTGAGCACGATGCCGTCGAGCTCCCCCCGGCCCATGACCTTGGTGTCGCCGGTGACGATCACGGCGCCTGCTTCACGGCAGGTGCGGTGGATGGACGCCTGGATGCGCTCGAGATCCGAGCGAGCGAAGCCCTCCTCGAGGATCACGGCGCAGGTGAGGGCCAGCACCTGGGTGGCGCCCATCATGGCCAGGTCGTTCACCGTCCCCGCGACGGCCAGCCGGCCGATGTCGCCGCCGGGGAAGAAAATCGGGTGGACCACGTGGGAGTCGGTGGTGATGACGAGCCAGCGGTCGCCGACCCGGAGCGCGGCGCCGTCGTCCATCGCGCCGAGGCCGATCCCGTCCACGGGCGTCTCGGCGAAGCCATTCACGAAGAGGCCCTCGATGAGCGCCCGCATGGCCCGGCCGCCGGCCCCGTGCTTGAGGCCGATGCGCTGGTCGAGGAGGAGCGGCCGCGCTCTCACCGCGCTCCTCCGAGATCGGGGTGGCCGCCGTACTCGTGCCAGATCCTGCAGGTGCCCTCGCTCGAGACCATGCAGGCCCCCACCGGCGTCTCCGGCAGGCACTCCTTGCCGTACAGCGCGCAGTCCGTGGGCGAGGCGATCCCCGCCATGATGTCGCCGCAGACGCAGTCCTGGACGAGCGCGGACGGCGCGTAGTCCCAGAGGCCGGTCACGTCGATGCGGAAGCGCCGCCTGGCGTCCACGTGGGCCCACTCGTCGCGAAGACGGAGGTTGCCGTTCGGCACGTGGGCGATGCCGCGCCACCGGCCGCCCACCGGTCGGAACACCCTCCAGAGCTGCTCCTGGGCGCGCAGGTTGCCCTCGCGCGTCACGCATCGCGGGTACATGTTCTCCACGCGCGGCCGCCCGTCGTGGATCACCTCGAGCAGCTTCGCCAGCCCGGCCAGGATGTCGAGGGGCTCGAAGCCCGCCACGACCACCGGGATGTGGTGGCGCTCGACGAAGCGCTCGAAGATGCCCCAGCCGGTGATGGTGGCGGCATGCCCCGCGGCCAGGAATCCCTCGACGCGGGTCCCGGGCATCTCGGCGACGATCTCCATGACCGGAGGGATGTACTTGTGGGCGGAGAGCACCGAGAAGTTGGGGGGCGGGTCGCGGAGGATGACGGCGGCCGTGGCGACGGCGGTTGTCTCGAAGCCCGAGGCGAAGAAGACCACCTCCTCGTGGGTCTCGCGGGCCAGCGCCGCCGCCTGCGCGACGCTGTAGACCACGTGGATCCTGGCGCCGTCGGTCTGGGCGTCGGCCAGGGACTTCACGGTGCCGGGCACCTTCACCATGTCCCCGTAGGTCGCGATCCGGACGCCCTGCATGGCCAGCACCACCGCCTCGTCCACCTCGGGCACATCGGTGACGCAGACCGGGCAGCCCGGACCCATGATGACGTTCAGGCTCTTGGGGAACGTCGCGCGCAGGCCGAACTTGGCGATGGCCTGCTCGTGGCTGCCGCAGACGTGCATGACCGAGACCGGGGCCCGCCCGATTCGGCGCGTGAGGCACTCCAGCGCGCCGACGAGCGCCCGCGCCTTCGCCGGATCGCGGAACTTGAGCTGGGACACCGGCTGGTCCTGGCTAACCGTCGGCATGGTCCGTCTCACCGCCGGTGGCTCGGATCTCGCTCCGCACATCGGCCGCCATCACATCGTCCCCCGCCTCGCGCAGCAACTGCTCGTAGAGGGCCAGCGTCTCCCCGATCTCCTCGGGCGGGATGCGGCGGATCGCGAAGCCCACGTGGTTCAGGATGTAGTCGCCCGGGCTTACCGGCTGATCCACGCTGTCGAGGAGGATGGGCCGGCGCAGGCCCCAGAAGTCGACGATGGCCACGAGGCCGTGCACCTCCAGCACTTTTCCCGGCACGCCCAGGCACATGTCCGGCCCCTTCTCAGGCCCCCGTGAGATGCGCGTGGGCCACCGCCGCCTGGCCGAGCGCGATGCCGCCGTCGTTGGGGGGAACCAGGTGATGGCTGAAGACCTCGAAGCCGCACGCGTCGAGGCCCTGGCGGGTCGCGCCGAGCAGGATCGCGTTCTGGAAGACGCCGCCGGTCAGCACCACCCGGTCGAGCCCCCTCGCGGCACGCACCCGCTCGGAGACTCTGACGACGGCCTCCGCCACCGTGGCGTGGAAGCGGGCGGCGATCCGCGTCGGAGGCGTTCCCTCGGCAAGGTCGTCCACCACCCCCCGGATCATCGGGCCGGGCTCGAGGACGAGCGGCGCGCCGTCCGTGATCTCGACCGGATAGGGCGCGCCGGCGAGCCCCTCGGCCAGCGCTTCCAGCTCCATGGCCGCCTGCGCCTCGAAGCGCGCGCGGTGGCGCACGCCCGCGAGGGAGGCGACGGCGTCGAAGAGCCGGCCCATGCTCGAGGTGAGCGGCGCGTTGAGCTCCCGCTCCATCTGCCCGCGGATCATCCTCCGCTCCGCAACCGTCGCCTCCCGGACGGGAGACAGGTCGGGGTCCCATTCGCCGAAGGCCCGGAGGAGGTGAGCCAGCGCCATGCGGAACGGCTCCCGCGCCGCACGATCGCCGCCGGGCATCGGCACGTAACCCAGATGCGCGACTCGCTCGAACCCCGTGTAGTCGGCCACGAGGAACTCCCCGCCCCAGACGGCGCCGTCGGGGCCGTAACCGGTGCCGTCGAAGGCCACGCCGATCACCGGGCCGGTGAGCCGGTGTTCGGCCATGCACGCCGCCACGTGAGCGTGGTGGTGCTGCACGGCCACCCGCGGCAGCGCCGGGTTCAGCCCGAGCGCGTAGCGCGTGGAGAGGTAGTCCGGATGGAGGTCGTGCGCCACGGCAATCGGCTGCACCCGGAAGAGCTTCGCCATGCGCTCGACCATGCCTTGGTAGGAGACATAGGTCTCGACGTTCTCGAGGTCCCCGATGTGCGGGCTCATGAAGGCGTACGGCCCGCGCGTGACGCAGACCGCGCTCTTCAGCTCCGCGCCCACCGCCAGCACGGGGCGCGACTCGAACGGCAACCGCACCGGGAACGGCGCGTATCCGCGGGAGCGGCGGATGGGGACCTCGCCCCCGGCCGCCACCCGGCTCACCGAGTCGTCGCACCGGACGTGGATCGGCCGGTCGTGGAGCAGGAACGCGTCGGCGATGTCCGAGAGCCGGCCGAGGGCGTCGGCATTGTCCGTGGCGATGGGCTCCTCGCTCCGGTTCCCGCTGGTCATGACCAGCGGCGGGAGAGTCCCGTCTTGGGCGTTGAACAGCAGGTGATGCAGCGGGGAGTACGGCAGCATCAGGCCGAGCCGCCCCAGGCCGGGGGCCAGCGAGGGCGCGACCCCGGAGGCCTGGCGCGCCCGAAGGAGCACGATGGGCCGCGCCGTCGAGGCGAGCAGCCGCCGCTCCTCTGTCGAGATCACGCACAGCCGATCGGCGTCCCGCAGATCGGCTACCATCAGGGCCAGCGGCTTGCCCTCGCGCCCCTTCCGCTCCCTCA
>JBGOVO010000129.1:0-9500 GCA_041478145.1 Methylomirabilia bacterium
ACGCGAGAGGCGGAGCGCCTCGCCACGGGGTTCGTTTTCACCGAAGGACCGCTGTGGCATCCCGACGGCTTCTACTATTTCGTTGACGTGCGCTCGAGCGTGCTCTACCGGGTGGTCCCAGGCCGTGAGCCGGAGGTTGTCCGCGAGAGGACCGGCGGAGGCAATGGCACGACATTCGATCTCGAGAGGCGGCTGGTCCTCTGCGAGGGGGAGAACCGGCGCGTCACGCGCACGGCCACCGACGGCCGCATCGAGGTTCTCGTGGATCGCTACGAAGGCAAGCGCCTGAACCGTCCCAACGACGTGGTGTGCAGGTCCGACGGAAGTATCTACTTTACCGACCCCGGCCTTCGGGTGCCCTTGGCGGAACGGGAGCTGCCGTATGCCGGCGTCTATCGCGTAGCGCCCGACGGGGCGACCAGCCTCGTGGCGGACTTCGAGTATCCCAACGGCCTGGCCTTCTCACCAGACGAGCGCCTGCTCTACGTGGCGAATACCCGATGGGCGCAGTACATCCACGTGCTCGACCTCGACGCCGGCGGCATGATGGTGAGGCGGCGGATCTTCGCGGACATGTCGTCCGATGAGCGGGACGGTGTGCCCGACGGCTTGAAGGTGGACATCGAAGGGCGCGTCTACTGCACGGGCCCAGGCGGCACGTGGGTCTTCACGCCCGATGGAACAAGGCTCGGGATCATCCGTACTCCGGAGGTCCCCGCCAACCTTGCCTTCGGTGGGCCGGACCTCCGGACGCTCTTCTTCACCGCCCGCACCTCGGTGTACACGCTGCGCGTCAAGGTGCCGGGCCAGCCGCAGCCGTGGTACCGGGTCCGGTCGCGGTGACGGGAGCGCGCCGGTGAGGGAGACGATCCTCGTGGTGGACGATGAGGCCGACATCCGCGCGGTGGTGCGCCAGATGCTGGAGGCCCGGGGCTACGTCGTGCTGGACGCCGGCGATCCTCATGAGGCGCTGCGGCTGGCCGGCCAGCAGCAGGTGGACCTGCTGCTCACCGATGTGGTGATGCCGCGGATGCGGGGCACGGAGCTGGCCCAGCGCCTGCTGGCGCTGATCCCCTCCGCGAAGGTCCTCCTCATGTCGGCCTACAAGGTCGCCGAGGTCGCCACCTCGGGGCACCCCTTCATCGCCAAGCCCTTCACTCCCGACGCTCTCGCGGAAAAGATCCGCCAGGTGCTGCAGGCGCAGTCCTCGCCGTTCGCTCGCCGCCCGCCCCGCCCGGTCTGAGCCCGGGGGGAGCGATGGCGGAAGCGGCGGACGCGATCGTCATCGGAGCCGGCATCATGGGCGCAGCCACCGCCTATCACCTGACGCGCCGCAAGTACGGGCGGGTGGTCGTGCTCGAGCGGGACGGGATCTGCTCCGGCTCGACGGCGCTGGCCAGCGGCGGCGTGCGCCACCAGTACGCCAACCGGATCGGCATCGAGCTCACCCAGCAGTCCATCGTCGTCTACGAGAACTTCGAGTCCGAGTTCGGCGTCGATCCGCAGTTCCGCCAGAGCGGCTACCTGATCCTCCAGCAAACCGAAGACGAGCGCGCCGTCTACGCGCGGAGCGCGGCGCTCCAGCGCAGCATGGGCGTGGACACCCGAGTGCTCCCGCCGGACGAGATCCGGGCGGGGTGGCCGTACCTCCGCACCGAGGATCTCGTCTCGGCGACCTACTCGCCCCGCGACGGCTTCGCCGATCCCTACCTCGTCACCACCGCGATCGCGGCGCGGGCCCGCGAGCTGGGCGCGGTGATCAAGCAGGAGCATCCGGTGATCGCCATCGAGCGGCGCGACCCGCGGGTGACCACGGTGCGCACGCCGCACGGCGATTTCGAGGCGCCGGTGGTGGTGATCGCGGCCGGCTGCTGGTCCGGCCAGGTGGGCAAGCTCGCGGGGGCGGAGATCCCGGTCTTCCCGCGCCGGCGGAGCAAGTTCATCACCGCGCCCCTGCCCGGGGACCGGATCCCGCTCGAGACCCCGTTCATCATCGACCACCACGTCGGCTTCTCGACCCGCCGCGAGGGCGCCGGCATCATGATCGGCTTCGGGCGAAAGGACGAGGCCAGCTCGTTCGACACCCGGCCGGACTGGGACCTGGCGCCCGCGGTGGCCGAGCGCGCGATCTGGCGGATACCGGCCATGGAGGACGCCCCGATCATGCGCGCGTGGGCCGGGGTATACGAGATGACGCCCGACCAGATGGGCATCATCAGCGCGGTGCCGGCGATGCCGGGCCTGCACGTCGTCGCCGGGTTCAGCGGCCACGGCTTCATGCACGGGCCGATCGCCGGCCAGCTCATGGCCGAGCTGGTCGCCGACGGGCGGGCGCACACGGTGGACATCGCGCCGCTCGCCCTCGAGCGCTTCAAGCGCGCGGATACTCCCGTCGAGGTGATGACGTTCGTGTAGCCGCTCGCCGTGCTGCTCGCCAGCCGGTGCGAGAGCTGGAATCAGAACGGCGCCCGCTCGCCCTCCGGGAGCGGCGTGTCGAAGGCGAAGAGCACGCCGGCGATCATCCGGTACTGCCCGGCCAGGATGACCAGCTCCATGAGGCCGGTGACGCCGAGCTCGCCCTGCACCTCGGCCTGGAGGCTCTGCGGGATCGACTGGTAGGCGAGCACGTGCTGGACCACCCGGGCCGGCCGGGCGTAGCGCGCCGGCAGCGTGGCGAGGTCGCCGCGCGCCCGCACCTTTTCGATGACGTCCTCGGCGAGTCCCTCCTTGCGCGCGATCCTCGCGTGGGCGATCCACTCGTAGCCCTGGCTCACGGAGCGGGCGGTGATGAGGATCGCCAGCTCGCGGACGTCGCCCGGGAGCGTGCCGCCGAAGCGGAGGTACTCGCCCAGATCGCCCACGCGCTCGGCCAGCGCGGGGTGATGCATGAGCGAGGCGAAGGGGCCGCGCACCGCGCCGCGCTTGGCGGTGATCTTGTCGTAGATACGCTTGGCCTCGGGAGTCAGCGTGTCGAGCGGATCGGGCAGTCTGGCCATGGGAGCTCCTCGTTGTCCGGTACGTGAAGGGCGCTAGGCGGGCGGTCCGCCGAGCGCGGCGATCTCTTCCTCGGAGAATCCCAGCTCGGCGAGCACTTCGCGCGTGTGCTCGCCCAGGCGCGGCGGGGCCCGGCGCACCGAGCCCGGCGTGCCCTCGAGCTTCACCGGGATCCCGACCGCCTTGATGGCGCCGATGGCCGGGTGGTGCATGTCGACGATCATCTCGTTGCTGGCCACCTGCGGATCGGCCAGCGCCGTCTCGATCGAGTTCACGGGGGCGCACAGGATGTCCACGGCCTCGAGCGCGTCGATCGCCTGCTTCGTCGTGCGCTCGCCGAACTCCTCGCGCCAGCGCGCCTGCAGCTCGTCCCGGTGCGCGACCTGCGCCTCGTGGGTCGCGTAGCGGGGATCGGCCGAGAGGTCTTCGATGCCGAGGCCGCGGCAGATCTCCTGGAGCGGATTCGGCTTGAACGCGCCGACCATGACGATGTGGCCGTCGCGCGTGGCGAAGGTGCCGGAGAGCGGGAACGCGCCCCAGTTCAGGCGCTCGCCCAGATTGAGCCACGCCGCCGCTTCCTGGAGCTGCATGGCGAGCATGCCGTCCAGCAGCGAGACGTGGACGACCTGGCCCCGGCCGGTGCGCGCCCGCGCCAGGAGCGCGAGGAGGATCGCCTGCACGAGTAGCATCCCGGCGGTGAAGTCGGCGATCGGCGTCGCGCTCGGCTCGGGCGGCGCGTCGGGCTCCGCGCGTCGCGAGGCGATGCCGCTCATCGCCTGGGCCAGGACGTCCTGCCCGCCCTTGTCGCGGTAGGGCCCGGTCGGCCCGTAGCCGCTGCCGAAGGCGTAGATCAGCCGGGGGTTGATCACGCGCAGCTCGGCCGCGCCGAAGCCCAGGCGTTCCATCACGCCGGGCCGGAAGTTGTGCACGAGCACGTCGGCCTTCCGGGCCAGGCGGAGGATGACCTCGCGCCCGAGCGGCGCGCGCATGTCGATCGCCACGCTGCGCTTGTTGCGGTTGAGGCTCCAGAAGATGGCGCTCTCGCCGCTCGCGTGCTTCATGTGCACGCGCGAGAGGTCCCCGGCGCCGGGGCGCTCGATCTTGATCACGTCCGCGCCGAAGTCGCCCAGCACCTGCGTGGCACAGGGCCCCAGCTCGATCTGCGAGAAGTCGAGCACGGTGACGCCCCCGAGCGGGAGCCCGTTCGCCGGCTCGCTCGTCATCGCCCGGACCATCGCGGCGGCCGCTTCTCGCGGAACGCGTTGACGCCCTCCACCTGGTCGTCCGAGACCAGGGCCCGCGCCATGGTCTGCGGGATCAGGGCGACCGCGGCGGGCAGGGGCAGGCCGAGGCCCGCCATCACCGCCTCCTTGGTGGCCTGCACCGACAGGGGCGCGCACTCCAGCATCCCGGCCGCCCACCGCCGCGCGGCCGGCATCAGCTCGGCCGGCGCCACCACCTCGTTGGCGAGGCCCAGCCGGTATGCCTCGGGCGCGGCGATGCGCCGTCCGGTCAGCAGCATGCCCATGGCCATCTTCAAAGGGATGTGGCGGGCGAGGCGGTGCATGCCGCCCTCGAGCGCCATGCGCCCGACCCGCGGCTCGGGGAAGCCGAACTCGGCGTGCTCGGCGGCCACGATGACGTCGCAGGCGAGCGCGAGCTCGAGCCCCCCGCCGAGCGCGAAGCCGTTCACGGCCGCGATGAGCGGCTTCGACATGCCGTAGCGCAAGGTGAGCCCCCCGAGGCCGCGCGGGTGCCGGTGGGCGAGGAACCCGCCGCCGCGCTCCTCGCCCGGCGGCGCCGGCTCGCGCATGTCGTAGCCGGCCGAGAACGAGCGATCGCCGGCGCCGGTGAGGATGGCCACCCGCAGGTCGGGGTCGGCCTCGAAGCGCGTCCACACCTCGTCCAGCTCGTCGGAGGCGGCGCGGTGGAGCGCGTTCATCACGCGCGGGCGGTCGATGGTGACGACGAGCAGGTGCCCGTCGCGCTCGACTCGGGCGAACTCCATGCCGCTCAGGCCACCGCGAGCGGGGTGCCCAGGTTCACGCCCTGGGCGAGGAGCCGCTTCTGCAGCGTCGGCACGTCCACCCGGCGCGGAGCCACCCCCGCTTCCAGGCTGAGCGCCGCCGCCGTCCCCGCCGCCTCGCCCATCACCATGACCGGCGGGATCTCCCGGCTGATCCGCTGGGCCTCCGACGTCGCGGAGTAGCAGCGGCCCGCCACCAGCAACCCCTCGACGTGCTTGGGGAGCAGGCTCCGGTAGGGCGTGAAGTAGTCGCGGCCGCGCGCCACCACGTCGGGGAAGGTCCGGCGCTCCAGGATGTCCTCCTTGGTGACCACGTACTCGCCCTCGAGCAGGCGCGTCTGGCGCACGCCCACCTGGGGCGCCGCGTCGAGAATGTAGGCGCGCTCGAACCCGGGATAGCGCGCCCGCACGAACTCGATCACCTTCATGAACCGGCGGCGGGATTCGATCTCGATGTGGGTGAGGTGCTCGGGCTTGAGCCCGTCGTGGCCCGGGATGTGCGGGCAGTTGCACCACACGACGCCGGGCCGTGGGGTGAGCAGCCACCACATGTCCCAGGCGCCGCCCAGCATCCGCTTGACCTCGGTGTCGAGCTGGTGGGCCGCGTCCGGATCCCGGCGCTCGAACTCCCGCGCCGCGTTCGTGTCCACGTCGGCGAGCCGGTGCACCAGGGTCATGATGTACGAGCCGTGCACGCCCGGGGCGCCCGCGCTGCCGAAGACGTCGCCGTCGCCGGTGGCGTCGATCACCACCCGGCCGCGGATGGCCTGCCGGCCGGCCTTGGTCTCCGCGATCACCCCGCAAACCGCGCCGTCCTCGACCAGCGCGCTCGAGAACCAGGAGTGAAAGCGTAGCTGCACGCCCGCGTCGAGCGCCATCTCCTGCGACACCTGCTTCCAGCCCTCGGGATCGAAGGAGGCCGCGTACACGATGGGCTTGGGCTTCCGCCGGGCGTAGAGCTCCTCGAACCCCCAGCGGACCCAGCGGTCCCGCACCTCGGGCTCGTTGCGGAAGCAGTCCTCCATGGGCGGGGCCACGCACGCGCCGATGCGCCGCATGCGCTCGACGATCTCCAGCGCGAGCCCCCCCACCGAGACCTCGCGCTCGGCGCACATGTCGTCGAGCACCAGGACCATGCCGCCCGAGGCGAGGCCGCCCAGGTACCCGTAGCGCTCGAGCAGCGTCACCTCGGCGCCGGCGCGCGCGGCGGCCACCGCGGCCGCCTGGCCCGCCGGCCCGCCCCCCACCACCAGCACATCGGTCTCGACCACCACCGGCGTCTGCCGGCTCGGCTCGGTCACGGTTTGCATATCGCCCCCTCCTCTGACCTCAGCGCTCCCAGCGCACCAGGAGCCATTCCAGCACGCTCACCAGGAAGAAGAACGCGAGCGCGATGGCCGATGTTACCACCATGGCCGCGTACAGGAGCGCGGTGCGAAAATCGTAGGTCGTCAGCACGATCAGGTAGCCGAGCCCCTTGTTCGTCCCGATCCACTCCGCGACCAGCGCGCCCAGCACACTCGAGGTCGAGGCGATGCGCATCGCCGAGAAGAGGTACGGCAGCGACGACGGCCACCGCACGTAGCGGAAGGTCTCGGTCTTGCTCGCGGAGAGCACGTGCATGAGCTCGAGCGCTTGCGGATCCGCCGACTCGAGCCCCTCGACCATGTTGACCAGGGTGGGGAAGAAGGTGATCAGGGCCGCGATCGCGATCTTGGGCGCGTAGCCGTTGCCCAGCATCAGCACGAAGATGGGCGCGATCGCCACGATCGGCAGGGTGCGCACCGCCACCGCCACCGGATAGAGCGCCCGCTCGAGCGTCTTGTTGTGGACGAAGGCGATGGCGGCGGCGATGGCGACGAGATTGCCCAGGGCGAAGCCGCCCAGGCTCTCGACGACGGTCGGCACCGCGTTCTCCAGCAGGCGCGCCCGCTCCTTGACCAGCGCCTGCCCGACCGATGCCGGGGTCGGGATCACGTAGGGGGGGATGGCGAGGACTCGGATCGCCACGTCCCACGCCGCAATGAGCAGCGCGATCACCAGCAGCGGGAGCACGAGGCGCCGGAGCAGCACCGCGCCCGCGGTCCGGGATCCGGGCGCGGCCGGCGCCCGGCCGTCGGTGGCCGGGCCCCGGGCGGGGGCCGTCGCGATCACGCGGACGCGCTCGCGGCGAGCGCGCGCCGCAGCGCCGCGGTGTACCGCCCGAACTCCGGCGTGTCCTTGAGGGCCGGCTCGCGCGGGGACGGCAGCTCGATCCGCACCTCCGCGGTCACGCGGCCGGGCCGTGGCCCGAACACGAAGACCCGGTTGGAGAGATAGACCGCCTCGGGAATGCTGTGCGTCACGAAGATGATCGTGGTGCCGGTGGCGGCCCAGATGCGCAGCAGCTCCTGGTTCAGGTGGTCGCGCGTGATCTCGTCGAGCGCGCCGAACGGCTCGTCCATCAGCAGGATCGGCGGGCCGGTCACGAGGGCGCGCGCGATGGAGACGCGCTGCTGCATGCCGCCCGAGAGCTGCCGGGGAAACGCGTGCGTGAAGCCCTGCAGCCCGACCAGCTCCAGCAGTGCTTCCGGGGGATGGGGCGGCGCATGCCGGCGTCCCCAGCCGCCTACCTCGAGAGGCAGCGAGACGTTGGCGAGCGCGTCGCGCCAGGGCAGGAGCCCCGCGTGCTGGAAGACGAAGCCGAACTCCCGCGCCAGGCGGGCCCGCATGGGCGGGCCGCCCCGCACCTCGATGGTGCCGCCGGTGGGCTGCAGGACGTCGGCGATCAGGCGGAGCAGCGTCGACTTCCCGCAGCCCGACGGGCCGATCAGGGCCGCGAACTCGCCGCGCGCGACGTCGAGGGTGACGTCGCCCAGCGCCGGCACGGCGCCGGGGCCCGTGCCGAACACCATCGAGACACCGCGGCAGGCGATGTCGACGGTCGCCACGGTCAGAACTTGGGGGTCTTGGCGGCCAGCACGATCTCGTTGCTCATGATCTCGTCGGGCGTGACCTTCCGCGGAATCTGGTCGAGAGCGAAATACGTGTCGGCGAGGCTGCCCCACACCTGCGGATCCATGTAGCCCCAGCCCTGCTGCAGGGTGGCGGGGGAGGAGATGTACGGGATGCTGACCTTCCAGGTGGGCACTTCCATGTCCCGCTCGAGCCCGCTCGCGCTCTTCAGCACGTAGTCGACCGCCTCCTCGGGATGGTCCTTGGCGTAGAGCCACCCCTTGGCGGCGGCCGCGACGTAGCGCGTGAGCACGTCCTTCTTCGTGTTGTAGACCTGGTCGGTCGTGAAGTAGGTGTAGGCGTACATCCGGATCCCGAGGTCCCACAGGAGGAAGTGGCTGCTCTTGCCCTCGATGGGAAGGTTCTGCGCGTAGTTGATGACCCAGCCGGTGACGACGTCGGCCTGCTTGGTGAGCAGCGGCGTCGTCGTGCCGCCGATGATGATGACGTTCACCTTGTCGCGCGGCACCTGGTACTTGGCCAGCACCGCGTCGAGGAGCGGCCGCGCCGTGCCCTGGATGCCGATGGTCTTCCCCGCGAAGTCCGCGGGCGTCTTGATGCCCGAGTCGCGGAGGAAGAAGAACGCGAAGGGATGGCGCTGGAACGCGGTGGCGAAGGCCTTGAGCGGCACGCCCCGGCTGCGGCCGCTGACGAGCACGCCGATGGACGCCACGTTCCCGATGAGCGCCGACCCGCTCGCCACCACGCCCACCGGGTCGATGGACGGCCCGCCGGGCACGATCTTCACGTCGAGGCCCGCGTCCTTGAAGTAGCCCTTCCCGATCGCGGTGAAGTCCCCGGCCATCTGCGCGTTGGCGAACCAGCCGAGCTGGAGCGACACGGGCGTCGGCGCCTGGGCGTGGGCGGCCGGGGGCCGGCCCGCGAGCGTGGCCGGGCCGGCGAGGGCCGTCGCCAGACCGCCCCGGAGAAGACTGCGTCGCGTGAGCGGCCGGCTCAGCAAGGTTACCTTGTCGTCCACGGCTCTGTCCCCCTTGGCTGGTGGTCCTCGGTTCCCCAGGACTATAGACCATCACCGGGGCGGCGTGCGCCGCCTTGACAAGGCCGAGCCCCCGGGCGCAGTCTTGGCCCCGCCAATGACCGGCGCGCTCCCCCCGGGGGGCGCGCAGAGAGTGAGGATGCGATGAGGCAGCCCTCGAGACACCGGATCCTGAGCTGGGTCGTGATCGCGACCGTCATCGGAGCCGTCGTGCTTGCCGGCGCCGGGACGTTCGTCGCCCGGGCCGCCGACCCGATCAAGATCGGCTTCGGCATGGCCCTGACCGGCGGACTTTCCGCCAACGGCAAGCCGGCCTTGCTGGCGCTGCAGATCTGGAAGGACGACGTGAACCGGAAGGGCGGCCTGCTCGGCCGGCCGGTGGAGCTCGTCTACTACGACGACCAGACCAACGGGGCGACAGTGCCCGGGATCTACACCAAGCTCCTCGACGTGGACAAGGTCGACCTCGTCGTGTCGGGCTACGGGACG
>JBGOVO010000365.1:0-3982 GCA_041478145.1 Methylomirabilia bacterium
AATGTAAAACCTGACCCCGAGTCGCGTCTTCAGGTGATCCGCGACGCGGAGGGCGTTGGCCATGATGGTCAGCGCCGGGTTCACCGCGGCGCTCGAGGGGAAGAAGCTGCCGTCCACCACGTAGAGGTTGTCGACCTCGTGGGCGCGACAATGGACGTCGAGCGCCGAGGACCGGGGATCGTGGCCAAACCGGATGGTCCCGTTCTGGTGCGCGACGCCCGCCACGACCACGTCGGCCGAGTAGGTCAGGGTGGCCTCCCCTCGCGTCACGACGATCCGGCTCACCTCGCACCCGGAGGCCCCCGTCTCCAGCTTCGAGACGTAGGCGCCGGTCAGCAGGGTGACGTTCGGGTGCTGGAGCGCCGGGTCCACGCACACCACCTGGGCGTCGGACTTGGCGGAGACCAGACATGGATGGCCGTCGCAGGTCTCGCAGCGGATGCACCGGCTCGCCCGCGGGTTCTTCTCGTCCAGCATCACACCCAGCGGCACGTGGAACGGATGGAGCCCGAGCCCGGCCAGGTCGTCGTGAAGCTGCTGGATGCGCGGCTCGTGGCTCACGGGGGGATGCGGGTACGGGGCGCTCGCCGGCGGGTCGGTCGGATCCTCCCGTCGCTCGCCGTGCACGTGGTAGAGGCGCTCGGCGGCGGTGTAATAGGGCTCGAGATCGTCGTAGCCGATCGGCCAGGCCGGCGAGACCCCGCCCCAGTGCTTGATCTCGCCGAAGTCTTCCCGGCGAAGCCGGAAGAGCGCGGCGCCGTAGAACTTGGTATTCCCGCCGACGTAGTAGTTCGTGTGCGGGTGGAGCGGCTGGCCGTCGCGGTCGCGCCAGACCTCCTTGGTCTGGTAGCGCCCCTCGAGGTTGACCGCGCGCGTGCTCCAGTTTGCCTTCTCGCGGGGCACGTAGTCCCCGCGCTCCAGCACCAGGATACGCTTGCCGCTGGGCGCGAGCGCCGAGAGCAGCGTGCCGCCTCCGGCTCCGGTGCCGATGATCGCGACGTCGTAGTACGTGCTCATGGCCTAGCCGCCGTGCGCGAACTCGGGATAGAGGGTCATCCCGCCGTCCACGAAGATGGACTGACCGTTGATGTAGTCGGCGTCGTCGGAGGCGAGGAATACTGCCACCTTGCCGATGTCCTCGGGCTGGCCGATGCGCCCGTAGGGAATCAGCGTCAGCAGCGATTTGAGCGCCTGCGGCGTCTCCCACGCCTCCCGGTTGATGGGCGTCTGGATCGCGCCGGGGGCGATGGAGTTGACGCGGATGCGAGCCGGCGCCAGCTCTTGCGCCAGCGTCTGCATGAAGAGCTTCACCCCGCCCTTGGACGCGGCATAGTTCGCGTGCCCCGCCCACGGGATGACCTCGTGCACGGACGAGATGCAGAGGATCTTGCCCGCCGCCCGGGAGACCTCCGGGCGGACGCCCCGACGGGCCATCTCGCGCACCGCCTCCCGCGAGCAGAGGAACATGCCGGTGAGGTTGACGCCGATGACCGTGTTCCACTGCTCGAGCGTCATCTCGCTGAAGGCCGCGTCCTTCTGGAGCCCGGCGTTGTTCACCAGGATGTCGATGGTGCCCCAGGCCGCGAGCATCTCCCGGAACATGGCCTGGACCTGATCCTCGCGGGAGACGTCGGCGCGGATCGCCAGGGCCCGGCTGCCGCCGGCCCGGATCTCCGCGGCCGCCTGCTCGGCCGCGTCGGGGGGCGAGACGTAGTTGACCACCACGTCGGCCCCAGCGGCCCCGAGCGCCTTCGCCACGCCGAGCCCGATCCCCGAGCTGGCCCCCGTGACCAGCGCCTTCTGCCCCTTCAGCGGCTGATACTCCATGCGCGCCCCTCCCCTGCGACGGTCTCTCGAATACCCGCGTCTGGCTCTTTGACGCCGGCGACCGCCTCCAGGGTTCGCCCGCGCCGGGCTCAGGCCGCGGTGAGCAGGCGCACCTCACGCTGGGGGAACGGCATCTCGATGCCGCCGGCCCGGAACCGCTCCACCACCGCCTGATAGAGCTCACCCTGGGCCGGCGCGTAATCGGGCACGGCCACCCAGGGGCCCAGCGCGATGGTGACGGCCGAATCGCCGAGGCTCGCCACTCCCACCATCGGTGCCGGTGTCTTGAGCACGCGCGGATTGGCGGCCAGGGTCTCGCGGGCGGTCGCCAGCGCCTTGGCCAGATCGGTGGAATAGGCCACGCCGACCGTCAGGTCGAGCTGCCGAATCGTCCCGTAGTTGTGCAGGATCTCGCCGACGATCTTGCGATTGGGGATGATCACGCGCGACTGATCCGGATGGAGCAGCGCGGTGGAAAACAGCTCGATGCGGCTCACCTGCCCGTACACCCCCACGATCGAGATCCACTCCCCCACCCGGAACGGCTTGGTGAGGATGATGCTGAGCCCGGCCACCACGTTGCTCAGCACACCCTGCAGCGCGATGCCGATGCCGAGCCCGGCCACGCCGATGCCCGCCACCAGCGGCGCCACCTGGAAGCCGAACTTGTCGAGCGCGACCACCAGCGTGAAGATCAGCACGACCACGCGCACCGCCTTCACCATCAGGCTGCGGACGGGAGGCTCGAGGGCCCGGCGCTCGAGCCACTGCCCCATGAGATTGCCCACCCAGCGGGCGAGGAGCAGACCGACGCCCAGAATGACGAGCGCACCCAGGATCTGGAACCCATAGCGGATCATCAGGTCGGTGGTGAGGTCCTTGACGGAAACGGCCGGCATGGCGAGTCCTCCTCGTCGGATCGAATTGCGCCCGGTGGGAGGATCAAAGCACAACTGCGGGGCGGGACGCGAGGTACACTCGCGGGACGGTTACGAGCCCGGCTCGGCTACTCCCACAAGAACTGGCGGGGGTCGACGGCCTGGCCGCGCACCTGGATCTCGTAGTGCAGGTGCGGGCCGGAGGTGCGGCCGGTATTGCCGGTGAGCGCGATGACCTGGCCGCGCTCCACCTGCTCGCCGGGCTTGACCCGGATCTCCTGCAGGTGGCCGTAGAGCGAGCGCAGGTCGTGGCCGTGGTTCAGGATGACGGTGGTGCCGTACTCGCCGCCGTTGCCCGCGAAGAACACGGTGCCGGAGGCGGGCGCCATCACCGCGGTGCCGCGATTGGCGCTGATGTCGAGGCCGCGGTGGAACTCCTGCTCGCCGGTCCACGGCGACAGGCGCATGCCGAAGCGGGAGTTGAGCGGCCCGCGCACCGGCCAGCGGACCGGCAGGGCCATGAGCAGCGGGCGCGTGCGCTCCACGAAGCGGCCGAAGGCGCGCAGGCTCTGGCCGCTCTCGCTCACGTTGCTCCCGAGCAGCGCGAGAGCCTGCGGCAGGGCCGGCGCCTCGTTCGCGAAGACGAGCGGCAGCACCGCCACCGCACCGCCCATGCCCGTGCCCTTGCCGGTGGTGCCGGGAGCCGGACCGAAGGTGCTCCAGACCCGCATGTGCACCGCCTGCCAGCCGCCCACCTCGCGGTTGATCTCGGCCACCCGCTGCTCGAAGGTCTCGAGCAGCACGCCCTGCTCCTCCACGCGACGCTCCAGGCTGGCCGCCTGGATCTGGGCGCGCTTGAGCGTGACGTAGTCCCACCAGGTTCCGGTGAGGAGGGCCACCCCGAGCAGACAGGTGAGCAGGACGCCCCACGGGGCCCAGCGTGGGCAGCCCACGATGCGGCTGCCGCCGCCGTGCACCAGGACCAGGGTGAAGCCCCCGCCCCGCTGGCTCATGGGCGCTTGAGCGGGACGACGGAGCCGTCGCGGCCTCCGTCGGGTGAGCCCGGCTTGGGCATGCGGCAGTGGCCCTCGAACATCACGCCCTCCTCGAGCACGATGACGGGGGACTCGAGGTCACCGAAGACCCGGGCCTTGCCGGACAGCTCCACTCGCTCGCTCGCGTGCACGTTGCCGACCAGCTCGCCGTTCACCACGAGCGTGCCCGCGCGCACGCTGGCGCTGACCACGCCGCGCTCACCGATGATGAGGGTGTCGGGC
>JBGOVO010000100.1:0-11034 GCA_041478145.1 Methylomirabilia bacterium
CATGACAGCGCTCATGACCGCTCCCGAGCCCGCTCCCCGGCCATCGCCGCCGCGCACGCCCAAGGGATTGTCCGACGCGGGCGCGGTGCCCACCGCGCCCGCGCGGCCGCTGCCCGGCTTCCACGGGGCCGTCTCCGATTTTAAGCGCCGGCTCCTCGAGGCCACGCTCACCCAGTCCGGCGGCAACCGCACGCGCGCCGCGCGGGCGCTGGGCCTGCAGCGGACGTACCTCCTCCGGCTGATCCGCGAGTTCGAGATCCGCGTCCCGCCCGCGCCGATGCCGCCGCGTCGCGGAGACGCCGGCGCGGTCCCGGCGCGCGCGCCCGGTCCCGTGCCGGCGCAAACTCGTTGACACCCGTCGCGCCGGGGTTTGAAATGGATGCGTGAGTGACGTGTGGATCGCCGGAGCGGCGATGACCCGCTTCGGCCGGCGCGACGAGAACCTCCCCGATCTCATGGCGGAAGCCGCCCTGGCCGCCCTGCTCGACGCGGGCATCGAGCGGCCCGACGCCCTCGTGGTGGCCGCCATGAACCCCGAGGAGTTCACCGGGGAGGGAAACTACGGCTCGCTGATCGCCACGCGGCTCGGCCTCTCCCACGTGCCCGCGCTCCGGGTGGAGACGGCCACCTCATCGGGGGTGGCGGCGGTGTACGCGGGCTTCGCCGTCATCGCGGCCGGGTTCCACCGCTCCGTCCTCGTGGTCGGGGGCGAGAAGATGACGCATCTGTCCACGCCGCGCGTTTCCGAGATCATCGGCCGCTCGATCGATCCCCACGAGAAGAGCTACGGCGCCACGATGCCGGCCCTGGCCGGGCTCGTCACGCGCGCGGCCATGCATCGGCGCGGCCTCACCCTCAAGGAGATGTCGCAGGTCGCGGTGAAGAACCACGCCCACGGGGCCCGCAACCCATACGCGCACTTCCAGGAGCCGGTGACGCTCGAGGCGGTGATGGAGAGCCGGCTGGTGGCCGATCCGCTCCGCCTCTTTCACTGCTGCCCCATCTCCGACGGCGGCGCCGCGCTGCTACTCACCGCCGACCGCCGGGCCGTGCGCATCGCCGGCATCGGGCAGGGGGCCGACACCATCGCGGTGCGCTACCGGACCGACCTGACGTCGTTCCGCGCGACCCAGGCGGCGGCCGCGGCGGCCTATCGCATGGCCGGCTTCGGGGCCGAGCGCGTGGAGGTGGCGGAGATCCATGACGCCTTCACCCCGTTCGAGCTGATCTCCCTCGAGGACACCGGGCTCGTGCCGCCGGGCAAGGCGGGCCGGGCCACGCTCGACGGCGAGACCACCATCGGCGGCCGCCTGCCCGTGAACCCCTCCGGCGGGCTCAAGGCCCGCGGCCACCCGCTGGCCGCCACCGGGATCTCCCAGCTCGTGGAGCTCCACTGGCAGCTCACCGGGCGGGCCGACGGCCGCCAGGTGCAGGCGCGCGTCGGGCTCGCCCAGTCCATCGGCGGGCTCGCCACCAACAACTGGGTGACGCTGCTGGAATCGCGCCGCTGATGGCGGACCCCCTTCGCGCCTCCCGCTGCCCGCGCTGCCGGCGCCTGGTCGTGCCGCCGGCCAGCCTCTGTCCGGATCATCCGGTGAAGATGGAGGCGGCCGCGCTGCCGCCGCTCGGCGAGGTGGTCTCGTTCACCACGCTCCATTCGCCGCCCGAGGGCTTCCGCGCCCCGCTCCACATCGCCCTCGTGGAGCTGGAGGGCGGCGCCCGCCTCTTCTGCCACGGCGCCGCCACCGAGGGCGTCAAGATCGGCTCCCACGTCTCGGTGGAAGCGGTAGACTCGGTGTTCTACTTCTCGAACATGGGCTTCACCGCCCGCGCGCGGCTGTTCTGGCGCCGCGCGGGCGCCCGCGGCGAGCGCATCGGCGCCATCGGCAAGAGCGTCGTGAAAGGTGTGTGGAACAGGAGGCCCCGTGGCGACGACTAAGGCCCGCTCCCGCAAGACTCTCTCTCGCGCCCGCTCGAAGCCCGCGGCCGGTCGGGCGGCCCGGCCGCCGCTGCACGGCGTGCGCGTCATCGATCTCACCCGCGTGCTGGCGGGGCCCTTCTGCGCCATGTCGCTCGGCGACATGGGCGCGGAGGTCATCAAGATCGAGGAGCCGGGCAAGGGCGACGACACGCGCGGCTGGCCGCCCTTCGTGAGCGGCGAGGCGACCTACTTCCTCTCGGTCAACCGGAGCAAGAAGAGCCTCACGCTCAACATGAAGGCGCCGGAAGGGCAGGAGATCCTGCGCAAGCTGCTCGCCTCCGCCGACGTCGTGCTCGAGAATTTCCGGCCCGGCACCATGGAGCGCCTGGGGTTCGGATACAACGCCCTTCGAAGGATCAACCCCCGTCTCGTCTACTGCTCGATCTCGGGCTTCGGCGAGAGCGGGCCCGAAGCCCACCGCCCGGGCTACGACCTGATCGTCCAGGGCGAGTCCGGCGTCATGGACATCACCGGCTTCCCCGACGGCCCACCCGTCAAGGTGGGCAATTCGATCGGGGACCTGGTGGCGGGCATGGCCGCCGTGCAGGGCATCACGCTGGCCCTGCTGAGCCGGCAGGCGACGGGCAAGGGGCAGAAGGTCGAGATCGGCATGCTCGACGTGATGGCCTCGCTGCTCACGTATCAGGCCGGGCTCTACTGGAACGCGGGCGGCCGTCCCACCCGCCGGGGCAACGAGCACCCGTCCATCGTGCCGTACGAGGTCTTCAAGGCCCAGGACGTCTATCTCACGCTGGGGGTGGCCAACAACCCGCTGTGGGAGCGCACCTGCCGGGCGCTCGACCGCGAGGACCTGATCAAGGATCCGCGCTTCGACACGGTGACCAACCGGGTCGCCAACCGCAAGGTCCTGGTCCCGCTCCTCAACGAGATCCTGGGCGCGCGCCCCGCCGACGAGTGGCTGGCGCGCCTGGACAAGGCGGGCGTGCCCGCGGGCCGCATCAAGACGGTGGCCGAGGTCTGCGAGAGCGCGCATCTCCGGGCGCGCGGCATGATGGTCTCGCTGTCGCACCCGAAGGCGGGGCCGATCACGGTGATGGGGGTGCCGGTGCGCCTGCACGCCACGCCGGGCGCCGCCGCCGCGCCCCCGCCGCTGCTGGGCCAGCACACCGACGAGATCCTGACCGGGCTCCTGCGCATGCCGAAGCGCCGCGTGGAGCGGCTGCGCGCCGCCGGCGTCGTGTAGCGGAAGGGATCGTTACCGGCGGCGCGGGGCCGATCACCCGAGACTGCGCACGAGCAGCCACGCGCCCAGCACGCCCAGGAAGATGAGCACCGCGCGGTTGAAGCTCCGCTGATCCAGCCGGTCCTGCACCCGCAGCCCGACCGCGAAGCCAACCAGGGCGACCGCGGTCAAGGCGACCGACAACCAGAGCAGGGGCCAGGGCAGGAGCCCATACCAGGCCACCGCGCCGAGCTGGACGAGCTTGTAGAAGAAGAAGGTGAAGGCCACCGCTGAGACGAAGTCGTGCTTGGAGAGGGCGATGGCGTGGAAGTAGAGCACGAGCGGGGTGGCGGGAGAGTTGGTCACGCCGCCGATGACGCCGGCCACGAAGCCGGCGACCGGCGAGAGCCAGGGCTCCCCGCGGGCGGGCACCTTCGGGGACAGGCCCGTCGCCTGGAGCGCCACGAAGCAGAGCACGAAGGCGCCGAGGATCAGCGTGGCGGCGCGGGGCGAGAGGAGCACCAGCACGTGCGTGCCGAGCACCACGCCGAGCGCGCCCGTGAGGAGCAGCACGCCGAAGCGGCGCACGATGGCGAGCGGGGCCCCGCGCCGGGCGAACTGGATGCCGTCCATCACGATGTTGGGCAGGCTTCTAGCTCGGCATCAATCCTTTCCGCAACTTCCGTTGCGCGGCGGCCGTTATCCCGGCCGGCTGATACCATTTTGATACCAACCAGCTCATCGTCCAGGCGGTTCACGGCGTCTCTATTGTCGGTGGGAAGCCATGACCCATAAGTGTCTACGGTCATCTGGATACCCGAATGCCCGAGCTGGCGCTGGACGTAGGTATCCGGCTCGCCCATCTGCAAGAGCTGGGATGCGTAGCTATGCCGGAGGCAATGCGGGGTCAGATGGATTGGCAGGCCAGCCGCCCTCCGCGCCCGAGCAAAGGCCCCGCGGATACGATCCGCTGTCATCGGCTTGCCCCGCGGCGCACAAAACACGGGGCCCGACTCTTGGCGCAATGGCAGGAGAGCCGCCGCGAGTTGCTCCGTCATATCTACGACCCGCCCGTGCCCGCCTTTCGGGGTCCCGAGTAGTCCGCGACTGATTTGCCGCTCGACCGTGATCCGCCGCGCCTCGATATTCACGTCAGGCCATTCCAATCCGATGATCTCGCCCGACCGGAGCCCCGTGCGGGCAATGCAGATGAGCAGCGCCCAGTCTCGCGGGCGAGGCTCGGCCGCTGCCAAGAGCCGGCGCACTTGCTCGCGGTCCATGGCCTTCTGCTTCACCGCATCCTGTCGGGCAAACTTGTTAGCCGCGAGCTTCAACTCCCGGCCGATCTTGTCTGCCGGGTTGCTCAGGATCAGCCCGTCGCCGATCGCCGCGTTGAGGACGGCCCGTAGGACCGAGTGGATCAGACGGACCGACCCGCGTGACATGCCACCCTTGAGCAGCTCGACCAGGTGTCCGCGGATCGCATCGCGCTGCACCGACCGGACCCGCTGGGACCCGAAGCGGGGTGCCAGGTGAAGGCGCCAGGTGTTCGAGTAGTTCTCGAGGCTCCGGGGCTTCACGGTCACCGCCCGGATCTCCAGCCACCGGGCCGCATAGGCGCCTAGCGTGATGTTGGGGTCGCAGGCCGGGCGGGTCTGCTGTCGCGACTCCCCGAGTACGCGCTCCTGAATGATCTTCGCCTCGTCGCGGGTTCGGGCCGTGAGGATGCGCCGCCGGCCTGACCCGTCGTAGAAGTCCACGAGCCAGCGCCCCGGCCGTCCTCGCTTCTCACCGTTTATGATCTTGGCCACTGTCCGCCTACCCCTTCTTGCCCTTCGTCGCCTTCAAGGATCTGAGGGCCAGCGCTACAGCCTCTGGAATCGGGTGGAGCCCCCGCTCCCATCGGCTCACCGTCATCGGGTCCACGTGAAGCACCGCGGCCAGCTCGACCTGCGTCAGTCGCAGTTCCCGCCGCCGCCGCTTCAACCCCCGAGCGTCCATGTAGACAGTCTAGGCACCACGCCTAGTCATGTCAAGAGCCTATTTCCGGCCGCTCCGGCGAGCCTCGATCCACCGGGCGATGGCCTCCGGCTCGAATCGCCGGAGCCTTCCGATCAGGACTGATGGCAACTCGCCCGTGCGCGCCATTTCATAGATGCGCGCCTCGGTCATGGCGAGCCGCTCGGCTACTTCTTCGGCCGTTAGGAGCCGGGCGGTAGTGGTAGGGGATTGCTGGGCCGGGACCAGGAGACGCAACAGGAGAGCCGTCCTTGCTGTGTCGAGCCGTTCTAGCGCGGCCGGGATCTCGGCCAGCGGCACGGTCGCCGGATCTATGAGCGTCCTATCGTTGCCCACCGCTTAAGCCCCTCCGCTCCGCCGGTTTCAGTACAATGTCGCCGAAAAAGTAACAATGTGCAGGCCCCCTAAAAACTGCGAAGGCCCCCGCCCAATAGGGGAGGCCTTTACCTCCCTGTGGGGCGAGAGCCCTGTGCTTCTGAGTGCTGCTCAGCTCGGCTGCGTCCCACTCAGTTGATATCTGATTCCCGCGTATGTCAAGCGCTTCGAGGGGGTCGTCCTACTTCTTCTTGCGCTTCTCCAGCAGCGCAGCGAGGCCCAGGGCTTCCAGCGTGCGGATGTCCACCTGGTCCATCTCCCACCGGATGACGGTGGCCCGGTGCACTCCAGCGAGACGAGCGAGTTCCTCCTGACTGAGCCCTGCCGCCTCTCGTCTTTTCCGTAGCTCCTTGCCGGTCATCTGGGAGGCACGATGCTACACGGCGGATTCGAGGTCAACCGCGCTGAACGTGGGTGTCATGGGGACTCCTGGGCTGGCGCCCGCCGGGCCCCGATCTGCGCCAGGCGTTCCTTGAGTCGGCGGATGTTGGACCCTAGGTTCTGGAAGTGGTAGGCCGGGAACACTGGCAGGCCGGTCCGCTTGTCGGCCAGGTATGGCTGATGG
This sequence comes from Methylomirabilia bacterium, assembly GCA_041478145.1. Classification (GTDB taxonomy): domain Bacteria; phylum Methylomirabilota; class Methylomirabilia; order Rokubacteriales; family CSP1-6; genus CAMLFJ01. The sequence goes on from JBGOVO010000100.1 coordinate 6,124, forward strand.
CGCGCCACCGCCAGCAAGTCGGACTTGTCTCGGTCGGTTAGGGTGATACTGGACGCCGCAAGACGTGCCTCCCATCCCGGCCCTTTCTTGATCTCCTGGTTAGCGGCCTTCTGACGGTCGCGGTCGGCCTCGAGCCCTGCGATCCGCTCCCGCAAGCGCTCCGGCGCGTCCGCGTCGTCGGAGAAAATGGACGTGTCGAGCTGGTGTTGTATCCCGTCCGCCTTGCTCCGATGGTGAGCCGCCATGTCTTGAGACTCGATGCCCTGGCGCATGCCCGAGTCTATCCGGTCCAGGTCGCGGCGGTGGCGGCCTTCGCTGTGGTGACCGACAAGTACAGCTTGCCCGAGGGGGATACCGTCCGCGATACTACGGGCTCGGTTGAACCCCTGCGCGGCCTTTCGGTCACGCCCCGCGGCCCACTCCAGGCGCCGGGCTATGCGGGCTTCTTTCCGCTCTCTCCGCGTCATGTGGTTACCGCTCCTTTCCGGTGAAGTTCAGATCCCTGGCGCAGGGAGCGCACAAATACACCGGCCTTCCGTCTCGGTCCAGGTGCATACGACATTGCTTAGTCTTGCCGCACTGCTCGCACGGGCGGCTCATGGCTGGTCCCGCAGCACCACGCGCCGAAACGCCTCCGCCAGCGCATCCGCCCGCCGGTAGTCGGCACTGTGGACCATCCGGTTAGCCAGGTCGTCAACCCACTGGCTCCCAAACCGCTCTCGTCCCGCCTCGCCTTCCACGCGGCACCGATCCAGCACCATCAGCCGGGCCGCCGCTACGCGATGATCGAACTCGGTCACGTCTCTCTGCGTGGACGGCCGGCTCCCGGCAAAGTGAACGCGCCGCCCTTGCCAGGTCGTATCGTGGTGGTGCGTCGAATCGTCCATCCCCTCGAACGTCTTGCCGCAGAACCGGCCGATTACCGCGTCCACCTGCTGCGGCGCCGGGCCGTCTGTCCAGCCCACGTCGACATGCGACCCGCCGCTATACGAGCGGGACCGCACCGAGAACTTGATGCGAGGGAATGCCTTCGCCAGCTCGGCGCGGATCAGCCTGGCGACGTCCTTGGTCGGGATGTACTCGGCGGTGCTCATGCGGCCCTCCGAGTGAGTTTCTGTCGTACGGGCGCCGCGTCGGGCTCGAGGCTCAACGCCTTTTCTGATCTGGCCGCCTTGTCGAGCGCCGTGCGGAGTCGCCGATAAGTCACGCCGTCTTGGGCGAGCAGAGAGTAGACGGCTCGGGTCCAAGTGCCGGCGCCGTTCTGATAGCGCAAGGCCGCGCCTATCGGCCCGGTGGCCCAATGGTCCGAGTAGTCCGGGGGCTCCGGTACGCTCAGGTCCGGCTCATGGGAGAGCAGGACCCGCATACGACGATTCCATGTGACTTGCGCGTCGTAGGCCTTGCGCTCCTGGCAATGACTCTGCGGCGCGTGGCCATTCTCGAAACAGTGCCGGCAAGTGGTCTTGTTGGCCATGGCTAGGCCCCTTTCGGAGTGACGGTCAGGGTCTGAACGTCGCGCTCTGAGATCCCAGCCTTCCGCAGAACGCCCCGAATTAGTCGCTTGAGGTTCTGCGCGGTGTCGTCAGTGGTCGCCGTGACAGTGAGGGACACCAGGAAAGCGCTCGGCTTGGGTTCAATGATCCGCTTAGACCGGAGGTAGGTCTCTCGGTCCATGGTTAGTCCGCCTCGGTCTGGCTGACGTGGAACACCACCGCGGACCACGGGCGCCGGCCGGCCCTCCGGGTCACGGCGCCGGCATCGTCCCGCGTCTCGGCAAACGGAATCCAGGTAGTGACGCGCACGCCATGCTCGCCCCGCTTGACATGACGCCCGAGGGCCCGCCACGCCTGGAACGTCAAGACGTTCTCTCGGGGCAGGATCTCGCCCTCGGGAATGCCCTTCTCAGTGAACCCCGCCATGATGGCCGGGTAATTCGCCCAGCTCTGGCCCGTGGTGGCCCGTGACAGTGCCTCCGCGCGCAGCTCGAGGGCGGTCATGACTAGGCCACCCGGGCGCAGCAGGGGCACTCGGGGTCCGGGCAGGCGGGGCAGTCCGCGCCGTGATCGCAGAGGCACGGCTGATCGTCGCCGCATCCGCAGCACCCGCACCCCTGATCCTCGAGAATCGGCGACGGGTCGACAGCGGCCGGGACCCCATACAGCGCGCCGTCTGGTCCTACGGTGAATCCCAGCTCGAGCCACTCGGACTTCGTGAGGGATGTGCTACCGTTTCGCTTAGCCATTTGCGGCCTCCTGTGGGCTGCTCTGGTTAGGCCCCGTGTCGGCGTTAGTAGCGCTGGCCGGGGCCGTCTTACGTCTAGCCCCGTAGAGTAGCAAGCGACGGGCCAGGTGTCGCATAATGCGACTGTCGCATGATGCTACATACTTAGACGGGGAGTGCTGGGGGCGAGGTGTGCAAACCGGTGCAGAATGCCCGCAACGATTTGGTACACCATGTAGCAAAATGCGACATGGCTTCGATACGTGGAGCGCTCTAAGTGGTTGACTGGTCGCAGGGGGCGCAGGGTGGGACCTGTGCTTGCGCCCACTCCCCGCTGCGTCAAAAAAAATGTCACGCTGCTACCGTGCAGAGCTGCTGAGGTGCGAGACGAACCCGCCGCAGCTCGCCAAATCGAGCCCTCGAGCCCTGACGTGGGGCCGCAGAAGGGGCAGGGACCTGGTATCAGCGAGGTATCAGGCCATGGGCAGGCCCCGCTAGATCGCAGGGTTGTGCGACACCGCACAACGGGGTGTTAGGCAGGATCGGCCGGTCGTGGGGCTCAGGGGCGCCCGTGTCGCGCGCGCTGGCGTACCTGCAGCTCGGCCGAACGACACCCCCCGGACAGGGCCGGCGAGGAACACTAAAAGGCCGGGCCATGCTAGTAGACACGCCCATGGTCTTTCCCCTCCACCTCCTCGAATTGCTTGAGTGAACGACCTCTCCATGCAGGCCGCCGCACTACGGGACGTCGAAGTAGTACATCGAACTAGGACATCAGCTTCTACAGATCGCCTCGAGCCCCCCCCCGAGTCCTTTCCCAGCCGATTCCCAAGTGGCAGGGGGGTGCCCTCCTGGGAAATAAAATCCTGGGAGTGGACGCCTACCCGCCCCATGCGCCACGTGCGGCCATCGCCGGAAGTCCCGGGTGGGGTGGCTCTCTGGGCGGCAGAGGCGTTCTACTCGAGTTCTACGGTTCGGTGGCTGGCTGGACGCCCTCCGACACGTCTGGACCCGCTACGGCACCTCCGAGGCTGCCCGGCGAGGCCACGGCCGCCTTCCTGCTACGGGTGGCTGCCGCCCGCCGTGAGCGTTCCGAGCGGGCCGCGGCGGTTCCGAGGGGGCACTCCCGTTCGGCCTGGGAGCCCGGTAGGTGGTGTCCGTTGACGAGGCAGGTGCCGTAGTAGTCGGGCTTCGCGTGCATGGTGCTCTCCTAGATGTTCTGAAGTTCTGGTGTTGGGGAGATCGGGGCCGAGCTAATCGTTCAGGCGGGCCTGGACGGGACGTCCACAGGAGTGAGCGACGTCTCCGGAGCCTTCTCTCCCGCCTATGTGCTGGCGCTGCGACCTTTGTATTAAGTAGTTGATATATTCATACTTTTACAAAGGCCGCAGTCAAAGGTCGCGCGGCCTTTGTACTAGGACAAAGGTCGCAGCGTGCGGAGTATGGCGCGGCCCTTATCAATCAGGCACATAACACAAAGGTCGCAAAGATCGCAGAGGATAGCCGGAAGGGCCGTCTCGTGGCCGGCCTGTCGGCTCCCTCATGGGCGGTAGTCCGGGTAGTCCGCGGGTCCCTTCCCGGGCGGATACCAGGCCCATCGACCCTGCCACTGCGGGGACTTCTTAGCGGCAAGACCCTGATCCGTCTTGGCCCGCCAGAGCTGATCGCTGCTGATCCCGAGTTCCTTGCCGGCTTCGACTAGATCACGCTGAAGCAGGGGACCGTTCGCAAGCTGCGCCTTGAGGAACTCCACGGCCTTCTCCGACGATCCTCCACCGCCGGTGTCGTGGCTCGGTCTCTGCGGAGGCCCGGCAAAGAGCTTCTCCACGTCGACCTGGTGCTCGCCTTCTTCCCAGGCCAGCTTAGGCACCGAGTAGCGCCCGCACTTCGCGCAGCGCTTGGTGACGGGTTCCTTGCACTTCGGACAGACCTCTTCGAGGCGGTAGGCGAGGGCATCGGCCTTGCGGCTCAGGTTTTCCTTGACGTTGACGACGTAGCGCCGCTCGGGGTCCTGATCGTCCCGGGCCACCCCGAGCACGATTCGCGCCGCCGCGGCAAAGGCGACCGAGCCCAGCACCCGGTGCAGGGTCTTGACGCCGGCCGCTTTGTTCAGGTGCATGATCCCGACGATGGCCACCCCTCGAGCCTCGGCCATGGCCACGAGTGGCGACAGCACCCGGCGAATGTCCGCGTCCTTCCAAGAGTCGGTCTTGCCGAGGTAGGCGGACAGTGGATCCACCAGCGCCGCGATGGAGTTGGTCTGCCGGAGCGCCGTGTCCAGGGCGGCAATGTCGGTATCGAGCGAGAGCTGCCGGGCGTCTTTCCCTGCACGCACAGCGGTAAGGGCGTGGATCTTCCTCTTGTCAGCCCCGAGCACTGAGAGCCGCGGGGCGATGGTGTCCGCGAGGCCATCTTCGGCCGTGAGCAGGATCACGCCCCCATCGGGCGTCTCTTCCCCGTCCGGCCAGCGAGCGCCCAGCCGGGTGATGCGGGCCGCGATGTCGAGCAGCAGATTGGATTTGCCGTCGCCCCCGTCTCCGACCAAGAGCGTAAGCTTGCCCTTGGCCAGGCGGCCGTACCAGAGCCAGTCCACGTCCGCCTCTTCAACATCGCCCATGTTGACCAAGACTGCGGCGCCAGGCTGGGGCGGGCGTGACAAATTGGGCGGGGCTGTTGACGAGCTCGTTGACG
>JBGOVO010000395.1:0-3529 GCA_041478145.1 Methylomirabilia bacterium
GCCGCAGCCGCTCGCAGGCGGCCGCCAAGCTTTGCAGCTCGGTCCGGAATCGCTCGGGCGGCACCTGGCTCAGATCACGCTCGACGGCGAACAGCGGCATTCCTTGATCTCCTCGTGGACGCAAACCGGCGTCCGCCGGATCGTAGGGGCGCGATCGGGCCATCGTCAAGCGCGTGGATGTGCTCTGGAAATGCGGGTTCGCGTGGGAACGCGCGCGAATCGCCGCGCCGGGTCCGGCGTCGCGGAGACGACGCGCGTCGGCGCTACGCCAGCCCTGTACCTCCGCGCGTCTCCGCCCGCGAAGGCGCGTCAGCACGTTCAATTCTCGCGTTGTGGATGAGTGGGGATAAGTGGATAAGTGGCGTCGAAAGGGCAAAATGGCGTGGACACCCAAGACCCCTTTGCATATAATCCCGGCCAGCGTAACGAGCTTTACCTCGGGAGGAGTTTCACATGGTGCGCCTCGGCAATCGCCCGTGGGACGAAGGAGGCGACCGGCCGCTGGTCGGGCTGGCCGACGAAGAGAAAGAGAAGGACGACGACAAAGAGCTGGACGATGACCTGGACGATGACGACCTCGATGACGAGGATGATTTCGACGACGATGATGACTTCGACGACGACGACCTGGACGACGACGATGACGAAGAGGACGAGGAGGAGGCTGAGGCTGAGGGCTCGATGCAGTGACTGACCTGCGGTCCTTCCCAGGAGGGTGACGATGGCACCAATGGGCGAAGCGGTATGGTTCCTCTTGCGCTGGATTCACTTTCTGGCGGGCATCACCTGGATCGGCCTTCTCTACTACTTCAACTTCGTCCAGGTCCCCTTCTTCGCCGAGACGGAGCCCGGCGTGCGCTCCGGGGCCCAGCAGAAGCTCCTGCCCCGCGCCCTCTGGTGGTTTCGCTGGAGCGCCATGATCACGTTCCTCTCCGGGTGGCTGTATCTGCTCGGCTACTGGATCCAGAAGGTCGGCTTCGCGGCGCCCGGTACGTGGGGCATCTTCCTGGGCGGGCTCCTCGGGTCGATCATGTGGGCCAACGTGTGGTTCGTGATCTGGCCCAAGAACAAGATCGTGATCCAGAACGCGCTGGACACCGCCGCGGGCAAGCCGGCCAATCCCGCCGCGGCCGCGGCGGGAGCGCGCGGCGGCCTGGCCTCCCGGACCAACGTGCTCCTCTCGATCCCCATGCTGTTCTTCATGGGCACCGCGAGTCACCTCCCGTCGCTCGCCGTCCCGCGGTCCGGCATCATCTTCTGGATCGTGGCGCTCGCGATCATGGTGCTGCTGGAGATCAACGCGCTGATGGGCACGCCCGGTAAGGGCGCCGCGAAGCCGCTGGCCACCGTGAAGGGCACCCTCTGGGGGGGCTTCATCCTGACCGCCGTCTACTACCTCTGGTTCATCGTCATGCGGTAGCGGCCGGCGCCGCGCGCACCCGTCAGGACGCGAGGTCGGTGAGCAGCTCGGCCTTGGTCTCGTCGGGCAGGCGGGTGCGCGCGCGGGCCGCCGGATGGTCCGCCACCAGGTAGACGTCGGCGGCTCGAAACGCGCGCGCCGCCTCCGGGGAGAAGGCGAAGCGCACGAAGTGGACGGCGGCGAGCTTTCCCTTCTCCTCATCGGAGTGGCCGGCCTCGAACTCGCCGGGCACGCTCATCCCCGCCCCCAGCTCGAGCCGCACGTGGCGGCCGGTGTCGATGCCCATGAAGCGGTCCAGCACCGGCTTGATCTGGCCCTTGTCTGCGATCTCGATGAAGAGCGTGGCCGAGAGCTCGCCCGGCCCGGGGAGCAGCGCGCTGTAGACGTCGATCTCCTCCTGGACCTTGGCGTCGTCGATGATGCGCTCCACCCGGCACATCTCCTGGATCTGGAAGAGGAGCGTCTCCCGGTTCTCGAAAACGAACGAGAGGTAGGGACCCACCGCGACGCGCCGCTTCTGCTTGAGCGCGATGACGCGGCGGCGGCGCTCCTCGCGCACCTTCTCGTACTCGAAGGAGTCGACGACGTCGCCGAGCCTGATGCGGGGGGTCACGCCGGCCGCTCCGGATCGAGCCCGTAGGCTTCGGCCAGGACCTGGATGGGATGCCGCGCGGTCCGCCCGGTGCCCTGATCGATCTGCAGCGCGGCGAGCGGGCAGTCGGTGGCCACGCGATCCGGCTTCGCGCGCTCGATGTCCCGGAAGAGCGGCTCCGCCACTTTCATCGACAGCTCGAAGTACTCCTTCTTCATCCCCCACGTGCCGTCCACCGCCGAGCAGCGCTCGATCACCTCGACCGCCGCGCCCGTGAGACGCAGGATGTCGGCGGAGCGGGTGCCCATGTTCTGGGCCTTGAGGTGGCACGGCAGCTGATAGGCGATGGTGCCGGGGGCGTTCGGGAAGCGGGTGTCGAGCCGGCCCTGCGCGTGGAGCGCGGCCAGGTACTCGAAGAGATCCCGCGTATGGGCGGCGACCAGGTTGGCGTCCTCCGAGCCGTCCAGCCACGGATACTCCTGCTTGAGCATGTAGGAGCACGTCGGCCCCGGCACCACGATCTCGCGGCCCTGCCGGACGTGCTCGGCGAGGCTCTTCACGTTCTCGGCGATGAGCCGCTTGGCCTGGGGAACGGCACCCCCGTCGAGGTACGGCATGCCGCAGCAGCGTTGCGCGGGCAGCGTCACCTCGACGCCGTTCTTCTCGAGCACGGCCACCGCCGCCTTGCCGGTGGCGGGATCGTTGTACTCCACCGAGCACGTGGCGAAAAGGGCCACTCGGTCACGGGCCCGCCCCGATCGCGACGCCGTCTTACGCGCGTCGAACCAGCGCGAGAATGTCTCGCGGTGGAAGGTGGGCAGGTTGCGCTTGGCGTGGATCCCGACCGCCATCTCCATGAACTTGCGATGGACCCACACCGCGTTCATCCAGTTCGAGACCGGGGCGGTGAGGCTGCCGAGGCGCCCGACCAGCTCGGTGTTGCCGAGGAAGCGGTCCTGCAGCGTCACCCCCTTCTCGCGCGCCTCGGCGGAGCGGGCCCGCAGCATCAGGCGCGGGAAGTCCACCGCCCAGCGGTGCGGGGGCGTGTAGGGGCAGTGGTTGTAGCAGAGCTTGCACTGGTAGCAGAGATCGACGACCTCCTTGACGTCGGCGGCCGGCAGCTTCTCGACGTCTCCGTCCACCGCGTCCACGTCCAGGCGATCGAACATGACCTTGAACGAGGGGCAGAGCGGCAGGCAGCGACGGCAGCCCGCACAGATGTCGTAGACCCGGCGCAGCTCCGTGTCGACGCGGTCGAGCTGCCAGAATTCCGGCGACTTGATGTCCAGGGTCATCTCATCCTCGGGGTCATCTCATTCTCGCGGTGGTGGACTGGCCCACGGTCAACATGGCTTGGCCATGTTGAAGTTGAAGACGGCCGGGCGCCGCCGAGCCGGCCGGCGCCCGGCCGAGTCCGCCTAGATGGCCTCGGCAGGCTCCTTGCCGGCGACCTGGTTGAGCCCCTTCGTGAAGCGGCCGGCGTGCGACTTCTCGGCCTTGGCGAGCGTCTCGAACCA
>JBGOVO010000387.1:0-3674 GCA_041478145.1 Methylomirabilia bacterium
CAACATGGGCGTCGTGCCGCCGGCGCAGGGCTACCTTCAAGGCTTGAGAGCCCTGTGCGACACGCACGGGACGCTGTTGATCTTCGACGAGGTGATCACGGGCTTCCGGGTGGCGTGGGGCGGGGCGCAGGCTCGCTACGGCGTCCGGCCGGACCTGACCTGCCTCGGCAAGATCATCGGCGGCGGCCTGCCCGTCGGCGCCTACGGCGGCCCGCGCGCGGTGATGGAGCGCGTCGCGCCGCTCGGCGGCGTCTACCAGGCGGGCACGCTCTCGGGCAACCCGCTCGCGGTGGCGGCGGGCCTGGCCACGCTCCGGGCCCTCGATCGCCCGGGGGTGTACGAGCGGCTCGAGGCGATGGGCGCCCGCGTCGAGCGGGAGATCACCGAGGCCGCCGGCGCGGCCCGGGTGCCGGTGCGGGTCAATCGCGTCGGCTCGATGCTCACCGTCTTCTTCACCGACGCTCCCGTCACCGACTACGCCTCCGCGAAGCGCGCCGACACCGGCCGCTACGCGCGCTACTTCCACGCGATGCGGGAGAGCGGTGTGTTCCTGGCGCCCTCCCAGTTCGAAGCGGCCTTCGTCTCGCTGGCCCACACCGACGAGGATTTCGCCGTCGCTGCGGCCGCCTGCCGACTAGCGATGCAGAAGCTCGTGTAGTTCGGCCCCTGCGCGCGGCGTTGCTATCGTAGGCTTCTCTGTTATATTCGCCCGGCTCGCCTTCGGCTTCACCTCGCCAAGCTCGAACGCCTCGCCAAGCAGTAACCTTATTGACACCCGGTTTTTCCACGTGATAGGGTTCACAAGGCTGGAGCCCGGATACACGTCGCAGACCGCCGGTCTTCATCCTCAGCACACCTCGTAGAGGGAGCACGTCCAGCTGGGCTGCGTCGCCTGCCATTGCGAGTAGGGCGGAGGAGTGGATGAGCGTGATGGATCGCCGGTCGTTCTTCAAGGTCGTGGCCACCACGGGCGCCGCTGCGGCCGCCGGGGGCTGCGGGCCGGCGGCCGAGCAGTTCATTCCCTACGTCGTCCCGCCCGACAACATCGTTCCCGGAATCCCCGCGTATTTCTCGACGGTCTGCCGCGAGTGCCCGTCCGGCTGCGGACTCATCGCCAAGAACCGCGACGGCCGCGTCATCAAGCTCGAAGGCAATCCCGATCACCCGTCCAACACCGGCGCGCTGTGCATCCGCGCGCACGCCGGCCTGCAGGGCCTCTATCATCCGGACCGCTTCCGCGGCGCCCTGAGTGGCGGCAAGCCGGTCGGCTGGGACGAGGCCGAGAAGCAGCTCGCCGCGAAGCTGGGGGCGCTCGCGAAGGCCCGGCAGGGCGCGCGGGTCGCGGTGGTCAGCGGGCTCGAGACCGGCAGCCTGGGCCGCCTCATGGACGAGTGGGTGCGGCTGCTGGGCGCGCGCCCCCGCATCGCCTACGAGCCGCTCGGCTACGAGGCCATGCGCGCGGCCAACCGGGTGGCCTTCGGCCGCGACGCCATCCCCGACTACGCGATCGGCGACGCCACCTACCTGCTGTCATTCGGCGCGGACTTCCTCGAGACGTGGCTCAACTGCGAGGGCTACACCGCCGACTTCTCGCGGATGCACGCTTTCTTCCAGGGCAAGCAGGGGACCTTCGTGCACGTGGAGCCCCGCCTGTCGCTGACCGCGGCCAACGCCGACGAGTGGCTGCGCAACGCCCCCGGCACCGAGGGCGCGCTCGCGCTCGCCATGCTGAAGGTCATCGTGGACGAAGGGCTGCAGGCGCCCGGCGCGGATCTCGGCATCCTGCGCTCCGCGATCCGCGCCGCCGACGTCGACGGCGCCGCGGCGGCCTCCGGGATCCCGGCGGACACCATCAAGCACGTCGCGCGGGATCTCGCCAGGTCGAGGGGCGGTCTGGTGCTCGGCGGCGGCATGGCGGCCACCGGCTCGACCGCCACCGACGCGCTCGTCGCGGTCAACCTGCTCAACGCCGCGCTCGGCGCGGTGGGCCCGCGCGTCCGCTTCGGGTCGGCGTCCCCCTTCGGCAAGGTGAGCCCGTACTCGGACATGGTGGCGCTCACCCAGGCGATGGCGGGCGGGCAGATCGACGTGCTGGTGCTCGTGGACGTCAATCCCGTGTACGCGATGCCGCCCAAGTCGGGCTTCGCGGAGGCGCTCGGCAAGGTGCCGCTGGTCGTGGCCCTCGCCGGCCGGCCGAGCGAGACGACGGCGCGCGCCCACCTGGTGCTGCCGATCCTGCATGCGCTCGAATCCTGGGGCGACTACATGTCCGAGGAGGGCGTGCTGGGGCTCATGCAGCCCACGATGGGGCCCGTGCCGATCGAGGGCAAGCCGGTGGCCGCCAAGGCCACCGGAGACGTCTTCCTGAGCGTCGGACGGCAGGCGCTGGGGCTCGAGGAGGGCAAGGGGCCGCTGAAGTGGAGCGCCTTCCAGGACTTTCTCAAGGAAGAGTGGCAAAAGGCGGCGAAGGAACACGGGAGCAGCGGTCCGTTCGTCGACTTCTGGGAGAGCGCCCTGCGTCGCGGGGGGGTATGGCGCACCCCGGCCGCGCCCACGGTGTCGCTCCGTCCCGAGGCCGGCCGCATCCAGGGCGGGGCGCCCACGCTGGAGGGAGACGGCTCCCACGTCCTCGTGGTGTATCCGTCGAGCCGCTTCTACGATGGCCGCGGTGGCGACCGTCCGTGGCTGCACGAGGTGCCGGACAGCATCACCCAGGTGGCCTGGGACTCCTGGGCCGAGATCCCCACGGAGACGGCGAAGAAGATGGGGATCGCCCGTGGCGATCTCGTCACGCTGACGTCGCCGCACGGATCGATCGAGCTGCCCGCCTATCCGACCGACCTCGTCCACCCGGGCGTGGTGGCGGTGGCGATGGGGCAGGGGCACAAGTATCCGGGTGGGTTCGCCCAGCAGGGTAACGCGGCGACCGGCACCTCGAGCCAGGCGAGCTTCCTGAACGTCGGCGCCAATCCGGTCGAGCTGCTCGCCGCCGCCCCCGATCCGGCGTCGGGGGGCCTACCGCATCTGGCGGTCAAGGTCGCGATCGCGAAGACGGGCGGCCGCCGGCCGCTGGCCATCCCGCAGGCGCAGTTCGATCAGGACGATCGCGAGATCGCCCAGTGGGTGGGGCTCGGGCCCGCCCGCGAGCTGGAGCTGCGCGGCAAGCCGCCGGAGCACGCGAGCCACCCGAGCATGTACCCGCGCGTCAAGTACCCCGAGTATCGCTGGGGCATGACGGTGGACGTGGACCGCTGCACGGGCTGCCAGGCCTGCGTCCTGGCCTGCCAGAGCGAGAACAACGTGCCGACGGTCGGCAAGGCGCAGGTGGCCTACGGCCGGATCCAGCACTGGATGCGGGTCGAGCGCTGGCAGGAGGGCACGGCGGCCAAGCCCGTCAACATGTTCCTGCCCATGTTCTGCCAGCACTGTGAAGTCGCCCCGTGCGAGCCGGTCTGTCCCGTCTACGCCGCCTACCACACGAAGGAAGGGCTCAACGGGCAGGTTTACAACCGCTGCGTGGGGACGCGGTACTGCGGCAACAACTGCCCGTACCACGTGCGGAAGTTCAACTGGTTCAACTACACGTGGCCGGCGCCGCTCGACCTGCAGCTCAATCCCGACGTCACGGTGCGGCAGCTCGGCGTCATGGAGAAGTGCACGATGTGCCTGCAGCG
>JBGOVO010000277.1:0-5534 GCA_041478145.1 Methylomirabilia bacterium
ACCAAGAAGCGCTACGGGCTGCAGACGATGTGCATCGGCTTCGGGCAGGGGATCGCGACGATCATCGAGCGCGTCTAAGGGTTGTCCCCACCCTATGCCCCTCTCCCCTCAGGGGAGAGGGTAGGGTGAGGGGTGGTGAGGGTGAGGGTGGTGCTCGCTAGCGGGGGCGCGCGGCGAGCGCCACCTGCACCGTGCGGTGCAGCTCCTGCGGCGGGACGGGCTTGAAGAGGAGCGCCGAGATCCCGAGGCGCCGGCAGCGCGCCTGGTCCTCCTCCTGCAGCCCCCAGCCGGTGATGAAGATGACGGGCACGTGCGGGTCGCCGGCGCGCAGCCGCTCGGCCACGTCCCAGCCGCTCATCTCCGGCATCCCCACATTGGTGATGACCAGGTCGAAGCCGCTCGGGACGAAGACGCGCAGGGCTTCGCGCCCGCTCGGAACGGGGAGCACGTGGTGGCCCGCGTCCTTGAGCATCTCGCCCAGGATGGACAGCACCTGCGGGTCGTTGTCCACGAGCAGGATGCGGCCCTTGCGCTCGCCGCGGGCCTCGCCTCCCGCCGCGCTCTCGCCGGTCGGGCTCATGCCGATGGGCAGCGTGATGGTGAAGGTCGTGCCTTCGCCCGGGCGGCTGTCCACCCGCAAGTCGCCGCCGTGCCGCTCCACGATGGAGTGGGAGACCGAGAGACCGAGCCCGGTGCCCTCCTCGCCCTTGGTGGTGAAGAAGGGGTCGAACACCCGCTTGCGCACGTCCTCCGACATCCCCATCCCGGTATCGGCCACCGTGATGACGGCGTGGCGGTGGTCGCCGAGGCGCGTGCGGATGCGCAGCGTGCCCCCCTTGGGCATGGCGTCGATGGCGTTGAGCACGAGGTTGGTGAAGACCTCGTTCAGCTCGGCGGGCCGCCCCATGACCACCGGGACGGGCCCCAGCTCCAGCTCGAGCTGGAGCGGCACGCCGCCCTTGACCTTCTTCTCGTCCCAGCGCGGGCGGGTGATGGCGAGCGAGTCTCGCACGACCTGGTTGAGGTCCATGGAGACGAACGGCTCGTCCGGCCGCAGGCGCGCGAACTTCTGGATGCGCCGCACCGTCTCCGCCCCGCCGTTGGCCGCCTTCTCGATCACGTCGAGGCCCCGGCGGACCACGTCCAGGTTGCCCGGGCTCCGCGCCATGAGCTGCGCGTAGCCGAGGATGGCCTGCAGCAGGTTGTTGAAGTCGTGCGCGATACCGCCCGCCATCTGGCCCAGCGCGGTGAGGCGCTCCGACTGGTGCATCTGGGCCTCGATCTCGCGCTGGGTGGTCATGTCGCGCACGAGGGCCAGCATGCCTTCGAGGCTGCCGTCGCGGCCGGTGAGGGAGGAGAGCGTGACGGCCAGGTTCAGCGGCCGCCCGTCCGCGCGCTTGGTGGTGACGTCGAAGGCGCGCACCGGGTTTTCTCGCGACAGCGCCGCCCGCGCCGTGCGATACGGCTCCGGGGGCAGGAGGCTCGCGAAGGCCTGGCCCACCGCCTGGGGTCCGGGGAGCCCGAAGATGCGCTCCGCCGCGGGGTTCCAGCCGCGGATATTCCCGTCCGCGTCGACGGAGATGATCGCGTCGCCGGCCGAGCGGATGAGCTGCTCCAGGTATTGCTTGGTCTCCGCGACCTCGCCGTAGAGGCGGGAGTTGCGGATGGCGACCGCCAGATAGTCGGACAGCATCTCGAGCAGCTCGCGCTCGCGCGGGTCGATGGGGCGCGTGGCGGCGCGGTTGGCCACCAGGAGGTAGCCGAGCGTGTTGCCGTCGTCGCGGATCGGGCACACGATGCGGGTCTCCCCGGCCGCCTCCGCGGGCGCGGAGGCCCCCAGGCGGACCGTCGCCTCGTCGTAGCCGAGCGCGTCCTTGAGCTGGTCGGTGATGGCGGTCGTGAGCTGGCGGAAATCGAGCTGGCCGAGCAGGCTCCGGGAGATCTCCCGGAGGATCGAGAGCTGGGTGACCCGCAAAGACTGCTCGACCGGCTCGCGCCGTGCTTCTTCCTCCAGGGTGCGGGTCTTGGTCGCCAGCGCGCGCATCTCGTCGACGAGGGTCGTGAGCTGGTTGCGGGTGCCCTGCTCGGCCTGCCGGCGCGCCAGCGCCCGCCGCGCCGTCTCCTCCAGGTCCTGCCGGCTGAAGGGCTTGATGAGGTACTCGAAGGCGCCGTGGGTGAGAGCGTTCTTCACCGTCTCGAGCGAGGCGTAGGCGGTGATCATCACCACCTCGATGCTCGGGTCCGCGCCCTTGATGCGGCGCAGCAGCTCGATGCCGTCCATCTGCGGCATCTTGATGTCCATGAAGATCAGGTCGGGGTGGAACGTGCTGAGGGTCTTCAGCGCGGCCTCGCCGCTGTCCGCGGTCGCGATCTCGTAGCGCGGCTTGAGGATCATGCGCAGCGACTCGCGCGGCCCCATCTCGTCGTCCACCACCAGCACCTTCGGACGCTCGTTCATGGCTGCCCCGCCGCCGGGAGCGACGCGGTGAAGCTGACCTCGCCCCGCCCTTGTTTGGCCTCGAGCCGGCCTCCCTGACTCTCGAAGATACGCTGGCTCACGCTCGGCCCCACGTCGATGAGGTTCTCCTGAACGACCTGGATCGGGTCGAAGATCGCCTGCAGCTCTTCGGGCCGGACCTCCGCGCTGCGCGAGGCCACCGTGAGTCGCACGCGCTCCTCGCTCGCCAGGTGCGCGATGGATACCGATACCTTGGCTTCGGGCGCAGGCGTCTTGCGCAGGAGATACCAGACCAGGTACGACATGGCTTTCTTGAACATGGTGTGGTCGCCGCGGACCAGGAAGGACGTGCCTTCGTGGGACAGGGTGGCGGTGACGTGCTTCTGGGTGGACTCGTCGGTGAAGGTCAGCAGGCGCGCCTGCCCGTTGCCCGCCGGCAGGGTCTGCGCGCCCAGCTCGGCCAGACCCTCCTCCGCCACCTGGCGCAGATCCAGGGTCTCCCGCTTGTAGTCGCCGTCGTTCACCAGCGCGGCGAGCTTGTCGAAGATCTGGACGAGGCGGCGCACGTCGCGGCCGACCACCGACGAGAACTGATTGCGGAAGGTGGCGTCGTCGTAGCGCTCGCCGATCAGCTCCATGAACGCGTTGATGGAGACGAGGGGGTTCTTGATCTCGTCCGCGATCCGGGCCACCACCTGGGTGAGGAGCTGGAGCTGCTCGGCCCCCCGCCGTTCCTGGGCGAGCTGCCGCTGGGCGGTCAGGTCCTCGAACACGAGCACGGCGCCCATGGGCTCGGTGCGGTCGCCCATCACCGGATAGGTGGAGACCTCGAGGGGCAGGTTGCGGAGGGCGAGCTGCACCTCGGCTCGCGTCACCGAGCGGCCCTTGGAGAGGGCCTCGAAGAGCATGTCGCCGAGCGGGGATGGCAGCACGCGCAGATCGCGATGCAGCACCTCGCGGGCCGGCATACCGAGGATCTCCGAGGCGCGCCCATTGATCGCGACGATCTTCTCGTTGGGATCGATGGTGATGACGCCACTCGACATGCGCGCCACGATCCGCTCGTTGAACTCCTTCTCGTACTGGAGCAGGTGGTGCACGCGGATGTCGCGGATCGCGGTGGCCAGATGGGTGCCGAGGCTGAACAGGGTCTCGGTCTCCCCGCGCCCGTAGCCGCCGCCGGTGATGCGCTGTCCCAGCGTGAGGATTCCGACCAGCTCCCCGTGCGAGCTGAGGGGGATGGCCACGACCGACTGCAGCATCGCCAGCTCGTGGGCGATCTCGCGCGCCGCCGGATCCGCGGCGCGGCCCTGCGCCTCGTCGATCTGGATGAGCCGGCCCTCCGCGGCCAGCCACAGCGGCAACCCCCGATCCCCGGAGAGCGTGAGCGACTCCACCACGTGCGGCGCGAGGCCACGATAGGCGGCCACCCGATAGTGACGGGTCTCCGGATCGGCGAGGAGGATCGCGGCGCGGCTCGGCCGCGTCAGCTCCGCCACGCCGTCGAGGAACTGATCGAGCACGCGCGGCAGATCGAAGCCGGCCGCCAGTGCCTTCGCGAACTCCTTTGCCATCTGGGTCAACGCGTGCGACGACGCCTGCGCGCTCGGCGTGGGCTCTTCCGGGCTGCCCTCCCCGCCCGGGCGTCGGGAGGCCCGCAGGGCGGCCAGCTCCTGGAGGAGACGGAGCTTGTCGTCGGCCTGCTTGAGCAGGCCCTGCAGCTGCCGGCTCGTGAAGGGCTGGAGCAGCACGAAGTCGCTGGCCTCGGCGGCGCTCTCGTCCTCCGCGGTCTCGGCGCCCGGCAGCACACACACCACGACCACGGTCGGGCAGAGATGCCGGACGCTCGCGATGAACGACGCCAGGCTCCGCAGCGGCGGGGCCGCCTCCTTGACGATCAGCTCCATCTGAGTCAGGCGGAGGGTCCGCAGCGCTTCGTCGTCCGAGGCGGCCGTGAAGACGGAGTGGGTGGGCTCCAGGGCCCGCATCAGCCGGGGGCGGAGCGCGTCACTCGCGGAGACGAGGAGAACCGTCTTCACGGAGCGATGCGGGCCGGACGGCCCGAGGGGACCGGGAACTCGACGGTGAAGGTGCAGCCGGGCCGGCCGACGTTGTTTCGGGCCGCGAGCCGCGCGTGATGCGCGTCGGCGATGCCGCGGCAGATGGCGAGCCCGAGGCCCGTGCCGTGCGGTTTGGTCGTGACGAAAGGATCGAAGATGCGCGCGAGCAGCTCGTCGGGGATGCCCGGTCCGGTGTCGGCCACCTCCACGAGCAGCGTGCTTCCGCCCCCTTCCGAGAGGTCGGCCACGCGCACGGTCAGCTCGCCGCCGGGATCCATTGCCTGAATGGCATTTAAGCACAGGTTCAGGAAAAGCTGCTGCAACTGTGAAGCGTTGCCGAGCACCGGCCGTCGCGTCGCCTCGCCGACCTGGCGCAGGCGAATCTTGCGATCGTCCATCTCCGCGTGGAGTGTCTCGAGCGTGTCACGCAGCGACTGGCAGATGTCCACCGTCTCCATGGGCTGCTGCGAAGCCCGCGAGATGGTCCGGAATCGACTCAGCAGATCATCGATCCGCCCGATCTCCCGCCCCGCGGTGCGCGAGAACATGTCGCGAAATTCGGGGCTGGCGCCGCGGGACGGCAAGAGCTGCGCATAGGTCTTGATTCCCACGAGCGGGTTCCGGATCTCGTGGATGAGGCCCGACGCGATGGCCTCGATCGAGGCGAGACGCTCGGCTCGGCGCTTCTCCTGCTCGAGCTCCTTCAGCCTCGACATGTCGTTGAGGACCGCGACCGCCCCCAGCGTCGCGCCGTCCGGCCCGCGGAGCGGCGACGTCGAGCACATGAGCGGGATGAGCTGACCGGCCGTGTCCGGAAGTGAAAACTCGATCTGCGAGCGCGGCTGCCCGTCGGCGGCGGTGGACTGGAGGAGGCGGCCCAGCGGAGCGGGGAGGTGATCCGGCGCGTGGCCGCGGACGGCGTGGGCCGTCACCCCCGTGAACTGCTCGGCCGCGCGGTTGAAGAGCGTGATCCGTCCTCTCGGTCCGACCGCCACCACGCCGCTCTCGATGGTCTC
>JBGOVO010000294.1:0-5187 GCA_041478145.1 Methylomirabilia bacterium
CTTCTTCCCCAACGGCGGCGGCGAGCGCTTCATCCGCCTGGCCTTCAGCTTCGAGCCCCCCGAGCGCTGCTACGACGGCGCCCGCCTGATCGCGCAAGCCATCCTCGCCGCGCGGAGTTGACATGGCCCGGCACCGCATCCTCGTCGTGGATGACGAGGACAACCTCCGCGACGTGCTCGTGGAGGTGCTGAAGCGGGACGGGCACGAGGTGGACAGCGCCGCCGACGGCACCGAGGGCGCGCGCCGCACGGAGGAGAAGCGCTACGACCTGGTGATCACGGACCTGCGCATGCCGGGTCTCGAGGGCCCCGAGTTGTACCACGCCGTCCGACAGCAGTACTCCGATAGCCCGCCGCGCTTCATCTTCATGAGCGCCAACACCGGCATCGAGGAATACGCTCGGTTCCTCGCCGACACCGGCGAGCCCGCGCTGGAGAAGCCCTTCAACCTCGCAGACATGCGCCAGGTCGTCCTGCAGGTCCTCACGCAGAAACCCCGGACTCAGTAGACAGCCGGTCGCGGCATAGGCGGGCGGAGCCGGGGGGCGGGGGGCCCTCCCGGGGACCGTGTCTTCTGCGCGTTGCCGAAGCCGACGACATCCCTTCTCGTGGCTCGATCGAGACGGCGCACTCAGCCCGCGAGTCAGCGTGTCCCCGGGAGGGCCCCCCGCCCCCCGGCCCCGCCCGCCGCGCGTTGAAACAGGCGACTACTCGAGGCGGGGCATCACCTTGGTGGCGACCGGTTGACGGAATCGCCGCGCGCTGTTAGCGTTCCCGCGTGGCGATCCCCAACCCGGCCCTCCTCGATCCCGCCCGCTCCACCCCCGACGTCGCCGAGCAGCGGGCCCGCACGCGCGCCATCGTGTCCCCGCGCAGCGGCGAGCGGGGCCTCGACATCGGGTGCGGCTTCGGCCTGCTCGCCTGCGAGCTGGCGCGCGACGT
Source organism: Methylomirabilia bacterium (assembly GCA_041478145.1). Classification (GTDB taxonomy): domain Bacteria; phylum Methylomirabilota; class Methylomirabilia; order Rokubacteriales; family CSP1-6; genus CAMLFJ01. Next base: position 943 of record JBGOVO010000294.1, read on the forward strand.
GGGGCCGACCGGGCGGGTGATGGGAGTGGACGCGGTTCCCGACATGATCACCGCCTGCGAGGAGCGGGCGCGCCACGACGCGGTCACCGGCCGCACCGAGTTCCGGCAGGCCGACGCCGAGGCGCTGCCCTTCGCGCCCGGCACCTTCGACTTCGTGACCGCCATGCAGGTCTACGAGTACATGGCCGACGTGGAGCGCGGGCTGGAGGAGGCCGCTCGGGTCCTGAAGCCGCGTGGCCGGATGGCCGTGCTGGAGACCGACTGGGAGTCCTGCGTCTGGCACGCGGGCGACCGCGACCGGACCGCGCGCGTTCTCAAGACATGGGAGCAGCGGTTCGCTCATCCGCACCTGCCCGCCCGGCTGCCCGAGCTGCTGCGGCGCTCGGGGTTCGCGCTCAAGAGCGTGACCCTGATCCCGGTCGTCAACGTCGAGCTGAGTGAGCAGACCTACAGCCCGGGCATGATCGACGTGGTGGCCCGCTTCGTGGCCAACCGGGGCGGGATCACCGAGGACGAAGCCGCCCGCTGGGCCGAGGACGTGCGCAGTCAGGCGGCGCGGGGCGAGTACTTCTTCAGCCTCTCGCGCTATCTCTTCCTGGCCGAGCGCGCGCGCTCCTCGCCCCGAGGTGGTCCGGCATGAGGCTCGAGGTGGAGATGGTGGAGGAAGAGGGAGGGCTCTACCGGGCGACCGCGGTGCCCTACCCCGACGTGAGCGTGACCGGTCGCACCGAGAAGGAGGCCCTCGGCCTGCTCATGGAGGCCGTCGGCAAGTACCTCAAGCGCCACCCCGACGGCGCCTGAGCGCGGCTACCCGGGCGACTCCCTCCCTGTTGACGTCGGGTGCGGGCGGCTTGCTAGCGGCCGCGCGATGCGGGGCGCGCGGAACTTTGCGTCGGCATCGCCTCCGCGCCCGGCGCGGCATTCAGCTCCGTGGATGGCTTCGCCTGCGTGGGCATTCGCTCATCCGCCGACATCCCGTCGGCCGCGGGTGAGCCCGGTGAGCGCACACCCGGCGCGGCCGCCGAGGCCTTGGGGGCGCCGGTTGGCCGCGGGGCCGTCTCGACGGCCGTCTTGGGCCGCGGCGCCGGCGGCGGCACCGCCTCCGGGACCCGGTCCCGTGCCGGCGTGACCGGCGGCACGGTTGCGACCGGCGCGCGCGGGACCGGCGCCGCCGGAGCGGGGGCCGCGGCAGGGGCGGGAGCGGGAGGCGCAGGCGGCGGCGTGACCGGGGCCGCGGTGACCGGCGGCGCCTCCGCGGGAGTCGACGCCGGCGGGCGGAAGAGACCCGGGCGCGACGGCTCGGGAAGGCGGCTCTGGTAGACGTAGAACCCGACGCCGGCCCCCACCAGGAGCACCGCCGTCGCCACCCCCGCGGCGGCCCCGCGGCGCCGCTTGGCGCGCGCCCGCCGCAGCGCCTCGATCCGCTGCTTCCCCAGTTCCTGCCGGCACTCGGCGCAGCCGGCGAGGTGCGTCTCGAGGAGGGCCCACTCCGTGAGCGGGATTTTCCCCTCGATGAGGAGCGGGAAGGCCCGGCGCACGTCCTGGCACTTCATCAACCCGATGTTAGCATGTGGCCGATGTTGCCATCCGGCGAGAGCAACCCGTTCCTGCGCGCGACGGTGGGCGGCATGCTGGCGGTCATGGCCGCGCGCGTTCCCGACCGCGAGGCCATCGTGGCGCCGGATCGCCGCATCACCTATGCCCAGCTTCACCGCGCCGGGCAGCGCGTCGCGCGCGGGCTGCTCGCCCTGGGGGTGAAGAAGAACGACAAGATCGCGCTCTGGCTGCCCAGCCGCCCCGAGTGGCTCTTCGTCCAGTACGGCTGCGCCCTGATCGGCGCGGTGGTGGTAGCGCTCAACGCGCGCTACCGGGCCCACGAGCTACGCTACATCCTGCGCCAGTCGGACGCGACGACGCTCGTCTGCACCGATCACTCGGGACCGGTGGACTATCTGGAGACGCTCGGGGAGGTGCTCCCCGCGCTGCGCGAGGCCATCCCGGGGGAGCTCGCCGTCGAGGAGTTCCCGATGCTCCGGCGCGTCGTCGTGGATGCCGACGACCCGTATCCGGGGTGCCTGCGCCTGCGCGACGTGCTGGAGGACGGCGACGCCCCGGAGTGGGCACCGGCCCTGCGCGCGGCCGCCGAAACGGTCGAGCCCGACGACCCGTTCACCATCCTCTACACGTCGGGCACCACGTCGTTTCCCAAGGGCGCCGTCATCAGCCACCTCAACTGCCTGCCCCACGGCTGGTGGTGCGGCGAGGTGATGCGCATGACCGAAGCCGACCGCGTGCTGCACGCCTTGCCCATGTCGGGCACGTGGGGCGGTGTGTGCATCCCGCTCGCGACGTTGAGCCACGGCGCCGCCCTGATCCTGATGGAGACCTTCGAGCCCGGGCTCGCGCTGCGCTTAATGGAAGTGGAGCGGGTCACGGTGTGGAACGGCGTGGACTCGATGGCGGTGCCGATGCTCGCGCATCCCGACTTGGCACGGCGCGATCGCTCGCACCTCCGCACCGGCGGCTTCGCGGCCACCGGCGGCGGCGTGGACGGGCTCTTCGAGGCGGTCGTGGCGCGGCTCGGGATGCGGAAGGCCTTCCAGCCCTACGGCATGACCGAGGTCAACGCCATGGCCATGGTGCACGACCTCGACGAGCCGGCCGAGAGCCTCGCCCTCCCGGGTATCTGGCCCGCGGACGGGCTCGAGGCGCGCGTGGTGGACCCGGAGACGGGCCGGGACCAGCCCACCGATCGCGAGGGCGAGCTGTGGCTCCGCGGCCGACTGGTCACGCGCGGCTACTACGAGAAGCCCGAGGAGACGGTGAAGGCCTTCAGCCGCGACGGCTGGTTCAAGACCGGTGATCTGGCGGTGCGCGATACCGCCGGGCGGGTGATCTTCCGCGGCCGCCTGCGCGAGGTGCTCCGCATCAGTCACTTCCTGGTGGCCCCGGGCGAGATCGAGGCCTATCTGCAGACGCACCCGAAGGTGCTCCAGGCCTTCGTCATCGGCGTGCCCGACGCGCGCACCAACGAGGCGGCGGTGGCCTACGTCATCCCGCGTCCCGGCGCAGCCGACCTGACCGAGGCCGAGGTGATCGCCCACTGCAAGGGGCGCATCGCCTCGTTCAAGGTGCCGCGCCAGGTGCGCATCGTGGCCGACGTGCCCCGCACGCCGGGCCCCCACGGCGACAAGGTGCAGAAGGCGCGGCTACGCGAGATGTTCCTGGCCGAGAGCTAGGCGGGCGGCGGCGATCTCCTGCGGGAGGGCGCCCGCCCCCGGGAACTCGCGCTTGGCCTTCCGGTACCAGTACTGCGCGTTGTCCAGATCGCCTTCGATCGTGTGCACGATGCCGTGCAGCCACGAGCCCAGCGTGGACTTCTCTCCCTGGACGATCTCGTGCGCCCGCCGCCACTCGCCGGCGGCCAGGAAGTCCAGCGCCCTGGCGAGCGCGTCGGAGTGGGCGGCGGCCCGGCTCGGCTTGCTCATCGAGCGAAGTCTACCGCAGTGGTGTTGCCTCCGCTAACGACGACCCCCACCCGCTCACCCGGCGCCGGGACGTAGGCGCGGCTCAGCAGCGCGGAGAAGGCGGCCGCGCCGCCCGGCTCCGCCACGACGCGCAGGGCCTCCCACAGGGCCTCCTGCGCCTGCCGGATGGCGGTATCGCTCACCAGGAGGACGCGGGCGACGTGGGCCTGCGCGATCGGGAACATCAGCTCGCCGACGCGGCGCGGGGCGAGGGAATCCGCCGCGATCCCGCCCGCCTCGGCGTCCACCGGCTTGCCCGCCGCGAGCGCCTTCGTCAGGGTGGGCGCGGCGTCGGGCTCCACACCGATCACCCGGGGCGTCCCCGCGCACCAGGCGGCGATGCCGCCGATGAGCCCGCCGCCGCCCACCGAGACCAGGAGCGTGTCGAGGCCGGGCCCCTGGCGCAAGAGCACCAGCGCGAGCGTGCCCTGGCCGAGCAGGGTCTCCTCCTGATCGAAGGCGTGCACCGGCAGCGCGCCCGATTGCGCCACCCACGCCTGGCTGGCCGCGAGCGCGTCGGCATAGCGGTCGCCGCCCACGACCAGGTCGGCGCCGTATCCCCGGATGCGCGCCACCTTCGCGGGCGAGGACACGGTGGGCACGAAGATGCGGGCCTTCACGCCGAGCCGCATGGCCGCGTAGGCGACGGCGGCCCCGTGATTGCCGCCAGAGGCGGCCACCACGCCGGCCGCGGGGATCGCGCGCGTCAGGAGATTGC
>JBGOVO010000344.1:0-4458 GCA_041478145.1 Methylomirabilia bacterium
CGGGCCGCCATCGCCACCGTCATCGCCGGCCTGGCCACCGGGATCGGCCTGAAGGCGTTCGCCTACGGAGGCGGCCCCGGAGGCTGGCACCGCGGCGGCTTCATGGGCGCAGACCTCGATCCGGCCAAGCTGGACGCGCACCTCGACCGGATGCTCAAGCACCTGTACGTGGAGGTGGACGCCACTGACGCCCAGAAGCAGCAGCTCGGGCCGATCGTGAAGGCGGCCGCGCGCGATCTGTTGCCCATGCGCGATCGGATGCGCGATGCCCGGCTGCAGGCGGTCGCCCTGCTCTCGCAGCCGAGCATCGACCGGGCCGCGCTCGAGGCCCTGCGGGCCAACCAGCTCCAGCAGGCCGAGCAGGCGTCGAAGCGCCTCACCCAGGCGCTCGCCGACGTCGCCGACGTGCTCACGCCCGAGCAGCGGAAGCAGCTCGCCGAGCGGATGGGCCGCTGGCACGGGCACCGCGGGTAGACTGGGGGTGTGGGGCCCCACATCCTGCTGATCGAGGACGATCGCCGCCTCGCCGAGATGGTGTCCGAGTATCTCGGCGAGGCGGGCTTTCGCGTATCGGTCGCGGGGGATGGCCGGACCGGGCTCTCGCGGCTGACGAGCGAGCCCTATGACGCGCTGGTGCTCGACCTCATGCTGCCCGACATGGATGGCCTCGATGTGTGCCGGCAGCTCCGCGCGTTCTCCGACGCCCCGGTGCTCATGCTCACCGCGCGGGGCGATGCGATGGACCGCGTCGTCGGCCTGGAAGTGGGCGCCGACGACTATCTGCCCAAGCCATTCGAACCGAGGGAGCTGCTGGCCCGCCTGCGCGCGATCCTGCGCCGGCGGGATCCGGCCCGATCCTCCAATGTCCTGCGCTTCGGCCGGCTCGAGATCGACCGCGACGCGCGCCGCGTGCGCGTGGACGGGGCGGAGCGGAGCCTCACCGGCCACCAGTTCGCGCTCCTGGTGGCACTCGCCGAGCGGGCCGGCCGCGTGCTCTCCCGGGACACCTTGATGGATCTCGTGAAGGGCGAAGAGCTCGAGGCCTTCGACCGGTCGATCGACGTCCACGTCTCGCGCATCCGCGCCGTGATCGAGGACGACCCGAAGCGGCCGCGCCGCCTCCTCACGGTTCGCGGGGCCGGCTACGTGTTCGCCCGGCAGCAGGACTGATGCGCCGACTCTACCTCCGTATCTATCTCGCCGTCCTGGCGAGCCTGGTGGCCTTCGCGCTCGTCGCGGGGGCCCTCTGGCGCTACCTCGGCGACGGCAACCCGGGCGGCTACGGCTTCGAGGTGGCGGGCGTGCTCGCCCAGAACGTGCTGCCGCCCGGCGACGCGCCCCCGCCCGAGCAGCAGGCCGCGCTGGAGCGGCTCGCCGCGAACCTCCGCGCCGACGTCACGCTCTTCGCGGCCGACCGCACGCCGCTGGCGTCCGTGGGCGGGCCGCTGCCCGCCCCCGACCCCGGCCGGGACCGCGGGGGCTGGGTGCGCGCCTGGGGCCGGCCGGCGGGCGTGATCCATCTGCGGGACGGCCGGTGGCTGGTCGCGCGCGTGCGACCCGAGCACCGTCCCACGGGCGCGCCCTTGTTCTTCGCCCTCGCGCTGCTCGCGCTCGCGGTCGGCATCGGCGCCTATCCCGTGGTGCGCCGTTTGACCGCCCGGCTGGAGCGTCTGCAGGTCGGGGTGGAGTCGCTCGGCGCCGGGAACCTTGGAGCCCGGGTCCGCGTGGAAGGCCGCGATGAGGTGGCGCGGCTCGCCGAGAGCTTCAACCGCGCCGCGGGCCGCATCGAGGCGCTGATGGGCGCCCACAAGGCGCTCCTCGCCAACGCCTCCCACGAGCTGCGCACGCCGCTCACCCGCATCCGCATGGCGGTGGAGCTGCTGAAGGACGGCGTCGACCCGAAGCGCAAGCTCGATCTGGAACGGGATATCGCGGAGCTCGACACCCTGATCGACGAGATCCTGCTCGCCAGCCGGCTGGATGCCGTCGACGAGCCGGCGGCCGATGAGGAGGTGGATCTGCTCGCGCTCGCCAGCGAGGAGTGCGCGCGCTACGAGCAGGCGGCGCTCCAGGGCCAGGCGGTGACGGTGCGCGGTGACCCGCGGCTGCTGCGACGCATGATCAGGAACCTGCTCGAGAACGCCCGGCGGCACGGCGCACCCCCGGTCGACGTGCGCGTGCGCCAGACCGGGGAGGTGGTCGAGCTCACGGTCTGCGACCAGGGCACCGGCATTCCCGACGCCGACCGCGAGGACGTGTTCCGGCCATTCCGGCGATTCGCGGGGGCGGAGGCTAGCGCCGGGACCGGACTGGGCCTGGCGCTGGTGCGGCAGATCGCGCGGCGACACCGCGGGGAGGCGCGTTACCTGGGCCGCGTTCAGGCGGGGAGCTGCTTCGTGGTGAGCCTCCCCCGCGTCGTCAGCCCAGCATCATCGCCGCCGCCTTCTCCGCGATCATGATCGTGGGCGCGTTCGTGTTGCCGCCGATCAGGGTGGGCATGATCGAGGCGTCGACCACGCGCAGGGCGTCCAGCCCGTGCACCCGGAGCGACGGGTCCACCACCGCCCGCTCGTCCGCGCCCATCTTGCACGTGCCGACCGGATGGAAGATCGTGCCCGAGGCCCGGTCGCGCACGTAGGTGGCGATCTCCGCTTCGCTCTGCGCCTCGTGGCCGGGGCCCAGCTCGCGCCCCAGGATGTCGGCGAGCGGCTTGGCGCGGAAGATCTCGCGGAGCTTCTGGATCCCCGCCACGAACTGCGGCAGGTCGCCGGGCGCGCTCAGATAGGCCGGATCGATCAGGGGCTGATCGAGCGGATCGGTCGACGCCAGCGTGATCTGCCCCCGGCTGGCCGGCCGGTTGACGTAGAAGGCGAAGGTGATGCCGTGGCAGTAGGGCTGGAAGGCGTCGAGCGGCGACTCGGTCAGGCAGTACGGCAGGAAGAACCCCTGCAGGTTCGGCGGCCCGCCGCTGCCCTCCGTCCTGAGAAAGGCGCCCGCCTCCGCGATATTCGAGGTGAAGAGGCCTTGCCGCGTCGCCTCGTATTCGGCCTGCACCGCCGCGAGCTGCTCCGGGGTCGCCCCGTAGAGCGAGAAGGGCACCGTGATCTCGTTCCGGAGGAAGGTCCCGAGATGGTCTTGCAGATTCTGGCCGACGCCGGACAGGTCCGCGACGACGTCGATGCCCAGAGCCCGGAGATGAGCCGCGGGCCCGACCCCGGACAGCATCAGGAGCTGCGGGGAGTTGATGGTTCCCCCGCTCAGGATCACTTCGCGCGAGGCCTCGGCGGAGGCCGATTGCCCGCGGCAGACGTAGTCGACGCCGACCGCGCGCCGCCCCTCGAACCGGATGCGGCAGGCCAGGGCGCTGGTGATGACGGTCAGGTTCGGCCGCGCGAGGGCGGGCCGAAGAAACGCGCTCGCGGTGCTCCAGCGCAGCCCGTCCTTCTGGGTCACCTGGTAGAAGCCGGCGCCGTCCTGGGTCGCGCCGTTGAAGTCGGCGTTGGCGGGCACGCCCGTCTCCTGGGCCGCGGCCACGAACATCTCGGACAGCGGATGGCGGAACCGGTGGTCCGCCACGTTGAGCGGGCCCCCGCGCCCGTGAAACCGGTCGCTCAGGCGCTCGTTGTGCTCGGACTTCTTGAAGACCGGCAGCACGTCCTCGTAGCTCCAGCCCTTGTTGCCGAGCTGAGCCCAGTGGTCATAGTCCGCGGCATGGCCGCGGATGTAGATCATGTAGTTGATCGAGCTGGATCCGCCCAGGGTCCGCCCGCGCGGCCAGGCGAAGCGCCGCATGTTGCAATGGAGCTGAGGCACCGTCCGGTAGCGCCAGTCGTACGGGCTGTCGGGCAGGAACCCCATCATGGCCGGCGTGTGGATGAACGGGGAGGTGTCCGGGCCGCCGGCCTCGAGCAGCAAGACCTTGGTGGACGGGTCGGCCGAGAGGCGGTTCGCGAGGACGCAGCCGGCGGAGCCGGCGCCCACGATCACGTAGTCATGCATGGCGGGGCCCTCCTGACCAGGCCCTGAAGCTAGGCGCTTCGCCGGGGCGTGTCAAGCTTCACGGCCCACGGCCGGGCCGGCCGCGAAGTTGACATCGGCGGCCGGCGCTTGTGACAATGCCGGGGACATGAAGGAGCGCAACGTCCCGACCGCGACCCTGCACCTGACCTAGGCGCGCGCCCCCGCGGCGCGCGCCCGAAGCCTCTCCCGCAACCCGGAGAGGCTTTTTCGTTTTCACCGAGAGGAGGTCCCCGTGATGCGGCGATGCCGTCTCGCCCCGTACGACCACGGTGAGGTGGAGCGCCGCTGGCAGCGCTTCTGGGAGGAGCACGCGACGTTCCGCGCGGTGCGCCGCCCGGGACGGGACAAGCGCTACGTCCTCGACATGTTCCCCTACCCCTCGGCGGCCGGGCTCCACGTCGGCCATCCCGAGGGGTACACCGCGACCGACATCGTCAG
>JBGOVO010000208.1:0-6969 GCA_041478145.1 Methylomirabilia bacterium
CGCAGGCCGGCTTGTTGGTGAAGACCCGCACCCCCTCGAACTTGTAGTGGGGCACCTTGTACGTCACCGTCTGCAACGCGCCGGTGTAGAAGGTGCTGGCCACGCCGTAGCTGCCGTAGGCGCCGCCGTCGAGCCAGGAGCGAAAGTGCATGCCTGTGATCGCGCCGTCATTCGTGAAGCCGGTCTTGATCCACATCAGCACCGGATGCCGGCCGCGGTGGACGTAGAAGACCTCCTCGCGGGTGAGGGTGATCTTCACGGGGCGGCCGGTGAGCTGGGAGAGCTTGCACGCGGCGATCTCGTGGGCGAACGGGTCGAGCTTGCCGCCGAAGCCGCCGCCCACCGGCGCCGCGACCACCCGGATGTGGGCCTGGGGCATGTCCAGGATCTTGGCGAGCAGCCGGTGCACGTAGTGCGGCGTCTGGGTCGAGGACCAGAGCGTCAGCTTGCCGTCGGCGCCCCACTGGGCCACCGCCGAGTGCTGCTCCATCGGCAGATGCGTGTTGCCCTCGAAGAAGAAGGCGTCTTCTCGCACCAGGTCGGCCGCGGCGAAGGCCGCCTCCACGTCCCCGAACTGCAGGGCCACCGCCTTGTGCACGTTCGGCCGGTCGCCGTACTCGTGGATGCGCACCTCCGGATGCTTCAGCGAATCCTCGATGGACATGAGCGGCCGCAGCGGCTCGTATTCCACCTCGATCAGCTCGGTGGCGCGCTCGGCGGTCTCCTCGTCGAACGCGGCCACCGCCGCCACCGCGTCGCCCACCATGCGTACCTTCTCCACGCAGAGCGCTTCTTCATCCTGCGACACCGGGAGGATCCCGAATTTCACGCGCGGCAGGTCGTGCCCGGTGATGACGGCGTAGACGCCGGGCAGCGCGCGGGCGCGCGTCGTGTCGATCCGCTTGATCAGCGCGTGGGGGTGGGGACTGCGCAGCAGCTTGCCGTGAGCCATCCGCGACATCACGAGGTCGTCGGCGTACTTGGTCTCGCCGACCACCTTGGCCCAGGCATCGATCTTCGGCAGGGACTGGCCGATGATGGTGAATCGATCCTTTTTCACGTGCGGGCCCCCTTCATGCGCAGGGCGGCGAGCTCGACCGCGTCCAGGATCTTCGTGTAGCCCGTGCACCGGCACAGGTTGCCCGCCAGCGCCTGCTTGATCTCGTCCCGCGTGGGGGTCGAGTTGTCCACGAGGAGGGCTTCGGCGGTGAGGAGGATGCCGGGGGTGCAGTAGCCGCACTGGGCGGCGCCCAGCTCGGCGAAGGCCTGCTGCAGCGGGTGGAGCTGGCCGCCCTGGGCCATGCCCTCCACCGTCTTGATCTCGCGCCCCTGGCACTCGACGGGCAGGGCCAGGCACGAGAGCACGGGTAGGCCGTCGACCAGCACGGTGCACGTGCCGCACTCGCCCAGCTCGCAGCCGTGCTTGGTCCCGGTGAGGTTCAGCTCCTCGCGGAGCACCTCGAGCAGCGTCTTGTGCGTCGCCGCGAAGACGTCGCGATCCTCTCCATTGATCCTGAGCGCCAGCCGCGTCGGCATGATTACGTGGGGACGAAACTCGACTTAAGTAATACTAAACTCCGGCCGGCGCTGTCAAGCGGGGTTCAGCGGGGCACCCCGGTGAGGCCGAAGGCGGCCCAGGCAAACGGATGGGGGAACGCGCGCAGGGTCTCGAGCTGGGCCTCCCGGAGGGCCTCGAGCGGGCCCGCGGCGTCCAGCCGACCGTAGAACGCGCGGACCAGCTCGTAGCTCGCCCGGTCGTCGACCTTCCACAGGGTGGTGATCACGGCCGGGGTCCCCGCGTAGAGGAAGGCCCGCTGAAGCCCCACCAGCTCATCGCCGCGGGAGAGCTTGCCGAGTCCGGTCTCGCACGCCGACAGCACGACGAGCCGGGCGTGCAGGTCCAGACCGAAGACCTCGCGGACCTCGAGCCGGCCGTCCTCACCCCCGCCCGGCACCAGGAGAACCGCCGACGAGAGCGGATCGGTCTCGCTCAGCTCGCCGTGGGTCGCGAAGTGGACGAGCCCCACCGTTTCGACGAGCTTCTTGACCTGGACCTCGGTGGCGTCGGCCCGCACGAGCACGGTCGCCTCGCGCTCGCGCTGCCCGACCATGCGGGCCTCCCGCTCGGCCCACGGCAGTGCGAGGGCCGGGCCCAGGTCGGGGTTGCCGACGACGAGCGCGCGGGCGGGCGCGCCGGCTCCCTTGTCGACGAGGTAGCGGAGCACGCTCGCGCTGGGCAGCGTGCTCAGCGCGAAGTCCTCCACGACCCACCGGCCGGCCGGCGAGCGGAGCGCGGCGAACGGCAGGTAGTGGAGCACCCCGTGCGGCACGATCACGAGTCGCGTGCCGCGGATCTCGTCCCGCGCCGGGCCGAGTAGCCGGCGATAGAGCGCCTGGGCCTGGGCCTGCACCTCGGCGAGCGGTCCCTGGCCGGTGATGGCGGCGCGGAAGCGGCGGATCTGCGCGACGAGCGACTGACGGTCGCCGGGAAGCCGCACCACCTTGAAATGCTGGCGGTCCACGATCCACACGACGACCCCGCCATCGCCGACCTGGTACTCGATCAGTGTCGTCCCCTCCGGCAGCAGACCCTGGATCCCCGACAAGGTCACCGGCTCCACCACCATCAGTGACGCCTGCTCGAGGCTCTCCTTCCGGACGCGCTCGAGGAAGGCGCGGTAGTCCCGGTCGAGCCCTTCGACCGGCGGGCGCGCGCGCTCCGATTCCTCGGATCCGTCGGAGTCCTGGGCCTGCGCCTGCGCCTCGGCCAGTCGGGCGCGGAGCCGCACCTCCTCGTCGACCAGCGCGCGGGTGCGGCCCTTGGAGAGCGTGGTCTGGCTGCCGAGCAGGTCGAGAAAGGTCCGGGACCGGCTCTGCTCGGCGAGGGCGAACGCCTCCTCCGGGTGCTGGGTGCTGAGCGCCAGGTACACCGCGTGCTGGTAGATCCCCTGCTTGTCCTCGAAGAAGCCGGTCCGCAGTCCGGAGTCACCCAGATCCGCGCGGATCTCCTCGATGTGGCGCACCGCCTCCCGCGCCGCGGCGAAGGCCTCCTCGGGGCGGCCGAGCCCCTCGAGCGCGCGGGACTGGCCCTGGTAGAGGCCCGGGAGCCCCCCCGCGCGGTTGGTCTGATTGGAGAGCGCGATGCACTGCTGATAGAACCCGAGCGCCTTCGCCCAGTCCTGCCGCGCGAGCGCCAGACTGCCCTGGCCGGAGAGGAGATCGATCTCGATCCCCCGGACGCCGCTCTGGCGGGCATACCTGAGACCCCGGTCGAACGCGGGCTCGGCCAGGTCGGGATGCCCGAGCGCGAGCTGAGCTCGGCCGATCCCGAGGAAGGAGTTGGCGGCCCAGCGACGGATATTCGCGCGGAGTCGCTCCGGCGTCTTTGGCTGGAGCCGGCTCTCGGCGGCCTCGAAGAACTGGGCCGCCTCGGTATTGCGGGCCAGCGCCGTCGGGTAGTCGTGCTGGGCGTAGGCCACCAGGGCGAGTCCGTTCAGGAGGAAGCCCTCGGCCTGCCCCTCGCGCCGCCCGCTCATGCGCGTCTTCGCGAACTCGAGCCCGTCTTCGAGCGCCTGGCGCGCCCTCGCGAGGTCGCCCACCGCGCGATACGCCGCGCCGAGCTGGGAATACGTCGAAGCCCACGCGCCCATGTCCGGCGGCGTCAGCGCACCGGCGCCCTTGAACACCTCGATCGCCCGGCTCCCCGCCTGGATGGCCTTCTGATAGCGGCCGAGGCGACGCGCCACCAGCGACGCCGCGTGCCAGGCTCGCGCCGCGCGCACCTGATTGCCCTGCTGCTCGGCCTCGGCGGCCGCGCGCTCGTAGTAGGCGAGCGCCTGGCGACCCTCGCCACGGTCGGTGGCCTCGAGCGCGTGGGGACCGTCGAGCGGGTACTCGTCCGCCGTCGTCTCGGCCGGGGCCGCCTGCTCCGGCGCCCGGTGCTTACCCTTGCCGAGACCCCGCTGCGCGTCGGCCGCCGGCGTCAGGGTGACGACCAGCATCACGCCGGCCAGCAGGGCCGGGACCAGCACCCGGGGGCGCCCGCTCGGATCCATGCCGCGCGGGTCCTCGCTATCCCCGGCGAAGCGTCGGGTTCCTCAGCTCGAGGAGGTCCTGCGCGCGGATCGCGATGTTCGACTTCACCTCCGGCTGGGCGGGCACGATGTAGAAGCGCCCCTCGCGGATTCCCTCGAGGACCTGCTCGGCCACTTCCGAGGGCGGGTAGCCACCGGCGAGCCGATCCGACAGGGCCTGGCCGAAGGCCTGGGCCATCGGGCCGACCTTGCCCTCCTCGGCGAGCTCCTCGGGCCGATTGCGCGACGAGCGCATGATGTTGGTGTCGATCAGGCCGGGACAGACCACCGACACGCCGATGGGAGCGCCGGACACCGCGAACTCCTTGTACATCGACTCCGACAGCGCCACGACCCCATGCTTAGTGACGTCGTACACCGACATGAACTGCGCGGTGGTGAGGCCGGCCATGGATGCGGTGTTGACGATGTGGGCCTCGTCGCCCCCGGCCAGCATGCGCGGCACGAACGCGCGCACGCCGTGGATCACCCCCCACAGGTTCACGTTGATGACCCATTGCCAGTCCGCCAGCGTGTGCTCGTGGACGGCGCCGATTACCGCGACGCCCGCATTGTTGCAGAGCACGTGGGCGGCGCCGAACGCGTCGTAGGTCTCGCGCGCCAGACGCTCCACCTCATCGGGGCGGGAGACGTCGACCCGCGTGGCCAGCACGGCGGACGCCTTCCGCCGGACCCCCTCGGCCGCCTTCGCGAGGGCCTGCGCCTCGACGTCGGCCATGACAACCTTCATGCCTTCGGCGGCAAAGCGCGCGGCGAGCGCGAGGCCGATGCCGCTCGCCGCCCCCGTCACGACCGCGACGCGATCCCGGAGCTGTTTCACGCGCGTTCCTCCTTCATGGGCGGGCGTCCATGACGGCCAGCGCCGCGTCATGGAGCAGCCCGTTGGTGGCGAAGACCGTGCTGCCATAGATGCCGGGGCGGCCGTCGAGATCGGTGAACCGGCCTCCCGCCTCTTCCACGAGGACCTTGAGAGCGGCGACGTCCCAGGCCTTGACGGTGGTCGAGAGCGCGACCTCCCCCTGGCCCTCGGCCACCCACAGATAGGCCGAGAAGTCTCCGAAGCCGCGCTGCACCTGGGTACGATCCGCGAGGCGGAGGAAGCCATCCCAGTAGCGGCTCTTCCGCAGGAAGTTCACCGACGAGTGGACGACCAGCGCGCGCTCGAGCGTGTCGACGGGCGAGACCCGGATCCGCTCGCCGTCGCGGTACGCCCCCTGCCCCCTCCACGCGGTATGGAGCACCCCCGTGACCGGCTGGTAGACCACGCCCGCGGTGACCACCCCGTCCTCCTCGAGCCCGATGAGCACCGCCCAGGTCGGGATGCGCCGGACGAAGTTCCGGGTGCCGTCGATGGGGTCGACGATGAAGCGCCGGCCGCGGGGGCCCGACTCGCCCAGCTCCTCGCCGAGCACTCCGTGATCGGGGCATCGCGCCAGCAGCACGGCAGCGATCGTGCGCTCGGCCTCGTGATCGGCCTCGGTGACCGGCGAGCGGTCGGGCTTGAGCGAGACCGCCAGCTCCCGCCGGTAGTGTCCGAGCGCCACCGCGCCCCCCGCGCGGGCCGCTTCCACCATGATCTCGAGTCGTGGGTCCATGGCAGGAGCTTACCGCGTTGTCGGCTGGCGGTGGCGAGAGCAACAGATCCGGGGGCTTTCCACCCTTGACCGCCATCCTGCATTTGACCCTGCGGCCTTTGGTTTGATCGCCCGTTCTTCGCGGAGGGTCTTGTTCTCCCGCCGCAGCCGGCGGAGCTGCTCGCGCTCGTCGGTCGTGACGCCATCCGGGCGCTGCCCGGCGTCGCGGTCGGCCTGGGCCAGCCAGTTGCGGATGGTCTGGGCGGTCGGCTCGAACTGCTCCGCGAGTGATTCAGGCGTGCGGCCCTTGCGCACCAATTCAATGATCCACGGAAGCGGGTCAACTCCACCCCGACCGACTCCTGGCCTGGTTGCCCAGGCGAAATCCGCGCCCCCAGGGCCGCCGAGGTCGCGCGCGCTTAGCTCCTTGACCAGGCACTAACCAACTCGACGTTTTGGGGCCACTAGAAGTGCAACGGCGAGCCGACAGAGCGCGGCGAGCAGGATGAGCTGGTGCGCGGGGCGAGACAGGCGTCATCGTGGTCAATCACTTCGGTTGAGGATCGGGCGTAAGGGTCACCGGGTAGCTCTTCTGGTCCACCTCGCTGGCCAGGACGATCTCCGCTCTTACGGGCGGACTGAGCAGCGAGAGCTCGAAGCGCCACGCGCCATCCGGCGCCTCGCTGATGTTCGGTCCAAAGAACGCGAGGGCCTGGCCATCGCCGCCGATCAGCCGGACGTAGTAGACGCGATCGCCGGCTCGGTTCGTCTGAAGCGTCACGCTCTTGCGGCCCCTGGCCACGACGGTGACGGTCAGATCACCCCGCTGAGCTTGCCGGCCCACGGTCAGGTCATCGAGCGCCAAGGTGTCGAGCGCCTTGGGGAACCGGAGCGTCAAGACTCCTTGCACCGCCTTCAGGTCCTCGGGCTTGGCCTTCGAATCGACGTAGAAGCCCAACGCGGTCGATAGGCTTCCGTCCTTGGGCGAGCCGCCAAAGCGAACCGCGCTTTCCCACCTCGACCGTATTGCCGCGGCCGGGCTGGCCGCGTCAATCGGCGGCGGCACGATCACGGTGCCGTCCTTGAGCTGCAGCCGGGTGAGCCGGAGCCGGCCGACCCCGAAGGCCTTCTGGAAATTCGGGACCTCCGGGCCACGGAGAGTGACATCGAGCTTCAATCCGAAGAAGGATTGGACCTTGTCGAGGGACAGCTCGAAGGGTTCGAGCCCCGTGCCGGCGCGGCCCGAGCGCCCGTATTCCCGCTGCAGGGCCTGGTAGCTGTACGGGCGAAACGGCGCTGTC
>JBGOVO010000413.1:0-3303 GCA_041478145.1 Methylomirabilia bacterium
GCCTGAAGTACCCCGAGGGCTCGCTGCTGCTGAACCTGGCCTCGCCGTGGAACTGGATCTACAAGGCGGACATCCTGGCCAAGGACATGCACTGGTACGAGAAGAACATCATGGGCACCGGGCCCTTCCTCTTCGTCGAGCACGTCAAGGGCTCGCACTGGGTGGGCAAGAAGAACCCGAACTACTGGGACAAGGGCAAGCCGTATCTCGACGGGTTCCGGGCCATCTTCATGAGCTCAAATGCCGCGCAGGTGGCGGCCATCCGCGGCGAGCGGGCCCACATCCAGTTCCGCGGCTTCAGCCCGGCCGAGCGTGATCAGCTCACCCAGGCCCTCGGCAACAAGATCGCGGTGCAGGAGAGCCCCTGGGACTGCCTGAACTTCGTCTCCATGCACCACGAGAAGAAGCCCTTCGACGACAAGCGGGTCCGGCGGGCGCTGTCGCTGGCGCTCGACCGCTACGAGGCCTCGCAGAAGCTCTCCAAGATCACGATCGTGCGCGACGTGAGCGGCGTCCAGGTGCCCGGCACGCCGTACGCCACCCCGCCCGCGGAGCTGGAAAAGCTGGCGGGCTACGGCCACGACATCAACGCGGCGCGAGCCGAGGCCAAGCGCCTGCTGCGCGAGGCGGGAGTTCCCGACGGCTTCGCGTTCACCTTCAAGAACCGCGGCATCCCGCATCCCTACGAGCCGCTCGGCATCTGGCTGGTGGACCAGAGGCGACAGATCGGCCTCAACGTGAAGGTCGAGACCATCGAGGCCTCCGCCTATCACCCGATGCTGAAGCGCGGCGACTTCGAGGTCGCCATGGACTTCCAGTGCGGCTTCATCGTCGAGCCGGACCTGGACCTGGCTCGCTTCGTCAGCAACTCGGACGCCAACTACGGCAAGCACAAGGACAAGATGATCGACGAGCTATACCAGAAGCAGGCGCGCGCCGTCGATCCCGAGGAGCGCAAGAAGTACGTGCGCGCGTTCGAGAAGCGGCTGCTCGACGAGGAAGCGCACGTGATCTGGACGCTCCAGTGGCACCGCATCATCCCGCACAGCGCGAAGGTCAAAGGCTGGACGATCACGCCCAGCCATTACCTCAACAACCAGCTCGACACGGTGTGGCTGTCGGAGTAGACGGAGAGCGCGGCCCGGGCGCCGCTCGCGGCTCATGTGGAAGTACCTGCTGAAGCGATTCCTCCTCATGTTCCCCACCCTGGTCGGGGTGGCGGTGGTCACGTTTTTTCTGATTCGCGTGATCCCCGGCGACGTGGTCGAGCTGCGGCTGGCGGGCGATCGGGGCGCCGCCTCCGACGAGATGATCAAGCAGGAGCGCGCGCGGTTCGGGCTCGATCAGCCCATCTGGAAGCAGTTCGGGACCTGGATGATCGGCGTGGCCCGCCTCGACTTCGGCACCTCGATGTGGACGGGCTCGCCGATCTGGCAGGAGATCAAGCTGCGCTTCGCGCTCTCGCTGCAGGTGGCGATCATGGCCACCGTGGTCGCGGTGACCCTGGCGGTGCCGTTGGGCTTGCTCGCCGCGCTCCGGCAGGACACCTGGGTGGACTACGCGGTGCGCATCTTCTCGATCGCGGGCCTGTCGTGCCCCTCGTTCTGGCTCGGAATCCTGTTCATCCTCACGTTCCTGATCGTCTTCAAATGGCTGCCCCCGATGGTCTACACCCCGTTCTGGGTGAATCCCTGGCAGAACATGCTGCAGCTCATCTGGCCCGCGCTGGCCGTCGGCTATCGCTACTCGGCGGTGGCCACGCGCATGACCCGCTCCGCCATGCTCGAGGTGCTGCGGGAGGACTACGTGCGGACCGCGCGGGCCAAGGGCCTGGTCCAGCGGCTCATCCTGACCCGCCACGCCCTGAAGAACGCGATGCTGCCGGTGCTCACGGTCATCGCGCTCGAGTTCGCGTTCCTCATCGGCGGCCTCGTGGTCACCGAGCAGGTCTTCAACCTCAACGGGATCGGGCTCCTGTTCGTGCAGGCGGTGGCCCATCGCGACTACACCCTGATCCAGGCGCTGGTGATGCTGGTGGCGGGCATCTTCATCTTCGTGAACTTCTTCATGGACATCATGTACGCCTGGCTCGACCCGCGCATTCGCTACCGCTGAGACCATGGCCCTGAACACCCCGATCGACCTCGCGGGCGCCCCCGCGACCGACCTCTCCTCCCGCGGGACGTGGTGGGCCGCGGTGACCGACTTCGCGCGCCGCCGCACCCTCGGCGCGGTGGGCGCGGTCGTCGTGCTGGTCATGATCGCGGTCGGCATCTTCGCGGGGCCGCTGGCCCCCTACGACCCGGTGGCGGTGGACTTCGGCGCCATGCTGGCCAAGCCCAACGCCGCCCACTGGCTCGGCACCGACGCCTTCGGCCGCGACGTGCTCTCGCGGCTGGTTTACGGCTCGCGCACCGCGCTGCTGGTGGGCTTCGGCGCCGCCTTGCTCGGGGCCACGTTGGGCGCGGTGCTCGGGGTGGGCAGCGCCTACTTCGGCGGGCTCGTGGATCTCTATCTCCAGCGCCTCATGGACATCTTCCTCTCGTTCCCGCTGATCATCCTGGCGCTCGCGCTGGTGGCCATCCTCGGGAACAGCATCCCGAACGTGATCATGGCCATCACGGTTCCGATGATCCCGCGGGCGGCGCTCGTCATCCGATCCTCGTCGCTGACGATCCGCGAGATGCCCTACGTGGACGCAGCGCGGGCAGCGGGCTTCGGCCACGTGCGGATCATCCTGCGCCACATGCTGCCCAACGTGGTGGCCCCGTACCTGATCATGCTCACCGCGTTCCTCAGCCAGGCGATCCTGGCCGAGGCCTCGCTGTCGTTCCTCGGGCTGGGCGTGCAGGAGCCGACGCCCGCGTGGGGGCTGATGCTGCGGGGGGCCGCGGTCGATTTCGCGGAGGCCGCCCCCTGGATGGCCCTCTTCCCGGGCCTCGCCATCAGCCTCTCCGTCTTCGCCTTCAACCTCTTCGGCGACTCGCTGCGCGACGCGCTCGACCCGAAGCTCCGCACGCTCTAGCCGGCGGGTCAAACGCCTTGACACCTGCGGTGCAAGTTGGTAGAAATATGTGGGTTTCCAGGCAGTTTATCCCGGGTCACCGGTTAACAGGAGGCCGGAATGGCGTATATCATCGCTGAGCCCTGCATCAACGTGAAAGACAAGGCCTGCGTCGAGGTCTGCCCCGTGGACTGCATCTACGAAGGCGCGGACATGTACTTCATCCACCCCGACGAGTGCATCGACTGCGGAGCCTGCGAGCCGGAGTGCCCGGTCACGGCGATCTTCCCCGACACGGA
>JBGOVO010000074.1:0-12936 GCA_041478145.1 Methylomirabilia bacterium
CCTCCCAGGCAGCAACGTTCACGTCTTGGTCTTCTTCTTGCTACGAAACAGGTGCCATGTTTCGACACTCTTCCAGGGCGATTTCAGGCAAGCCCGAGGCTCCCGCACGGCGGCGCCGCACCTCACAATCCGGGTATTCGTTCGTAGAGCTCGTCATCACCGTCGGCATCATCCTGGTCGCGACGACGTGGGCGATGCCGTCGTTCCTGAGCTACTACCGGAGTGCCCGAGTTCGGTCGGGTGCGCAGACCCTCAGCGCCTATCTCAATGAAGGGCGGCAGATGGCGATCAAGACGAACACGCCCGTCTGCATGAGTTACACGACGAGTACGGTCCAGTACCGACAGAGCACGTGCGGGGGAACCACCCTCTACGTGGCCGGGCTCAATTCGGCGGCTAGCATTCGACTGCCGGACAACATCAGCCTGAGCTCCACCGCGAGCGCGATCT
Organism: Methylomirabilia bacterium; assembly: GCA_041478145.1. Lineage (GTDB taxonomy): Bacteria > Methylomirabilota > Methylomirabilia > Rokubacteriales > CSP1-6 > CAMLFJ01. The sequence goes on from JBGOVO010000074.1 coordinate 451, forward strand.
TCGGCAATCTCGGCAACGCCACCACGGCGGCGACGTATACGGTCACCGATACGGTGAGCGGCCGAACCTTGACCGTCACCGTCGCGGCCTCGGGCCGTATCACCATCCCCTAGGCCGGCGCGCGTGCGGTCGCTCCTCGCGGAGGAGCAAGGATTGACGCTCGCGGAGGTTCTCGCCGCGCTCACCGTGCTCTCCATCGGCCTCGTCGCCATGATCTCCCTGCTCCCGCTCGCCAGCTTCGGCGTCCACGAAGGTGGACACCGGACGGGGGCCGCCTTTCTGGCTCTGCAGCGTCTCGAGCAGATCAGGCACGCGGTAGGAATGGCCGAGCCTCAGAATGACCCCCTCGCCGGCGGCGTCATCTCCTTTCCCGACGAGCCGGCGGTGGCGCCACCTCATGCGATGTTCAGTCGCTCGGTGCGCGTCCGGGACTGTGGGCCCGCGCCGGGATGCTCTGGGGTCCAGACCCCTGGTGTCCGCCAGGTTACGGTGACGGTGACCTACCCGGGTGCCTCGAGTCACGGAGCCTCCACTACGCATCGGGCCGCGGTCATCCTGAGCACATACATCGGCTCCAGATGATGCGGCTCCTCCCTCCGACCCTTGCCCGGGCGCGGGACGAACGGGGCGCGGTCCTCCCGCTGGCGATGCTGAGTCTTCTCGTGCTCTCGGCGGTTCTCATCAGCCTCTCGATGCTCACCGGGCAGGAGCCACTCATCGCGAGCAACCACGTCATGATCGTTCAGGCCCAGGCCCTCGCCGAGGCCGGCCTGGAGCGTGCGCTGTGGGCGTTGAGCGCTCCGGAGTTGCCCGGCGGCGTGCTCTGGTCCGCCCCGGCGCCCGCCCCCTACGATGGCAGCCAGGTGATCGGCGTGGCGACTGAAGTCGCTCCCCTCGGCGGGTTCCGCCTCACGATCAGCGGCGACGGCAATCGCCAGCGTCAGGTCCTAGCCATTGGTCTGGTACCAGGCGACGACGGTCCCCTGGGCCGAGCCCGGCAGGAGATCAGTGCCACCGTCATCCGGCTCCGGTTCCCGGCGCCCCCGGCGGGGCTCACCGTCCGAGGAGACCTCACGATCGGCAACGGGGTGACCGTTGACGCGAGTGCAGACGGTAGCTGCGGGGACTTGGCGGGAACCTGGTCGAGCGGAGCCACGACCCTGGGGGCCGGCAGCCAGGTACGGGGCCGAAGCGGCGACCCGGCGATCCCGAACGAGGTGGGCGATGTCGCGCAACAGCAGGCGGCGGCAGCCTTCGACGAACGTGCCTTCAGCCCGGCGGAACTGACTGCCTTGAAGGCGGTTGCCAGAGCCCGTGGGACCTACTTTCGGGGAGCGGTGACCTTCGATGCGGCTCGGCCGATGGCGGACGGACTGATATTCGTCGACACGATCAGCGGACACCCCATCAGCGAGGGGATGTCGGAGAGCGATCTGGCGACCGTGAACATCGGCGACGGGGCCGCGACCGGTCCGGGAGGATCGTTTCGAGGGTGGATCGTCGTGAACGGCAGCCTGTCCATCGCCGGCAGCGTCGCCCTCGAGGGCCTCGTCTACGCGGCGGATCGGCTCAGCCAGACGGGGGCCGCCCGGCTCGTTGGGGCTGCCATGGCCGGGCACGTCCGCAGCACGACGCCCAGTCTCCTTGACGCCCGCCCGGCGGGCGGCGCCGCGCTGGTCTGGAACTGCGAGGCGGGCCGAACCGGTGGGCGTGTCATCCCGCAGCGGTGGATCGTGAAGCCCGGCAGCTACCGGGAAGCGGCCAGCTAGTCGCCGCGTGTGCAGGCCGAAGGCGGGCGTGAAGGTCGTTCAGAGACCCCATAGGTCGGGGTTGGCGAAACGCGGAAGCGCACGATGTGGTGCAAGAAGTGTTGACAGTTTAATTGATGCGCCGTTATAAACTGTCACCACGATAGAGTTTCCTTCCACAACGCACCGGGCTGACAGCCGATTCGCTTCTCGTTGGAGAAGCAGAGTTGGAGTCAGGAGAAGGCCGGGAGCCGAATATGGCGCTGTTTGGACTCGGTAGGAAGCCCGCGACGTTCGGGCTCGACATTGGCACCAGCGCGATCAAGGTCGTCGAGCTGACCCAGAGCAAGGGCGGCCTCGCGCTGAAGTCATTCGCGATGGTCCCGCTCCCTCGGGACGTGATCGCGGAGGGCACGATCCGGGAGCCCCAGGTCGTCACCGACGCAATCAGGGAATGCGTCGAGAAGGCGGGGATCACCGGGACGAGCGCGGTCATCTCCGTTTCCGGTCGCGAGGCGATCGTTAAGCGGGTACCGCTCCCGAAGGTCACCCCGAAGGAGCTCGGCGACGCCATCCAGCTCGAGGCGGAGCACCACATCCCGTTCGCCATCGACGACGTGTTCCTCGACTATCAGGTGGTCAGCCAGTCGGCCAACGCCATGTCGGTGGTCCTGGTCGCGACCAAGAAGGTCAAGGTACTGGAGTACGTGGCCGCGGTGGAAGCGGCCGGGATGGACGCGGTCGTGGTGGATCTGGACGCCTTCGCGATCCAGAACCAGTTCGAGCTGAGCAGCCCCGGCGACGGGGCCGACGCGGTCGCGCTGATCGACATCGGCGCCAGCGTGATGAAGACCAACGTGATCCACGGCGGAGCATGCATCTTCGCGCGCGACGTCCCCTTCGGGGGCAACAACTACACGGATGCGATCGCTCAGCGGCTCAACGTCTCGATCGAGATGGCCGAGGCCGCCAAGCAGGGGCGGGAGGTCGGCGTCAACTGGGACGACCTCGTTCCGGCCCTCGAAGCCGTCTCGCGCGAGCTATCCCTCGAGGTCCAACGGACGTTTGACTACTTTGCTTCGACGGCGGAATCGGAGCGGATCGGCAAGATCGTGTTATCCGGCGGCTGCGCGAAGCTGACGGGCCTCGACGACTTCCTCGGCTCGTCATGGGGAGTGCCCGTCGAACTGGCCCGCCCCTTCCAGGGCATCGAGCACGATGCCGCCCAATTTGCCGACGAAGACCCGGAGCAGATCGGTCCCGTGTTGGCGGTGGCGGTCGGGCTCGCCCTGCGCCGCCCGGGAGACAAGCCCGCATGATCAAAGTCAACCTCGCCCCCCCCACCACCAAGCGGCCCCGCCGCACCGGAGGCGGCCCCGAGCTCAATCTGGGCCTCCTGTTCGGCGGAATCCTGGTCGCGCTGGTGTTGATCATCGGCGGCTGGTGGCTCGCCATGTCGCTGGAAAGCCGCCGGCTCACCGCGGAGATCGAGAACAACCGGCGCGAACTCGAACGGCTCAAGCCGATCATCGCGGCCGGCCAACGCTACCGGCGGGAGCGGGACGAGCTCGAGAGGCGGCTGAACGCCATCGAAACCGTGGCGAGGAATCAGGCCCGGCCGGTCTACCTGCTCGACGCGATGGCGGACACGCTACCTCCGGATCTGTGGCTGACACGCCTGGAAGAGCGGGGCCCGAGCCTTCGGATCGCGGGCACCACGTATTCGTCGGTCGCCCTCTCCGATTTCATGGCCAACCTCAAGGCCTCCGGCCGGTTCAAGGACGTGGACTTGGTGGATGCCAAACAGGACCTGAGCAAGTCGCCCCGGACGATCACCTTCGAGGTGACGTGCCGGTTCGAGATCTAAGCCCATGGCGCTCCTCGATCCGATTACAAACGCTCCCAAGAACCAGAAGGTCGTGCTGGGTGTCGTGGGCTGCGTGATCGTGGCGGCCCTCGGATACTTCCTGCTCCTGTCGCCGAAGCAGGCAGAGCGGGATGCCTTGCGGACGCAAAGCGAGCAAGTCCGCGCGGAACTGATGCAGGCGCAGGCCCTCGAGGCCAGCCTGCGCGGATTCCGGGCTCAGGCGGAGGCGCTCCGCAAGCGCCTCGAAGCGGCCCAGGAGCGGTTGCCGACCGAAAAGGAGATGCCGGGTCTGTATCGGCAGATCTCCGACCTTGCCTTCCAGTCGGGCCTGGCCATGGCCGTCTTCACGCCCAGGGCCCCCGAGGAGAAAGAGATCTTCTTCGACGTCCCGATCACGGTGAACGCCGAGGGTAGCTACCATCAGTTCGGCCACTTCCTGGCCCGGATGGGACGGATGCCTCGGATCGTGAACCTCACCGACTGGCGGCTGCTCGGCATCGACCGCCCGACGGGAACGATCCGCGCCGAGGTTACCTTGATGACCTATATCTTCCGGCCGGAAGGAGCGCCGCCACCCAAGCAGCCGGGGGCGCCCGGCGCTCCGGGCCAGCCGGCGGGGGCGGGTCGATGAGCGCTCGAAATACCACTCCCGGCTTGGTCATGGTGCTCGGGGCGGCAGCCGTGCTGATGGCGGGCTGTGGAGGCAGCGCTCCGCCACCCCCGCCCGCAGCAGTCGCGCCCGCTGCCCCCGCACCGGTGGTCCGCCCGAAGGAGCCCGATTCGAGCAAGGCCTTGCCACCGATCGCCTACGAGCCCAAGGGTCGTCGAGACCCGTTCACTCCGATCTTCCTCGGCAAGGACAACGTCGCCCTCTCGGTCAGCGCCGTCAAGCTCACGGGCGTCGTCGGGGGCCGAGGAGGATTGATGGCCCTCGTCGAGGCGCCGGACGGCATCGGCTACATCCTCAAGCCGGGAGACGCCTTGGGTGACGGTCGTGTCACTGGCATCACACCAAACTCGGTTACGTTCGCCGTCTCGGCTCGGGGATCGCAGAGTGCCTCCAGCCTGACCCTGCGGCTACCGGAGACCCAATAAGGGTATGAAGGGGGGGACCGATCTGATGAGATGCGCGCAGATTGCGGGTCTTGTGGTGGCGGTGTCGTTGGCGGCCGTGGGGATCGGTTCGCCTCAGACGGCCGACTCTCCGGTTCAACTGAAGGACGTGAGCATCGAGCGGACCTTCGACGGAGCCTCCGTCACGGTCAAGACCAGCGGACCGGCCCAGTACGAAGCCAAGCTCATCGACTCTCCCACCCGGCTCGTCATCGATATCAGCGGCGCGACGTACAGCTCTGCCAAGTCCCGCTGGACCTCCGGGGTGGAGCCGGTCAAGGAAGTCCGAGGCAGCCAGTGGCGGAAGGGTGTGGCTCGGGTGGTCGTTGAGATGACCCGGAGCGACGTCGGATACCGGATCGACGAAACCCCTGATGGGCTCGTCGTCGCGGTAGAGAACTCCAACGGCCGGTCTCCGGAGACCAAGCCCGAGACGGCTAAGATCTCCAATGGCGTCCCGGAGGCGCCGAAGGCGACCCCCAAGCCCGCGGTCGTCGCGGCTGCGAAGCCCGCCGAGAAGTCGGCTCTCTCGCCCGCGACTGCCGAGGCGTCGACCGATGTCCCGAAGGCGGCTCCCAAGCCGGTCGTGGTCGCCGCCGCCAACTCGGCGGACAAGCCGGCGCCAGTTGCGGCCCCGGTAGCGGCGCCGGTCAGCAAGGAGCCGGCGGCACCGGTCAAGAGCCCGGCTCTTGCTGCCGCTACGCCGGTGCCCGTGCCCGTTCCCGCGCCGGCTAAGCCCCCGCAACCCGTGACGGCGGCGCGCCAGATGGTGGCGCAGGCCCCGTCGGCGCCGGCTCCGACACCGCCCCCGCCGCCGGCCTCGGCGCCGGCGGCCGGCGAGAAGCTGATCTCCCTCGACTTCAAGGACGCGGACGTGATCAATCTGCTCCGCATCCTGGCGGCAGAGAGCGGCCGGAACATCGTCGCGGGCGACGATGTCAAGGGCCGCGTGTCCATCTCGCTCAAGAACGTCACATGGGAGCAGGCGCTGGACACCATCCTCGAGGTGCGCGCGCTCGCGAAGGTCGAGAGGGACAGTGTGATTCGCATCGTGTCCCTCGATCAGCTGACGAAGGAGAAGGAGGCGCTGGCCCGGGTCGAAGCCGCCAAGCGGAACGCGGAGATCGAGACACGCACCAAGCTGGCCGAGGCCCAGCTCAAGGAAACTGAGCTGGCGACCAAGAAGCTGGCCGCCGATGCCGCGGCCGCTGAGCAGCAGGCGCGCGGTCCGCTCCGCGAGGAGGTCATCCGGCTCTCATACGCTGATCCGGAGGACGTCGCTCGGACCCTGCAGGGCATCCTCGGCATCCCGCCCGAGGGCATCGCGGTCCCGACCACCCCGCTCGTGCAGGGAGTGCCGGCCAGCCCGTCAGTGGTACCTTCCGGCGGGGGGCCGCTCAATCCCGAGCTCGGTCGGCTGCCGCAGATCAACTCTCCGTTCCCGCCGCCGGTGGGGGGCCCAGTGATGTCGGCGAGCCAGGACGTGCTGGCCAAGGGCATCACGGTGAGGTCCAACAAGGCGACGAACAGCATCTTCATCCGGCACTACGAGGCCGACCTCGAGCGCCTCAAGAAGCTCATCCGCGAGCAGCTCGATGTCCCGCTGCCCCAGATCAAGATCGAGGCGCGGATGGAGATCCTGGACCGCAACTCCCTGGAGGCCATCGGTGTGCAGTGGGGTGGGGCGGCCGCCAAGAACGTGGGGGCCAACACGCTGATCGGCCAGGGCTTCCAGTCGACGGACGCGACTCGAACGGGAATCGGCGCGAGCAGCCTCACCTCGCCGAACCCCAACCTGTCCCTGGGATCGCTGCTGCCGGTCGCCGCCGCGACCGGCCTGTCCACGGGTGGTAACCTTGTGAACCTGCCGTTCGCGCTGCTGCCGAACGCCTCGACCAATACCCCGGCGGGCGGCATCGCGTTCGGCATCGTGGGTACCCGGTTCAATATCAACCTGGCGCTGCAGGCCCTGGCCCAGCTCGGCAAGACCCGGACGCTCGCGCATCCCGAGATCGTCACGGTGGAGAACAACAAGGCCTCCTTCACCCTCGGCGAGGAAATCCCCTACGCCACCGTCAGCTCGGCCGGCACCCAGGTCCAGTTCAAGGAGGCCGTGCTCAAGCTCGAGGTGACTCCGACCGTGATCCGTGAGAGTATCGACGGCCGGGAGATCCGGAAGGTGAAGATGACCGTGATCGTGGAGAACAACTCGCGGGGCGACGTGATCAGCCCGGCGGCGGGCGTGACCGTACCGATCATCAACCGCCGCAAGGCGGAGACCCAGGTTCTCGTCAGGGAAGGTGATCGCCTCGTGATCGGCGGCGTCACGCAGAACGTCCAGCAGAAGACCGTGCGCAAGGTCCCCCTGATGGGCGACGTGCCGGTCCTGGGCTGGCTCTTCAAGCAGCGGGAAGACTTCGAGACCGGCCGCGAGCTGGTCGTCTTCCTGACCCCCTCCATCCTGCGGACGGACGGCGCGCAGGCCGCGACCTCCGGAAGGTAGTTGGGCGGGCGGTTCCGCTTCCTCACCGCCGGAGAGTCCCACGGTGAGGCGCTGACCGCCGTCATCGACGGGGTCCCGGCAGGGCTGTCGCTGACCGAGGCCGACATCAACGGCGACCTCGCCCGGCGCCAGCGGGGCTACGGGCGCGGCGGCCGCATGAAGATCGAGCAGGACCAGGCCCACATCTCCGCCGGCGTCCGGTGGGGACTCACCCTCGGCAGTCCGATCACGCTGACAGTCCGCAACCGGGATTGGGAAAACTGGCAGCAAACCATGTCGGTCGGCAGCCCGCCCCCCGGCACCGCCGCCAAGACCGTGACCCGCCCGCGTCCGGGCCATGCCGACCTCGCCGGGGCCATGAAGTACGGGCACCACGACATCCGGAACGTGCTCGAGCGCTCGAGCGCCCGCGAGACGACGGCCCGGGTGGCGGTGGCGGGCGTGGGCAAGCGGCTGCTGGCCGAGTTCGGCATCTCGATCCTGAGCCACGTGACCGAGATTGGCGGTGTCCGCATCGGACCCTTGGAGATCACGTGGGAGGAGGTCCGGCGGCGCGCGGAAGGGAGCGAAGTCCGGTGCGCCGATCCGCGGGCCGAGGCCGCCATGATCGAGGCCATCGACCGCGCCAAGGCCGCCGGCGATACCCTCGGCGGGGTCTTCGAGGTCGTGGCCCTGGGCTGCCCGGTGGGCCTGGGCTCCTACGTGCAATGGGACCGGAAGCTCGACGGTCTCCTCGCCCGCGCCTTCTGCTCGATCCACGCCATCAAAGGCGCAGAGGTGGGGCTGGGATTCGAGGCCGCGCGTCGCCCCGGGTCCCAGGTCCACGACGAGATCTTGTTCGACACGGAGGCCGGTTTCCACCGCGGCTCCAACAGCGCCGGAGGGCTCGAGGGCGGCGTGACCAACGGCCAACCGGTGGTCGTCCGCGCGGCCATGAAGCCGATCTCGACCCTTCGCAAGCCATTGCGCTCGGTAGATCTGGACACCCGAGAGGCGGTGGAAGCGGTGGTGGAGCGCAGCGACGTCTGCGCGGTGCCCGCCGCGGGCGTGGTCGGCGAAGCCATGATGGCGATCGTGCTCGCCGACGCATTCCTCGAGAAGTTCGGCGGCGACAGCGTGGACGAGATCCGCCGCAACCATCAAGGGTATCTGGAGTACCTCAAAGGCTGGTAGTCTTGGGCCGGAGAGGCCCTGGCATGATCGAGATCCCCGTCAATCTCGGCGCACGCTCCTATCCCATCCTGGTCGCGGCCGGCGCGCTTTCGCTCGTGGGCGCCGAGTTGGCCAAGCGCGGTGTGGGGCGGAAGGTGGTCCTGGTGAGCGATCCCGCGATCGCTCGGCTGCACGCCGAATCGCTCGTCCGGAGCCTCGGCCAGGCGGGCTTCGAGGTGGCCCAGGTTGCGGTGCCCGCAGGCGAGCAGGCCAAGCGCCTCGAAGTCGCGAGCGATCTCTGGGATCGTCTTCTCGACGCCGGCTGTGACCGGACCTCCACGGTGGTGGCGCTGGGGGGCGGCGCGGTAGGAGACGTGGCGGGGTTTGCCGCCGCCACCTATATGCGCGGAATGAATTTCGTCCAGGTCCCGACGACGCTCTTGGCCCAGGTCGATGCATCCAGCGGCGGGAAAACCGCCATCAACCACCCGCGGGGCAAGAACCTGATTGGCGCGTTCCACCAGCCCCGGCTCGTCATCGTGGACCCGGTCGTCCTGACGACGCTGCCCGAGCGGGAGTTCCGCTCCGGCCTCGCGGAGGTCATCAAGCACGGCATCGTACTGGACGCCGGCTACTTCCGCGACCTCGAGACCAGCATCCCGCAGCTACTCGCCCGGGACCTCGCGACGCTTGAGTGGGTGGTGGCCGGATCCTGCCGCCTCAAGGCCCGGGTCGTGGAACGCGACGAGCAGGAGGCCGAGCTGCGGTGGGTGCTCAACTACGGCCACACCGTCGGCCACGCGCTGGAGGCCGCGACCGGCTTTCGCCGCTGGGCCCATGGAGAAGCGGTCTCGCTCGGCATCGCCGCGGAGGCCCGGCTGGCCGAGCGCCTGAGCATCGGCAGTCCCGCCACCACGGAGCGTCAGCTGCGCTTGCTCAGCGCGGTCGGACTGCCCGTCAAGGGGCTTCAGGTCGACCCGGCCATCGTGGTCGAAGCACTGTCCCGCGACAAGAAGAGTCGGGACGGGCGGGTATCCTTCGTCTTCGCTCCGGAGATCGGCTCCTTCCGCATTGTGCCCGACGTGCCGCCAGACGCGGTGCTCCAGGTACTGAAGGACCTGCTCTAGCCGCGACCCTACCGTCCCAAGAGACGCACGGCCTGTTCGAGATTCTGCCGTGCCTCCAAAAAGTCGGGCTGGAAACGGATCGCGGTCCGGAAATGATCGGCGGCCTCGGCCAGCTTCCCCGTCTGGGCCAGCGCCAGGCCCAGATTGTTCTGCGCCTGGGCCGAGCTCGGGTCGAGACGCACCGCCTCGGCGAACTCCGCGAGCGCCTCGGCGACTCTCCCGTTCCGCGCGAGAGCCACCCCCAGATCGTTGTGGGCCCCGGCCGACCGCGGGTCGATCTGGAGCGCCAGGTGGAGATGCTCGAAGGCCTCGTTCAACCGCCCTTGCGCTTCCAGAACCGACCCGAGGCCGGAGTGAGCCGGAGCAGATCGCGGCTTGAGCTCGAGGACGCGACGGAGGTGCTGCTCCGCCTCGGCGGCCTGGCCTTGGCGGGCCAGCGCGAGGCCAAGGTTCAGATGCGCCTCCGGGAAGTCGGGCCTGAGGAGAAGCGCGCGGCGGGAGAGCTCGACCGCTTCGTCCAACCGGCCTCGAAGCCGAAGCGCCGCGCCCAGATTGGACGCCGCGATGGAGGAGGCGGGGTCGAGCCGCACCGCATGACGCCACAGCGTCTCGTCATCCCGCCAGATCTTCACCTGCCCCCACGTCGCGACCAGCAGCGTGGCGGTGGCCCAGGAGACGAGAACGGCCGCGGCCACCATCAGCGCTCGGCGGCCCGGTCGGACGTTCCCGAACTCCCGTGAGGCCGCGACGACGGCGCCCCCCGCGAGCAGGGCCCAGCCGACGCCCGGCAGATACGTATAGCGATCGGCGGCGATCTGATACCCGTTGTGAAAGACTCCGACCACCGGCAATAGCATCAGGACATACCCCGTCCAGACGGCCAGGAGAGCCGGCCATCGCCGCCTCAGGGCCAGCGCCACGAGCGTGATCAGCAGGACGATCACGCCACTCAGGATGAAACGCTGATCGAAGATCCGCACCGGCAGGGACAGCTCGTACAGCGGAGAGAGATCGAGCGGCAACAGGGTCTTCTGCAGGTAGAAGGCGATCGAATACGCGGAGATGGCAAGCCGTTCCAGCAGCCCGAGGCGCTCCCACGACGTGGCGCCGGCCCCGCCGTGGAGCGCGCGGAACGCCAGCGTGCCGACCACCGCCCCCACGAGCGCGAAGGGGAGCTTCTCCCGCCAGACGCGCCACGGACCGAGTGTGAGCCAGCCGTGGACTCCGGGTCCAAGACGGCGGAGTGGATAGACGTCGAGAACGAGGAGAACCGCCGGGAGCGTGACCGCCATGGACTTCGACAGGAGCGCGAGCACGAACGCGCCGAGGGCGGCCCAGTGGAACTTGCCCCATCGCGCTCCGTCTCCCGACCGCGCGTCGCCGGCCCGCAGGTACATGAGCACCGCGAGCAGGTAGAAGAGCCCCGAGAGCACGTCGCGGCGCTCGGTGATCCACGCCACCGACTCGGCCCGCAACGGATGGATCCCGAAGAGGAGAGCGGTGAGCGCGGCGCCGATCCGGAGGCCCGTCCCGCCGTCCGGGATGGCGCGCGACCAGACGACCCGGAAGAGACGCAGCGCCACGAAGTAGACCAGCGTCACGTTGGCGGCATGCAGAGCGATGTTGGTGAGATGGTACCCGGACGGTCGCAGCCCCCAGAGCACGTGATCGAGCCGGTAGGTGATCCAGGTCACGGGCATGTAGTGGCCCATCAGGTTCGTCGTGAACATCCACCGAAGGCTCGACCACTCGAACCCCCGGTAGGCCGGGTTGTCGACCAGCAGCACGACGTCGTCCCACTGCTGGAAGGCCCCGAGGAGCGCCGGGGAGAACGCCACCACCGCCACGAGAGGCAGGAGGGCCGGAATGACCCAGCGCGAGCGCGGCCGCGGACCATCCGGAGGGGCGGAACCCACTGGTCCCAATCTCCCATGTCGGCCCATCCGGACCAAGCGGAAAGACGCCGCAGGCGCCCGGAATGATTGACTCCGCGAGGCCCGCCGCGTATAACGAGTAGCGGATGGCTAACCCGGTCTCTCCGCTCGGCGGGACCTTGGCGCCCGATGACCCGGCTACGCTCAGCGCTATTCGCCGTTACGAAGAGCGGCTGGCCAAGGATCCCACGTCGCTGGCGTTCGCGCCGCTTGCCGACGTGTATCGCAAGGCCGGCCGGACCCGTGACGCCATTCGGTTGTGCCGGGAGGGCCTCGAGCGGTTCCCGCAATACGTCACGGCGCGGCTGATCCTGGCCAAGGCCCTCCTCGACGAGGGCGACCCGGACGGGGCCTTGGGCGAAGTCCGGGCCATCCTCGCGGCGAGCCCTCACGAGGCGCAGGCCCACCGGCTGGCCGGCGATCTGTACCGTCGGGCCGGAGCGCTGGGAGACGCCGTCCGCCACCTGGAGCAGGCCGTCCGGCTGGATCCCGGCGACCGTGAATCACGGGCGCTGCTGGAGGTGCTGGGCGCGGGCGGGGCGGTTCCGGAGGGCTCCGCGCTCAAGCAGCTGCTCGCCGACGACACGTTCGCCACCCTCAGCTTCGGCACCCTCTGCCTCGAGCAGGGCCTGGTGGACGAGGCGGCGCAGATCTTCCTGCGTCTGCTCGGCCGCGACCTGGGCCACGCCCGGGCCCGGGAAGGCCTCGAGGAGGCGCTTCGACTCAAGACTCAACGACGGAAGGGGTCATGACCGCATGCAGGTGTCCACGGCCGAATTCAAGAAGGGCCTGAAGATCCAGTTCGACGGCGAGCCGTACCGCATCGTCGACTTCCAGCACGTCAAGCCCGGCAAGGGCGGCGCGTTCGTGCGCACCAAGCTCAAGCACATGAAGCTCGGGCGGGTGATCGACAACACGTTCCGCGCGGGGGAGAAGGTGGAGCTGGTCGACTTCGACGAGAAGCGGATGCAGTACCTCTACCGCGACGACCGCTACCACTTCATGGATCTCGACACGTACGACCAGATCTCCCTCTCGGCCG
>JBGOVO010000443.1:0-2941 GCA_041478145.1 Methylomirabilia bacterium
CGCGGACCACGAGCTGCGCCCCCATCTTGATGTCGCCCGAGCCGCCTTCGGGATAGCGCTGGACGATCCCGGTGCCGGTCTGATCGAACCACTCGATGACTTCCATCATGATCGGGGCCATGGCGCGTCCTCCTCAGTCCGCTTCGACGATGCGCTGCCGCTTGTCCCACAGCTGCCCGAAGTCGTCCAGGGCCTCGGTCATGTGCTCGGCCGCGGCCCCGAGCGCGGCCGCGTCGGCGCGCGCCGCCCGGACCGCCTCGGCCTTGGCGCGGACGACGCTCAGCGCGTCGAAGAGCCCCAGGTCGAAGGCGTAGAGCTGATCGAGTGTCTCGTGATCGACCGTGTGGAGGTCGAAGAGGCCGGTGTATCCGCGGCCCGCGAACTCGACGGTGCGGCTCAGGCGCTCGAGTCGGCCCGCGAGTCGATCGAGGCGGGGCAGCGCCGAGAGATCGCCGGACTCGGCGAGGTGGGCCTTGTCGTCCTCGAGGCCCCGCATGAGGCGGCGCATCTCCTGGACGAGGCGCATCCGCACCTGCTTGTCGGTGGCCCGGGAATTCTCTCGATCCTGGTAGCCGGCCACTCCGGGGACGAAGCGGACCAGGCGCTCGAGTCTGCTGGCGACGGTGACGCCCATGGAAGCCTCCTCTTATAGACCCAGGTATGCTTCGGGCCAGGGCGAGGAGTGTGCAAGCCAATTGCCAGTGCTTACCTGCGATAAAGTGCTGAAGTAAAAGGGCTGGAGGCGGATGAGCCCACCCGGCGAGTGGCGGGCTGTGTCAGTCTGCTGACACTTCTTGGCCGGGCGGGGCGGGAACCGCGAGCGCGCCCGCAGCACACGCCCGGCGCCGCCACCCGCGGAAGCGCCGCCGCCAGGCCAGGGCAAGCCCGGTCCACGCCAGGACGGCGGCGCCCCCCGAAGCCGCGAGGGCAGCCGACTGGCCCGCGGGCCCGCCGGCCTCTCCGGTGTGGAGGGGGCGTACCCAGCTCCTGAGGCGCCGGCCCAGGCTCTGGCTGGCGAACGGCTCCCAGCGCACGGTCTCGGCGGTGATCGGGTCGAGCGTCAGCTGCGAGCGAGGGGCGGGATGCCACCCGACCGGCTCCTGGATGACGAACACGACCGGGCCATCGGATCGCGCCGGGACCCGAAGGCTGATCAGCACCCAGCCGGGCACCTGTCGCTCGGCGCGCGCCCACAGCGCGTCGAGTCCCGCAGGGGGGCGCCGCGCCGCGGGACGGTCGGCGCGCCCGCGCCCCGGCGCCGAGGCGGTGCGCTCGGCCGCCGCCGCGGGCGGCGGAGGCTCGGAGCCGGTGAGCCGATAGAGGAGGTCGTTGGCCCACTGGTAGGACATGACGAGACCGGTGAGGGTCAGCACGAGCAGCACCGGCGCGCACCAGATGCCGATCACGTTGTGCCAGTTGAAGTCGCGCGCCCGGCCGCGCAGGCGCGAATCGAACAGGGTGACCGGCCGGATCGCCGTGCGCGTCCAGCGCCTCGGCCACCAGAGGTAGACGCCGAGCACGATCAGACCGAGGAAGCCCAGATTCGCGGCCCCGGTCACCGGCCGGCCGATCTCGCGCGAGCCGAGCCAGCGGTGCCACTCGACCACCTCATGGAGGAGGTCGTGCCCCCGGGAGAAGCGGCCCAGCACCGTGCCGCGATAGGGATCGATGAAGAGCGCGCCGCCGTCCCGGCCGAAGCTCACCACGAAAGCCGCGGCGGGATCGGCCCGGAGCGTGGCGATGGAGGGGCGCAGGTCGGGCCGGGCCTCCCGCGCACGGGTCAGCAGCGTCTCCACCGGCAAGCGGGTTGCACCGGGTGGCGGCACGACGATCCGGCGGTCGCGCTCGAGCCACTCGGTGATCTGCGGCTCGAAGGCCAGCAGCACGCCGGTCACCGACATGAGGCAGATCACCGTGCCGGCGGTCACGCCCACCAGCAGGTGTAGCCAGAAGACGAGAGGACGAGCCGACACCGCGTTCCTAGTAGCGACGACTCGGTACCGGCTGTCCCGGGGTGCCGCCCGGCATCACGCGGTCGGGCGCGGCCCCGGTGGTCGGCTGCTTCATGGCCTCGCGCACCTTCGCCACTTCCTTCTGGGCGGGCTCCCGCGTCTCGCCGTGCTGAGCCGCCTTCTCGAAGGCCTGGAGCGCGCCGGGCAGGTCGTTGAGGCGAGTCCGCACCACGCCCAGGTTGAACCACGTCCGCCCGTCGTCGCGCAGGGCGGCCGCGCGCGTGAAGTTCTTCTCGGCGACCGGCAGGTCGCTCTTCTCGTAGGCCACGCGTCCGAGGGCGCTCCACACCTCGGGGGCCTTGGAGTCGCGGTCGGCCAGCGTCTGCAGGTGGGGCAGGGCGCGCGCCTGCCGGTTGGCCTTCAGCAGCAGGAAGGCCAGTCGCATGCGCAGGTCGTCCCGGTCGCGCAGGGCGAGCGCAGCCTCGTACTCGCGGGCGGCATCGTCCGGCCGGTTGAGCTCCTCGTAGGCGCCGCCCAGATCGCGATGCCCCGCGAAGGACCCGGGGTAGAGCTCGACGACCTTGCCGAAGGCGGCGGCCGCGTCGTCCCAGCGCGACTGGAACATGGCGGACTGGCCCCGGACGTAGTAGGCGAGCACGTGGGTGGGCTGCTGGGCGATGGCCTGGCCGCTCAGGTCGCTGGCCCGCGCGTAATCTTTCTTGTCCATGGCCTCGACGGCCTGGCGGTAGAGGGAAAACGCCGGGTCGTCCCAGATGCCCTGGGCGGACACGGCGCCCGCGGAGGCGATGGCGCAGAAGGCCAGGCCCATGGCGGTCCAGCGGTGACCCCCGGTGAAGCGCGGGGAGCGGGCGCGGCTCAGCGGGCGTTCAGCTCGAAGCGTACCGGTAGGGTGACCCATACGGCGACTGCCTCCTTTCCTCTGCGGGCGGGCTCGAAGAGCCAGGTCTGGATCGCCTCGACGGCGGCCC
>JBGOVO010000337.1:0-4514 GCA_041478145.1 Methylomirabilia bacterium
CCTTGGCCACCACCGAGACCGCCGGCCCCTCCGCGGAAGTCAGCGTGCCCATCAGGAAGTCCACGTTGTCCTTGAGGATCAGCTCGCGGGCGACCCGCACCGCCTCGTTGGCGTCCGCCTTGGAGTCGCGCACGATCAGCTCGATCTTGCGGCCGAGCACGCCGCCCTTGGCGTTCAGCTCCTCGACGAACATCATGGCGCCCTTGGAGGCGGGCTCGCCGAACAGCGCGGGCGGGCCCGAGAGGGGCAGGGGCACCCCGACCTTGATCGGCTTCTGGGCGCTGGCGGCCAGCGGCATCGCCAGCACCAGGGCCAGCAGCATCGTGAGTATGCGGAGCATCATGTGAAGCCTCCTTTGGCTACGAGAGATTGCAGGTTCCGGAGTCAGGTCCTCACCGCGCGGGCAGGCCGGGCGTCGCGGTACGGATGCGGAACACCGAGGTCGACGCGGTGATGTAGAGGCTGCGGTAGTCGGCGTCGCCCCACGTGAAGTTCGCCACGTGCTCGGGCCCGTGGATCACCCCCAGGCACTGAGCCTCCGGGCTGAAGACGTGAACGCCGCCGGGGCCGCAGCAGTACACGTTGCCCAGCGAGTCGATCTTCATCCCGTCGGGCGCGCCCTTGCCGTCGCCCGTGGTCTCTGCCCACACCTTGCCGCCGGAGAGGGTGCCGTCGCCCTTCACGTCGAAGACGCGGATGTGCTGGCGGGCGGTGTCGTTGATGAAGAGGCGCCGGCCGTCCCGCGAGAAGCAGAGGCCGTTGGGCCGATCGAAGTCATCGACGACCAGCACCGGGCTCTTCGGATCCGGCCCCACGCGGAACACACCCTGGAACGACAGCTCCTGGGGTCGGGGAACGCCGTAGAACTCGGCGCGGCCGTAGGGCGGGTCGCTGAAGTAGATGCCGCCGTCGGCCGCGCAGACGATGTCGTTCGGGCTGTTGAGCTGCTTGCCCTGGTAGTGGGTGGCGAGCGGCGCGATCCGGCCGTCCGGCTCCGTCCGCGACACCTGGCTCGAGGCGTGCTCGCATGCCAGGAGGCGACCCTCGCGATCCCAGGTGAGGCCGTTGGACTTGTTGCAGGGCTTACGGAAGGTTGTCACGCCGTCCGTCGCCGACCACCGGCGCAGGTGGTCGCCGGGCATGTCGCTCCATAGAAGATACTGGCCGGTGGGGTGCCAGAGGGGGCCCTCGGTGAACAGGCAGCCTGCGGCGATCCGCTCGAACTCGACCACAGGACCCACCACCTGCGTGAAGCGAGGATCGCGGACCGAGACGGTAGAAGAGGTCACTTCGACATGCGCTCGCCGGGCTTGCCGCCGACGTACCAGTCGGGCGGATCGACCTCTTCGAAGACCACCCAGACGGCTTCCTTGGGGAGCTGGGTGACCTCGGTGATCGCGGCGGTGACTCGCTTCGCGATCTCGTTCAGGCGGTCCTTGCCCCAGCCCTCGTAGATGCGGATGTTGACGAATGGCATCGGCGTCTCCTTTGGCTCCGGGGCGGTTGGGGGCGCGCGGCTGCCCCCGGAAGTGCCGGGAGACTAGCACGCCTGCCCGGAAGGGAGCAAGAGCGCGGCGCGTCAGTCGGCACGCCGCGCTCTCGGGGCACGTATCAGAAGGTCAGCTTGTCTCCGGGGCTGATCGGGAAGACCTGCGTCGAGGTCGTGCCGAGCGCGGTCTGGTACTCCTGGGGCGTGCCGCGCAGCACCGGGAAGGTGCCGTAGTGGATCGGGATGGCGAACTTCGGCTTGAGCATCTCCCGGGTCGCGTAGGCCGCGTCCACCGGATCCATCACGAAGTGCCCGCCGATCGGGATCATGATCAGGTCGGGCTTGTAGTAGTCGCCGATGAGCCGCATGTCGCCGAAGAGGCCGGTGTCGCCCATGTGGTACAGCTTGAAGCCGTTCTCGAACTGGATGATGAACCCGGCGGGCTCGCCGCCCGGGTACGTCGTGCTCTTCTTGGTCGCGGGGTCGGTCACCGTGACCTCCGAGGAGTGCTCGGCGCGCGTCTGGATGATGGTGATCTGCGGGCCCATCGGCTGCACCTTGCCGCCCTTGCCGAAGCGGACACCCTGATCGGCGGCGACCCAGCCGAGATCGCTCAGGGTGGCGATGAGCCCGGCCGGCCCGAGTACCTTGGCGCCGGTACGCGAAGCCAGCTCCTTCACGTCGCCGACGTGATCGCCGTGACCGTGGGTGACCAGGATCACGTCCACCTTGCCGAGGGCGTCGAGGTTCTTGTACTGCGGAGGCGTCTTCGGGTTCTGGGTGAGGAACGGATCGATCACGATCACCTTGCCGGTCGGGGTGGTGATCTTGGTCGACGCCTGACCGAGCCAGTGGACCTCGACCTTGCTGGTCTGGGCCCAGGTGGCGTCGGTGGCGAGCGAATAGGTCAGGGCGCCGGCGGCCAGCGCGAGGAACTCGCGACGTTCCAGCTCCATGATCGATCCTCCTAGGCCTTCAGGGCTTTCGCGAACAGCCCGGTGCACCGCTTCCACGCGTCGGCGGCGGCCTCCGCGTTGTACGACGGCCGGTAGTCCGCGAAGAAGCCGTGGCCCGCGTTGGGATAGATGACGACCTCGGAATTCGGGTTGGTCTGCTTGAGCAGCTCACCGAACTTCCTGGCGTCGTCCGGGGTCGGACTCGTGTCCTTCTCGCCGTAGAGGCCGAGGAAGGGCGCCTTGATGTCCTTGACGACGTCGAAGCCGGTCACCGGGTTCGGCGTGTCGGGATAGGGCCGGGCCGGCGGGCCGTACCACGCCACCGCCGCCTTGATGTCCGGGTTGGTCGCCGCCACCTGGTACACCGTGGAGCCGCCCCAGCAATGGCCGGTCACACCCACCCGGTCCGCGCGAGCGCCGCGGCGCTTCTTGGCCCAGTCCACCGCGGCCGCGCAGTCGCCGAGCACCTGCTTGCGCGGCACCGCCAGGACGATCTTGAGAATGTCCTGGATGTTCGGGAGCTGCCCGACGCCGCCTTCCCGCTGGAACAGCTCGGGGGCCACCGCGTAGTAGCCGTCCTTGGCGAAGCGCCGGGTCACGTCCTTCACCCACTCGTGCACGCCCCAGATCTCCGAGATCACCAGGACGATCGGCGCGTTGGTCGCGTTCGCCGGCCGCGCCTCGTAGACCGGCATGCTGTAGCTGCCGATCGGGACCTGGGCGTCACCCGCCACGATCCCCTGGGTGTCCGTCTTGATCGCCTGGCCGAGCGCCTTCTCGACCCCGACCGCGTAGCCGGCGAAGGTGGCCGCGCCACCGACCTTGAGCATCTGGCGCCGGGTCAGACCGGCCGCTTTCGACTTGGGCATGATGACCTCCTTGGCTGTATGTTGCGGCGACTTCACGCGCATGACTCTTCGCGAGGCGGGCAGAGGCTAACACGCTCCCCCGCAGCCGACAAGACGCACTCCGGCATATGAAGGAAAGACCCCCGCGCACGGAAACTGCGCGAGGGCCTCCCGGGTTCCCCTGACGCGTCGGGCTATTTCGCCGCGATGAAGCGCTTCGCCTGCCTGAGCTCGGGGCGGTCGGCGTCGGCCTCCTTGCCGATGGTCACGAGCCGCCCGTAGTAGGTGCGGGCCTTGGCGGTATCGCCGGCCAGCTCCGCGGCCCGCGCCGCACCGTAGAGGCCCTGGAAGCGATTCGGCTCCACGCGGTGCGAGGCCTCGAACTCCTTCAGCGCGTCCGCGGGCTGCCCGACCTCGATCAGCATCTCCCCGAGCAGCTCCCGCGCGGGCTTGATGGATCCGGGCGTCACCGGATGCTTCTCGGTGGCGTCCTCCGCCTCGGCCGAGGCCCGCATGAGCGACAGCGCCTCCTCGTTCCGGCCCTCGGCTCGGGCGATCCAGGCCGCGACGGCCAGCCGCTGGACCTCGCTCTGGTGCGCCCAGTAAAGGCTCTTGGCCGCGGTCATCGTGTCGCGCAGCGTCTCGATCCGCGCGAGGTCTTCCCGGGCGCGCGTCGGGTCACCGCTGCGCGCGGCGCCGAGGCCGCGGGCGAACCAGACGATGGACTCGGCCTGCGGGAAGCGGTTCCAGGCCAGATCGGCGGGCGTGGGCGTGAGCGTCGCCGCGTCGGCCCACTGGCCGCGCTCGAGCGCGTAGCGCGCCGGGATGGCGGCCAGCGCGAACGCGCCCGCGAAGTGATCCACGTTCAGCTTGCGGGTCGCGGTGACCTCTTCCACGAGCGCCCGGGCCTCCCGGTCCCGGCCGAGCTGCAGGTAGGCGTACATCATGTAGTCGTAGGCATGCAGGCCCTCGTAGGAGCGCAGGCCGGTCTGGGAGCCGGAAGCGGCCAGCGTGTCGGCGGCGGCCTTGGCCGACGCGCGGTTGGTCTCGATGGACTCCTGCCAGCTCCCGACCCGCGTGAAGATGTGCGAGGGCATGTGCAGCGCGTGCGGCGCCGACGGGGCGATGCTCGCGTAGCGCTTCGCGGCGGGCAGGCCCTTGGCCGCGATCGGCGGGAAGTCGTAGCTGTGGATCAGGTAGTGGGCCACCCCCGGGTGATTC
>JBGOVO010000329.1:0-4613 GCA_041478145.1 Methylomirabilia bacterium
CGTCAAGCTCGAGGTGATCGGCGACTCGCGCACGCTCTTCCCCGACGTGCTCGGCCTGCTCGAGGCGACCCGCACGCTGGCCCGCGAAGGCTTCACGGTGCTGCCCTATAGCAACGACGACCCGGTGATGGCCAAGAAGCTGGAGGACGCCGGGGCGGCCGCCGTCATGCCCCTGGGCGCGCCGATCGGCTCCGGCCTCGGCATCCGCAACCCGTACAACATCAAGCTGATCCTCGAGGCGGTCACGGTTCCGGTGATCGTGGACGCGGGCGTCGGCACGGCCTCGGACGCGGCCATCGCCATGGAGCTCGGGTGCGACGGCGTGCTTATGAACACGGCGATCGCCTCCGCCAAGGACCCGGTGGCCATGGCCACCGCGATGCGCCTGGCCGTCGAGGCCGGACGGCTCGCGTTCAAGGCGGGCCGAATCGGCAAGAAGCTCTACGCCACCGCGTCCTCCCCGCTGGAGGGCGTGCCCGAGTGGACCAGCTAGGCTTCGCGCTCTACCTGATCACCGACCGCGCCGCCACGGCCCGCCCGCCCGCGGACGTGGTGGAGGAGTGCCTCGGCGCCGGGCTGCGGGCGGTGCAGCTCCGCGAGAAGGATCTCGACGTGCGCGCCCAGCTCGCGCTGGCCCGCGACCTCCGCGAGGCCACGCGGCGCCACGGCGCGCGCCTGCTGGTCAACGACCGCGCCGACGTGGCGCTGGCCGTCGGGGCCGATGGCGTCCAGCGCACGCACACCTCGCTACCCGTCGACGCCCTGCGCGCGATCACGCCGCCCGGCTTCCTCCTGGGCGCCTCGGTGCACTCGACATCCGAGGCGCGGGAGGCGGTGGCACAGGGCGCCGACTTCGTGGTCTTCGGTCCCGTCTACGACACGCCCTCGAAGCGGCGCTACGGCGCCCCCCAGGGCCTGGCCGCGCTGGACGCGGTCGCGCGCGCGGTGGCTCGACCCGTACTGGCCGTGGGCGGGCTCACCCCTGAGCGGGTGCCCGAGGTCCTCTCGGCGGGCGCGGCCGGCGTCGCGGTGATCGGCGCGATCTACGCCGCCCCGCGGCCGGCCGACGCGACGAAGGCGTTCCTCGACGTGCTGGGGCGGGCCTGATGGCCGCGGTGCCCTCGGTGGCCGTGATCGGCGGCGGCATCATCGGCTGCGCCACCGCCTACGAGCTGGCCAAGCGCGGCTGCCGGGTCACCCTGCTCGAGCGCGGCGCGCCGGGCGGCGAGGCCTCGAGCGCGGCGGCGGGGCTCCTCGCGCCGCTCGGCGACGCGCCGGAGCCCGGGCCCTTCCACCGGCTGGCGCTCGAGAGCTGGCGCCTCTACCCGGGCGTGGCCGCGGAGCTGCGCGACCTGACCGGCGTGGACGTGGAGCACATGACCGCGGGCACCCTCTACCCGCTCGGGCACGCGCGCGAGCTCGACGAGGCGCGGGCGCGGTGCGGCTGGCCGCTGGCGCGCGAGTTCGGCGTCGAGGTGGTCGAGGGGAGCGAGCTGCGATCGCTCGAGCCCGCGCTGTCGAAGGACCTGAGCGCGGCGCTGCTGGTGCGGGGCGACCACTGGATCAACAACCAGCGGCTCGTGACCGCCTACGCCCTGGCCGCCGCGGCGAGCGGGGTCACCCTCCGCACGGGCGCCGAGGTGAGCCGCATCCTCGTGGCGCGGGGCCGGGCGACCGGCGTCCTCGTGGGCAGCGAGCCGCTCCGCACGGACGCGGTGCTGCTCGCGGCCGGCGCGTGGTCCGGCGCGCTCGCGGCCTCCATCGGCCTGACGCTTCCGGTGGGGCCGGTGCGCGGCCAGATGCTGGCGGTGAGCCACGTGCCCCCGGTCATCCGCCGGGCCATCCACGGCGACGCGGTGTACCTGGTGCCACGGCCGTCGGGCGAGCTGCTGATCGGCGCCACCGTCGAGCACACCGGCTTCGTGCGAGCGGTGACGCCCGACGGGCTCGGCGGGCTCATCGCGGCCGCGGTCGCGCTGGTGCCCGAAATCGGCGGCTGTCCCATTACGCGGTCCTGGTGCGGCTTCCGACCGTGGGCGGCCGACGGGCTGCCCGTGCTCGGTCCGTGGCCCGGCGTGGCCGGCCTCTTCGCCGCGACCGGGCATTTCCGCAACGGCATCCTGCTCGCGCCGGTGACCGCGGCGCTCCTGACCCGCTGCATCGTCGACGGCGAGACGCCCAGCTCACTCACTCCGTTTCTCCCCGACCGGTTTCGTTCATAGGAGACCGCCCGTGACGACCAAGGAAAGCCTCAAGCAGTCCATCTGCGCGGCCATCGACCGCAACCGCGAGCGGATCATCGCGCTCGGCGAGCGCATCCGTCGCCAGCCGGAGCTCGGCTTCAAGGAGTTCAAGACCGCGCGCCTGGCCGAGGAGACCTTCAGCGAGCTGGGGCTCAAGCCCCGCGGCGGGCTGGCCCTCACCGGGGTGCGGGCCGAAGCGGCCGGCGTCAAGGACGGCCCCACCTTCGCGCTCCTCGGAGAGCTGGACGGCCTCGTCGTGGCCGGGCATCCGGTGGCCGACCCCGAGACGGGCGCGGCGCACGCCTGCGGCCACAATGCGCAGATCGCCGGCCTGCTCGGCGCGGCGATGGGGCTGCTCGAGGCGCGCGCCTTCGATCACCTGGCCGGGCGCGTGGTCTTCTTCGCGGTGCCCGCCGAGGAGTACGGGGACGTGGAGTGGCGCGTGCAGCAGGCGCGGGCCGGCCGCATCGAGTTCCTCGGGGGCAAGCCAGAGCTACTGCGCCTCGGTCACTTCGACGACGTCGATCTCGCGATGATGATCCACACCACGTCGCAGCCCGACATGAAGAAGGCGGGCGTGGCCGCATCCAACAACGGCTGCATCGTGAAGACGGTGCGCTACATCGGCCGGGCCTCGCACGCGGGCGGCGCGCCGCACCTGGGGGTGAACGCGCTCTACGCCGCCAACATCGGGCTCTCCGCGATCAATGCGCTGCGCGAGACCTTCCGCGACGAGGACTCCATCCGCGTGCACCCGATCATCACTCACGGCGGCAGCCAGGTGAACGTGATCCCGGGCGAGGTGCGCCTCGAGACCTACGTGCGGGGCAAGACGGTCGAGGCCATCCTGGACGCCAACCGGCGGGTGGATCGCGCCCTCAAGGCGGGCGCGCTGGCGCTGGGCGCCCAGGTGGAGATCGAGACCCTGCCCGGCTACCTGCCGCTCTTCAACCACATGGGGATGGCCCAGCAGTTCAAGGCCAATGCGGCGGCGCGGCTGGGCGCCGACCAGGTGACGGAGTCGGGCCACCGCAGCGGCTCCACCGACATGGGCGATATTTCCCACGTGATGCCGACGCTTCATCCGTACATGGGCGGCGCCACCGGCGGCGGCCACGGGGCCGACTACGCGATCGCCGATCCGAAGGTCGCCTACGTGGAGCCGGCCAAGCAGCTCGCGCTGATGGCGGTGGATCTGCTGTGGGGCGACGCGGGCGCGGCGCGCGACATCCTCAAGGCCTGGACCCCGCGCATGACCAAGGAGGCCTACCTCACCTTCCAGCGCGGCATCTCCAAGACCGAGCTCTACGACGGTTCGACGTGAGTCTTACCCTATACCCCTCTCCCCTCCGGGGAGAGGGTCGGGTGAGGGGTCCCCTAGAGTGAGGGGGAGACCTTCATGTACGGCAAGTCCCCGGTGGAGTTTCCGCGCCGTATCGTCTGCCTGACCGCCGAGCACGTCGAGCTCTGCTACGCGCTCGGAGCCGGCGACCGGGTGGTCGGGGTGCCCGGCACCGCGCGCCGGCCGGCGGAGGCGGCGGACAAGCCCCGGGTCGGCGGCTTCACGACCTTCCGGACCGACAAGATCCTGGCGCTCGAGCCCGACCTGATCCTGGCCTTCTCCGATCTGCAAGCCGACGTCGTCGCCGAGCTGATCCGGGCCGGGCTCCCCGTGTTCTGCACCAACCAGCGCTCGGTGGACGACGTCATGCACACCATCCTGACCGTGGGCGGGCTCCTCGGCGCCGAGGCGGCGGCGCGCGCCCTGGTGCTCGACATGCGTGACGAGATCAATCAGGTGCGCGAGTTCTCGAGCGTGTGGCCCGACCGGCCGCGCGTGTACTTCGAGGAGTGGCACGACCCGCTCATCGCGGGCATTCGCTGGGTGTCCGAGCTGATCGAGCTGGCGGGCGGGCACGACGTTTTCGCCGACCTCCGGGATCGTCGGAGCGCGCGCGAGCGGGTGGTGGACCCGGCGGAGGTCGCCCGGCGCGACCCGCAGATGATCCTGGTCTCCTGGTGCGGCAAGCCCGCCGACCTCGAGACGATTCGCGCCCGGCCCGGCTGGGACCGGATCAGCGCGGTGCGGCATGGGCGCATCCACGAGATCGACGGCGCCGACATCCTGAGCCCGGGCCCGTCGCTGCTCGCGGGCCTCCGCCGCGTGCACGAGCTGGTGCAGCAGGCGCTCGACGAGCGCGATTGATCTTCGACTCCATCCTGAGTGCCGCGTCGGCAAGGCGTGGACATATCTGCGATAATGCAAAACAGCACGACGAATCACTAAACATGGGGGTCCCGCCGAGGGCCGATGCTAGGATGAAGCCCCTTTGAGACTCCTGGGAGAGACACATGCTAGCGCGCCCTGAG
>JBGOVO010000193.1:0-7336 GCA_041478145.1 Methylomirabilia bacterium
ACTCCCTGTGGAAGCCGGTGCCCGGCCGGTTCAAGGACTTCATCGCGATGCCCAAGGTCAACATGTACCAGTCGCTCCACACGACGGTCATCGGGCCCAAGGGCGATCCGGTCGAGATCCAGATCCGGACCTACGAGATGCACCGGATCGCCGAGGAGGGCATCGCGGCCCACTGGCTCTACAAGGAGAAGCGGAGCGACCGCGACAAGTTCGACGACGCCTTCACCTGGCTGCGCCAGCTCCTGGAGTCCCAGAAAGAGACGAGCGATCCGAAGGAGTTCCTCGACAGCGTCCGGCTCGACCTCTTCCCGGACGAGGTCTACGTCTTCACGCCCCGCGGGGACGTGAAGGCCCTCCCCGACGGGGCGACCCCGCTGGACTTCGCCTACGCGGTCCACACCGACGTCGGCCACCACTGCGTCGGCGCGAAGGTGAACGGCAAGCTGGTGCCCCTGCGCTACACCCTTCGCCAGGGCGACATCCTCGAGATCGTCACGTCGCCTACCCAGCACCCGAGCCGTGACTGGCTCAAGATCGTCAAGTCGAATCGCGCCCGTGCCAAGATCAACCAGTGGCTGAAGGTGGAAGAGCGGACCCGCTCCCTCGCGCTCGGCCGGGAGCTGTTCGAGCGTGAGGCCAAGAAGTACCGGCTGTCGCCGGCGACCCTCCTCGCGTCCGACGAGATGAAGAAGCTGATCTCGGAGATGGGCTTCCCCTCGACCGACGATCTCCTGGCCTCGATCGGGTACGGCAAGACCTCGCTCCACCAGGTGCTGGGTCGGCTCGCCCCGGCGGCGACCCGCGACACCGAGGCCGCGACCGAGGCCAAGCCGGCCCGGCCGGCGCGCAAGGGCGACGGCCCGGCGGTCAGGATCAGCGGGGTGGACGATCTGCTCGTGCGCTTCGCC
Organism: Methylomirabilia bacterium; assembly: GCA_041478145.1. GTDB lineage: Bacteria > Methylomirabilota > Methylomirabilia > Rokubacteriales > CSP1-6 > CAMLFJ01. The sequence continues at coordinate 909 of JBGOVO010000193.1, forward strand.
AAGTGCTGTGCGCCCGTGCCCGGCGACGGCATCGTGGGCTTCATCACCCGCGGCCGCGGCCTCACGGTTCACGGGCGCGATTGCCTCACGGTGGCCAAGAACGTGCTCGACAAGGAGCGTCTGGTCGCCGTCGAGTGGGAGGCCGGGGACCCGGCCAAGCGACCCGTCCGCATCGCGGTCTACATCGGTCACGACCGCCCGGGCCTGCTCGCCGAGATCACGAGCGCGATCTCCTCCCGTCAGGGCAACATCATCAAGGCCGAGATCACCGTCACCGAGGACCGTAAGGGCCTCAACCACTTCGTCGTCGAAGTCGATGACCTGCGCCAGCTCCAGGACATCATGCAGGCCATCCGCGACGTGAAGGACATCGTCAACGTCGAGCGGGTCCGCGGCGTCTAGCCGCGGCCCCCGCGGTGAGATGACCCGCCGGGAGTTCGAAGCCCTCGTCGACGCCGCTCTCCGCAAGCTGCCCCGCGCCTTCCGGGAAAGGCTCGCCAACATCGCGGTCGTGGTCGAGGACTGGGCCGACGACGGCACCCTGAGCGAGATGGGCATCGAGCCGCCCGACACGCTCTACGGGCTCTACCGGGGTGTCGACCTGACCCGCCGTGACTCGTCCTATGGCAATGTCCTGCCCGACACCATCCACATCTATCAGGGCCCGATCGAGGAAGACTGCGCGGACCCCGAAGAGATGGCGGATCTCGTCCGCGATGTCGTCGTCCACGAAGTGGGGCACTACTTCGGTCTGGATGACGAGACCATGGACGACATCGAGCACGACGCCTGACCTGACCCCATGTAAGTTTTTTGCTTGACAGGATTTTCATTTGTTCATATGTTTTCAGCAGATGCTGAAAATGACAGAACAAGTGAAAGTGAAAGTGAAGGGATGGCGAAAGCAGACGATCTCAGAACGCTGGCAGCACAGCGGGTGCGCGAGCTCATTTCGAAAGCCAGCGGGTGGGAGCAGCTTGCCGACGTGAAGGTGGGCGGACAAACCGTTGATCTACTGGTCAAATTCAAGATGGGCGACAGACCCCACACCCTCGCGATCGGTGTAACTTCGCTCGGCCAACCCCGCCAGATCCGTGAGGCGGTGACCCGCCTGTCGGAGATTCGCCGGGAGATGCCGGAAGCCTACCCCGTCGCGGTCTCCCCGTATATCAGTCCCCAGAGCGCAGCCCTGCTCAAGCGGAGCGGTCTCGGATACCTCGATCTGTCGGGCAATTGCTACCTGAGCTTCGAGAACGTGCTCATCGAGAAGGAGGGCAAGCCCAACCTGCGCCCGTCCACCCGGCCGCTGAAGTCGCTGTTCGCGCCGCGGGCCACGCGGGTCGTCAGGGTCGTCCTGGTAGATCCCCAGCACGCTTGGCGGCTGGAGGAGCTGGCCAAGGCGGCCGAGGTGAGCCTCGGGCACGCCCACAACGTGGTGAAGCGCCTCGAGGAGCTGTCGTGGGTGGAGCGGAACGGGCAGCAGCGCATCCAGCTCACGCGGCCGGGCGAGCTGCTCGACGCCTGGGTGGATGCCTACTCGTACCGGCAGAGCGATGTACAGGCGTACTTCTCGCCGGAGCGGATCACCCGGGGGCTGGTGGCGGAGCTGGGGCGGGCGGCGCACGAAGCGCGGCGGCGCTATGCCTTCACCCTGCACTCCGGAGCCGCTCTCGTCGCCCCCAACGTGCGGTTTCCGGCCATTCACTGCTACATCGAAGGCGACCCCGAGCCGGTCGCGAAGGCGCTCGGGCTACGGCCGGGTGAGGGCGAGGGCAACGTGCACCTGCTCGCGCCGTACGACCAGGGGGTCTTCTACGCCCCGATGGCCAAGGGTGGGTTGCCGGTCGTCTGCCTGCCCCAGCTCTACGCGGACCTCTACCACTACGAGCGCCGAGGCCGGGAGCAGGCCGCCCACCTTCGGCGCGAGGCGATGGGCTACTGAGTCTCCGACCGGAGGGAGGTGAGACCCGATATGCCGAAGCGCAAAAAGGCCGTCAAGAAGGGTGGCAGGAAGAAGGCCACCAAGAAGGGTAAGCGGAAGTAGCCGGGTGTGACACGAGTCCTCACGAAAGGAGGTGACGACCTCATGGCGAAGAAGAAGAAGGCGGCCAAGAAGAAGAAGAAGTAAGGCTGTTGTCGTGCGGTGGGGGGTGGCGGCCTCCCACCGGGACTCTTTCTTCAGGGTACGGCGGGGGGTGGCGACACCCCCCGCCCCCTTCTTGCGGCTGAACCCTCAGACGACCTTGACGACCTTGCCGGCTTTGAGGCAGCGCGTGCAGACCCGGAGCCGCTCCACCTTGCCCTTCACCAGACCCCGCATCGAGACGAGGTTGACGAGCCACCGCCGCTTGGTCACGTTGTGCGCGTGACTGATCTTGTGACCGACGGCCGGACCCTTGCCGCAGATATCACAACGTCGAGCCATGCTGATCCCCTGCCGATCCTTGGAGCTGAGTGTGGTTTGCCGGATGCGACCACCTTTTATAGCGTATCCGCAGGTGGCATGCAAGGAGAGCCAGGATGACGTAAGAGGGGGAAAACAAACGAAGAGGCTTGAGCGCCATGCTCGACGTGCCCTTGATACCAGGTGGCTTCCTGACCGTCCTTGACCCCTCCGGGTCCCGAAGACTAAGCTCGCGGCACCTGTCCGACCTGTCCCGGCCCGATCGTTGGGAGGCCCCAGCATGCAGTATCCCCGGTTCCAGCACGAGAATCCCCCCGGCATGAAGTTTTGTGGGGAGTGCGCCGCCCCGTCGCGGTGCTGAACGCCATCGAGGTCGAGCCCGACGATCCGCGCCCGCCGGGCGCCACCGTCCGCTTGGCCAAGCCGTTCAATTCGGCCGACCTGCTCGCTGCCATCCGGTCGCGCTTGCGCCCGCGTAACGGGGTCGGCCCGTGACGGCCGCCCGTATCCTGATCGTGGACGACGAGGAGGACATCAACACGATCCTGACGGTGGCGATGCGACGAGCCGGCTACGAGGTAACGAACGCCTCGGACGGGCTCGAAGCCCTCGAGGCCATCTACCGTCAGGCCCCCGATCTCATCCTGCTGGACGTGATGATGCCGCGCGCCGACGGGTTCGAGACGCTGCGGCGTATCCGCGAGCACGGCCCCACCGCGCACGTGCCCGTCATCATGCTTACGGCCCAGGCCGCGATGCCGGACAAGATGAAGGGCTTCGAGCGGGGCGCGGACGACTACGTGGCCAAGCCCTTCGAGCCAGCGGAGATCCTGGCGCGCGTGCAGGCCCTGCTCAAGCGCACCGCCCAGTCGCGCGTCGTCAGCCCGCTCTTGAGCGTGTTGGGCGACTGGTCCACGACGGAGCAGATGGCCCAGTTCGGCCGTGATCTGGAAGCGGCGCGCGACATCCAGCAGCGGCTCCTTCCCCCCGTGCCCGCGAGCCTGGCCGGGCTCGCGGCCGGGGCCGTGCTGCGCTCGTCCACCATCGTGGGTGGTGACTTCTTCGACATCGTTCCGATGGGACATCGCATCGGCGTGGCGGTCGGTGACGTGTCCGGCAAGGGTATCCCGGCGGCGCTCCTGATGGTGATGGTCCGGACGCTCCTGCGCGAGATCGCCCGAAGCCTGGTGGAGCCCGACGAAGTGCTGACCTGGCTCAACACCTCGCTCTGCCGGGACATGCCGCCGTCCATGTTCGTGACCCTCATCCTGGCCGTGCTCGATCCCGCCGAGCCCGGTCGGGTGATCCTGTCCGGCGCCGGGCATCCGGACCCGGTGGTGGTCCGCGCGGGCGGTGGCGCCGCGGTGGCCGGGCTCGCGGCGGCTGGCGGCATGGTGCTCGGGGTTTTCGAGGACTCCCTTTTCAAGCAGACCCCGCTGACGCTGGCGTCCGGGGACACGCTCGTCCTTCTCACCGACGGCATCCTCGAGGCAAAGGAGGCAGCAGGGCAGCGGCCCGGCGCCGCCGCCCTGCTGCCGCTGCTCGAGCGCGAGCGTGGCCTTCGCCCACAGGCGCTGGCGCAGGCGCTGTGCGACGACGTGCTCCGCCGAGGTGGCTCCCGCATCCAGGACGACATGACGGTCTTCGTCCTCGGGCGTCCGTAAGCCACACGACCTGCGTCGCCGCCGCCGTTGTCCTGCTCCTGATCGGCGTCGTCTCGGCCGCGGCGCAGCCGGCCACCTACGTGAGCAATCAGGGTGATACGACGGTGGAGGTGATCGACCCCGCCTCGCCCGTGACCGGGGATCCCTACCGTCGCGACCGCAACGGCTAGCCCGTTGGCGCCCAGTTGGGCTTCTCCCGCTCTCGATAGACCCGCTCCCACCTCGACGCTCCCGCCCGCCGCAGCCGGTTTGGCCCATCCCCGGTTTGGCCCATCCCCGGGTTGGCCCATCCCCGGGTTGGCCCATCCCCGGGTTGGCCCATCCCCGGGTTGGCCCATCCATGGTCGGCCGGGTCCGCGCCTCGCCGCTGCTATACTGAATTTCGCGATGTCTGGCATCGCACCTCGCCCCGGCTCCGCTCATCATGCGGCCGCGAATTGTAGCCGAGAACGTGACGGTGAAATGACCGGCGTGTCGATGCCCGGCAGGTTCTCCATGTCGAGCGAGGCCGAGCATCTGCTGGGGCTGCGCCACTGGCTGCGCGCCGAGCTGGAGACCCTGGGGGTGGATCGGCCGACGCAGTCGGCGCTCGTGCTGGCGGTGGGCGAGCTGTGCGCCAACTCCATCAAGCACGCCTACGAGGGACGAGGCGGCCAGCCGATCAACGTGTCGGTGCGCGGCTACGACGACCGGCTGCTGATCGAGGTGGAGGACTTCGGCCGGGCGTTCGATCCGACTCGGTACGTCGAGCCCGATCTCGAGACCGTGCCGGACCACGGCCTGGGCATCTATCTGGTGCACCGCATCGCCGATTCCGTCTCGGTCGACGTGCGGCGCGAGCGGGGGACGCGGTGGACCCTCGTCAAGTATCGGCCCGGCCATGGACCGTCGGCGGGATCGGCGGAGGGCGGCGCGCGACCCGCCCCGTGAGGAGAGATCATGGATATCGAAGTGACGCGATCAGCGGAGATCACCGTGGTCGCCCCGGGCGGCGACCTGGACATGGCGGCGGCGGACCAGATGAAGCGGACCCTGACGGACCTGGTGGACGGAGGCCGCCGCAGGTTGCTCGTCGACCTGGGGCTCGTCGCCTACATCGACAGCTCGGGCATGGGGGCCCTGGTGGCCGCCATGAAGCATGCGCGCGGCGCCGGCGGTGACCTGCGCCTGTGCGCGCTGCAGGACGACGTGCGCGCCATCTTCGAGATGACCCGCCTCATCAAGGCCCTCACGATCCACGGCACCCGCGCGGAGGCCCTCGGCGCGTGGGCGTGACCCGGCGCTGGCTCGCGGCCGCCCTGGTCCTGGGGCTGGGCGGAGCGTCGGCGTCCGCGGACGGCGAGTCGGCCCCGTCCCGGATTCGTCCCTTCGCGGGGGTGCGGAGCTGGGTCGTGTACTACGGGTCGGCCCCGGAGGCCGCCGCCGTCCTGGCGCGCTTCGACGTGGTCGTACTCGACCCTCACGGCCATCCCCCGCTTCAGGAGGTCAAGCGGCACGGCTCCCTCGTGCTCATGTACGTGAGCCTGGCCGAGGTGAACACGAGCCACCCGGAGTTCTCCGCCATCGCCGCCGAGCCGTGGGTGCTGGCGCCGAACCGCAACTGGCCCGACGCGCGGCGGCTCGACGTCCGCGCCGGCGCCTACGAGCGCTGGCTCCTGGACCGCGTAGTGCCGGGCGCCCTGACCAGCGCCGTGAACGGTTTGTTCCTTGATACCGCGGATACCGCGCTGGATCTGGAGCGAGTCGAGCCGTCACGCTACCGCGGCGCCGCGGCCGCGCTCGAGCGCATCCTGGTGGAGCTGAAGCGTCGGAACCCGCGGGCGGTGCTGCTCCTCAACGGCGGCCTGCCGCTGGCCGAGCGCCTGCCCCGCGTGGTCGATGCGGTGGCCACGGAGTCGATCTGGACCGACTACGATTTCAAGGCTCGGGCGTATCGCGTCCGCTCGGCCGGGGACGCGGAGTCGCGCGCGGCCCGGCTCGAGCGGGTGGCCGCGCTGGGGATGACCGTCTTCACCCTCGAGTACGCGCCGACCGGGGGCGGGGAGGCGGGCCGCGTGGCCGAGCTGATCCGGCTCGCGCGTGCGCGGGGCTTCGTGCCGTACGTGTCCACCATCGGGCTCGACCAGGTCTCCATCGACACGCTGTCGCCGTGACCAGCCGGATCTCCCGGCGCCGGCTGCTCCAGGGATCGGCGATCGCGGCCGGAAGTCTCGCGCTGCGCGGCGGCCCGCTCGGGGCGGCCCCGGCGCCGGTCTCGGGCAGCCCGGGAGAGCTGCCCCGTCGCGTCCTGGCTCTCTACAAGTCGGCGGAGCTCTACAACGACGTGGGCGGTCGCCGGCCGAAGACGGCCACGACGAACG
>JBGOVO010000433.1:0-3089 GCA_041478145.1 Methylomirabilia bacterium
CCTCTCGACCGCGTCCAGCAGAAAGCACCGGGCCAGCTCGGCGGCCTCGGCAGCTCGCAGCGGCGGACAGAGCCGAGTCTTCACCGCCCCCACCCGCGGCGCCTTGGCCATGATGGCCAAGCCCACCGCCCGCTCCGCGCTTGCCATGGCGCCATCATGCCACGCGAGGGCGGGCCCTGCCGATCGGGTCGTGGCGGCGCTACCGGCTCTGGAACCGCCCCGCGATGACGCCCCCCGGCGCCCGCAGAGGGGCCGGATGGGGTAGAGGATGTGACGCGTCTCCACCGCTCCGGTGGCGGCCTCCGCCAGCATCGGGGTGAAGAGGAAGAAGTTCTGGTTGCTCACCAGCGTGATGTGCACGGGCAAGAGCCCCGCGCACCGCTTCGCGAGCTCGAGCGCGGCGGTGACGCCCGCGAACCCGCCGCCCGGGATCAGGATGCGCGGCGCCAGCGACGTGGACGGCCGCGCCAGCACCCGCCCGCCCGCGCGGGTCGCCGACATCGCGGCGGGGGCCCCAGACGCGGGCGTCACTCGACCGGCGAGCGCGGCGCGCATCGTGGGCTCAGGCGCGCGGCGCCAGCTCGCACCAGGCGCGCAGCGTCTCCGCCACGCTCCAGGCCTGTGCGATGCAGCCGTCCGGGCGGAAGGGCGGCTCCGCCTCGAAGACCTCCGCGATGCTGCCGAGCCCGTGATCCGCCAGATGCTGCGCCATCGGCGCGAGGAAGGCGCGTGCGGCCGCCCGGTCGCCGTATACGCGGTGGTGCGCGAGCGCGAACGGCCCGAGCAGCCAGGCCCACGCGGTCCCCTGGTGATACGCGCCGTCGCGCTCCCGAGGGCCGCCCGCGTACCGCGGTTGATAGCCCGGCTCGCCCGGGGCCAGGCTGCGGAGCCCGTACGAGGTCAGCAGGTGACGCGAGCAGGCGTCCACCACCCGCCGCTGCCGATCGGGCGACAGCGGGCTCGCGGGCAGCGACACCGCCAGGATCTGATTCGGCCGAAGCGCCGCCTCGTGCCCTGCGGGCCCATCGATGACGTCGTAGCAATGGCCGGCCTCCGCATTCCAGAAGCGGGCGAAGCTCGCCGCCGCCCGCTCGGCCATCGCCTCCCAGGCCGCGGGCGAGCGGCCGAGCCGCCGCGCAAAACCGGCCATGGCGCTGAGCGCGTTGTACCAGAGCGCATTGATCTCGACGGGCTTGCCGGTGCGCGGGGTGACCACCCAGTCGCCGACCTTGGCGTCCATCCAGGTGAGCTGCACACCAGGCTCGCCGGCGGTGACGAGCCCGTCGCCATCCACGCGGATGCCGTAGCGCGTGCCCCCCGTGTACCCGCCGACGATCTGCTCGAGCGCGGGGACGAGCGCGCGCAGCGTCGCGTCGTCGCCGGTCGCCGCGTGATAGGCGCGCACCGCCTCCACGTACCAGAGCGCGGCGTCCACCGTGTTGTACTCGGGCTCCTGTCCGGCGTCCGGGAAGATGTTGGGCAGCATGCCGCCGTCCACGAAGCGCGCGAAGGTCGTGAGGATGCGCCGCGCCGCCTCCGGCCGCCCGGTGGCGAGGGTCAGGCCGGGCAGCGCGATCATGGTGTCGCGCCCCCAGTCCCCGAACCAGTGATCGCCGGCGATGACCGAGAGCCCGCCCGGATCGCCGGCGAGCGGGCGGCTCACGAGGAACTGGTCGGCGGCCAGCACGAGCTGGTCGATCCAGGCGGGCGCCTCCCCGGCGGCGGGCTGGGCCTTGCGCCAGGCGAGCTGCGCCTCCGCCTCGTGCGCCCGCCGGCGCGACCAGGCCTGCTCGCCGTCGAGGGCGGGGGCCGGCTCCGCCGACAGCACGCAGGTGAGCGCCCGACCGGGCTCGAGGGTGGCGCTGAACGTGCCCGCGCACAGGTTGTCGTCGAGGGCGTCGAGCCCCCGCGCTTCCTCGGCGGCCAGCCGGGAGCCCAGATACCACTCGTGCGCGGGCTCCACGGCGGCGCCGGGGACTTGGAGCAGCACCGGGCGCGCGCCGTCGAAGGCGGTGACGCGGACCCCATGCGCCACCGGCTCCACCCGCATCTCCCAGCCCGGCCCGCGCGTGGTCGAATGAAAGTCGCGGTAGTTGACGAGCGCGGTCAGGGCGAGGCGTACCGGCCCCCCGGCGCGGAGCAGGCGATAGCGGACGTAGGTCGTATTGGCGCCCGGCTCCATCCACACGCGCTTCTCGATCAACGCATCGGCGCAGGCGTAGTGCCAGACCGGGGTGGTGCCGTCGAGATGGAAGCGCTCGATCAGCCGGTGGCCGTCGGGAGCGATCGTCCCGTCGGCCCAGCGATTGGCGGCGAGCGCGTAGGGGCGCCCATCGTACTCGACGCGCTCCTCGAGCCCGCTCACCAGCACGGTCCGCCCGACCGGCGGCTTCAGCGCCGCGACCAGGAGCCCGTGGTAGCGGCGCGTGCGCAGGCCGGCCACGGTGCCGGAGGCGAAGCCGCCGAGCCCGTTGGCGCAGAGCCATTCGCGTGACTCCGCCGCCGCCAGCCGCCCGGTGGTCTCCCGCCCGAACTCGATCATGGGGTCAGGTCTTACATTCCTACATTCTGACCCCGAGTCGCGTCTTCAGGTGATCCGCGACCCGGAGGGCATTGGCCATGATGGTGAGCGCCGGGTTCACCGCGGCGCTCGAGGGGAAGAAGCTGCCGTCCACCACGTAGAGGTTGTCGACCTCGTGGGCGCGGCAGTGGACGTCGAGCGCCGAGGACCGGGGATCACCACCGAACCGGATGGTGCCGTTCTGGTGCGCGACGCCCGCCAGCGGGACGCGCTGCCCGAGGAAGAGGTTCCGCGAGAACAGCCCCTCGTGGCACTCGTGGCCGTGCGCGTGGCACTTGGTCTGCTGCTTCATCAGGTGCTCGAGCTTGGCGGTCAGCCGCTGATGCGGGGTCTCGTTGTTGGGCCGGTAGGCCAGCACGATATTGCCCTCGCGGTCGAGGCTCACCCGGTTCTCCGGATCCGGGAGGTCCTCCGACGTGAGCCAGAAGTCCATCGAGTGCTTGGCCATCAGATCGAGCGTCCAGCCCGGCGCGATGGCGGGGGCCCCGCCCCGCAGCGTGTCCGCGTC
>JBGOVO010000026.1:0-20722 GCA_041478145.1 Methylomirabilia bacterium
CCCGCGCGCCGTGGACGATGCGCGAGTAGATGTCGCGGCCCAGGTGATCGGAGCCGAGCCAGTGATCGGCCCCCGGACGGGCCAGGCTCTGCCCGGCGTCGGTGGCGATGGGATCGTGGGTCTGGAGCTGGTTGGCGAACAGCGCGGTGAGCACGATGACGACCATGAAGAAGCCGCCGATCGCCCCGAGGGGCTTCTTCCGGCAGAACCGCGCGAGCACGCTCCACGCGCTCGGCCGGCGCAGGCCCATCGCCACGCCCGGCACCTCGACGCCCAGCGGCCTAGTTGCCATAGCGGACGCGCGGGTCGAGGAAGCCGTACAGCATGTCCACGAACAGATTCGAGAGGATCACCACGATGGCGATGAACATGACCAGGTTCTGCACGATCGGGTAGTCCCGCCACAGGATCGCGTCGACGAGGAAGCGGGCCAGCCCGGGCAGGTTGAAGACGGTCTCGGTCACCACGAGCCCGCCGATCAGGAACGCGAACTCGATGCCGATCACGGTGACGACGGGCAGGATCGCGTTCTTCAGCGCGTGGCGCCAGATGACGACGCGGCCGGACTGGCCCTTGGCGCGCGCGGTGCGGATGTAGTCCTCGCGCATCACCTCGAGGAGCGAGGAGCGGGTGATGCGCATGATGAGCGCCGAGGAGCGGTAGCCCACCGCGAGGGAGGGCAGCGCGAACTGCACCGCGTGCAGGAGCAGGTTCTGGCTCGGGGGCACGTACGTCACGGGCGGGATCCAGCCGAACCACGCCACCAGGCTCAGGATGATGACCATCCCCAGCCAGAACGAGGGCATGCTGAGCCCGGCCAGGCTGAACACGCGCAGCGCGTAGTCGAGCCCGGTGTCCTGGCGCACCGCGCTGATCACGCCGAGCGGCACCCCGAGCGCCACCGAGACGATCAGCGACAGGACCGCCAGCTCGAGCGTCACCGGGATGAGCGGGCGGATGATCTCCCACGCGGGGAGGTCGTAGCGATAGGACTTCCCGAGGTCGCCGGTCACGATCTGGCGCAGCCACTCCACGTACTGCACCCAGACCGGCCGGTCCAGCCCCAGCTCGCGCTCGATGGCCGCGCGCTCGGCGGGATTCACGTAGCCGCCGGTGGAGAACAGGATGTCCACGATGTCGCCCGGGGCCAGGCGGAGCATCACGAAGATGACGAGCGACATGCCGAGCAGGGTCAGGAGACCGATGCCCAGCCGCTGCGCGATGTACGTCTTCAGCTTACTTGTCCCGCCACACGTCGGCCATGCGGCCGAAGTTGTAGATGTTGTCGTGCGGCACCAGGTTCTTCACGTGCGGCCACACCGTGAAGTAGTCGAGCTTCCAGTCGAGGATCGGCCGCGCCGCGTCCTCCTCGACCTGCCGCTGCAGGGCGGTGAGCATCTGCAGTCGCTTCTGCGGGTTGAGCTCCTGTGACTGCTGATCGATCATCTTCCCCACCAGCTCGCTGCAGTACTGGCTGTAGTTCCGGGGCGAGCCGCAGGCGTAGTTCTCGTAGTAGTTGGCGTCCGGGTCGTCGACGCCGAGGCCGGTGAGGTTGGCCCCGATCTGGTAGTCGCCGCGCGTGGCCATCGCATGCCACTGCGCTGTCTCTACCTGCTTGAGGGTGGCCTCGATGCCGACCTGCTTCAGCTCGTTGATGACGAAGGAGGCCATGTCCACGTAGATGGCGATGGCCCGGGTGGCCATCTCCACCCGCAGCGGATGCTGCGGGGTGATCCCCGCCTCGGCCAGCAGCTTCCGGGCGCGCGCCTTCATGTCCTCCGGCTTCCCGTACCCCGGCAGCACCGCCAGGTCCTTGTCCAGGAGCCCCCACACGCCGTACGGCTTGGGCTGCATGGAGGCGCCGGGCACCGCCCCACCCTGGTGCACCGCCTGGATGAGCGCCCGGCGGTCGATGGCGTAGCTCACGGCCAGGCGCACCTTGAGGTTGTCGAAGGGAGGCTTCTTCACGTTCATGATGATGTTGTCGCTCACCGCCTGCGCCACCGGCGTGATCACGAGCTGCGGGACCGCCTTCTTGAGCTGCTCGGCCGCGGTCTTGGTGGTCTCACCGGGGAACGAGACGTCGAGCTGCCCGGCCTGGATCGCCGCGCCGCGCGTGCCGCGCTCCTTGATGACGACGTAGCGGAGGCTGTCGAGGTAGGGCCGGCCCTTCATGAAGTAGTCCGGATTCTTCACGTAGTCCACGAACTCGCCCTTCCGCCACTCCTTCACCTTGAACGGCCCCGTGCCCACGCAGCCGGTGCGGTAGGCGGCGGGGTTGACGTGGGCCGCGTAGATCGGCGTGTAGCCCGAGGCCAGCATGCTGAGCAGGCCCGGCTGCGGCCGCTTGAGACGGAAGACGACGGTGTGGGGATCCGCCGCCTCGACCGCCTCCAGGTTGGCGTACCAGTCCTTCCGCGGGTTGATCCGAAGCTTCGCCGGCGCGTCCGGCGCCTCGCGCAGCATGTCGAAGGTGAACTTCACGTCCTTCGACGTGAACGGCTGTCCGTCGTGCCACTTGACGTTCTTCCGGAGGAAGAAGACCAGGTTGCGGTAGTTGTCCTGCCAGGACCACTTCTCCGCCAGCTCGCCGACGAGGTTCTCGGTGGTCTCGGCCCGCTTGAGCTGGTCGAAGACCACGAGGTTGTTGAAGCACGGCATCGCCGGGAACGACGTGGAGATGGTCGACGACTCGTGGACCGCGAAGCCCTGCGACAAATCCTCCCGAAGCATGAGGTTCAGGTGGCCGCCGGACTTCGGGGCCTGCGCGGCGGAGAACGAGGCGCCCAGCCCGATGACGGCGGCCAGAACCAGGACCAGCACCAGGACCAGCATCGCGCGGGAACGCGCCATTGTGTTCCTCCCTTGAGCGCCGGCGCGGCGGCCGGTCAGGATTGCATCTGTCGTCGGAAAGTAGTGAAGAATATACGTCAACGGCTCTGGTCCGACAACTGCCGCCCTGCCCGGTCGCGCGGCGCGGCCATCTCGAGTGGCTCGGGGAGACCACGCGCGGCGCCGCTTCACGTCCCACCCGCCCAGCGCGGTGAGGCGGGCCGCGCGGGCAGGAAATCGGCCGCCAAGAACAGCATGGTGAAGATCAGGTCGGGGAGCGGCAGCTCGAGGACGACGGGCTCAGCTTCCGCCCGCACGACGCCGAGGAGAACGTCGCCGCGGAGCGGCGACGTTCAGGAGGAGGCCGCCGCGGACGTAGCGGTCCGCGATGGCCGCGCCGCGGGCCACCGCCACGAGCTGCGCCCGCGCTCGCGTCCACATGGGCGCGACTATGGCCTCGCTCCCGCGGGACCCGCGACCGAGAGCGGCTGACGGTCAGAGGAGCCGCCGGCGAACCTCGCGGCGCGTGAGCAGCTCTTCGAGCGCGATCTGCCGCGCCCCGCCCCGCCGTCTGAGCTCGGGCTGGACCAGGATCGGGCGCTGGCGGATGCGCGACGCCAGCCCGTTCTTCACCGCGCGGTCGGCGTACAGGTGCCGCAGCGCCCGGCACATCAGGGGCCGTCCGCGGTTGTAGCCGAACCGCCGCTTGTACTCGCGCGCGGTCATCCGGTGGCCGCGCAGGTGAGTGTTGGTGAGCTGCCGGAAGACGGCGCCGCAGACGAGACAGCAGATCGAGTCCTGCTGGACGGCCTGGCGCGGGTCGGCCCGGAGCTCGGCCAGCGCGGACCGATTTCCCGCACCGCTGAAAAGCCCGGTGGCTCGAAACGGAATCCGGGCCGGGGTCTTCGCCCCGCGCATCGCGCGCGCGGAGGCGCGCAGTCGGGGAGGCGGCGTGACGACCTGAGCGCTGGTCACGGGCATGGCATGTCTCCTTCCCAAGCGATGGCGGAGGGCCGCGGGTTCACTGCGCTGCACCGAGCTGGATGACCTCGCAACCGGTCAGCAGAACGCCGATGGCGAACATCGCGAGCGCCACGACCACCTGGATGAGCACCTCGCGAGGTTTGAGCACGGCGGCGGGCGGCTGTGCATGTTCCGAAGTCGATCGGATTTCCGGCCTAGACATGCCCCTACTGTGCGCAAGTCAGGTGCCATACTGAATATCATCTAAATCAGCTACTTGAGATTCAGTGCCCTTATTCGGGCTGATCCGGCTGGTAAGAATCTGACCACCGACTTGACCAGTCAGAGCTTCTGGGTAATCTTTGCGGCGGTGGATCCCTGGGACGAGCTACGGGGGGAGAGCGCACCGATCGAGGCCGTGCGGGAGACCGTCCGGAGATTGCTCGGGCGCCAACAGCCAGGCCGCCGGCTCCCCGCGGTGCTCCTGCAAGGCGAGACCGGGACGGGCAAGGGGGTCGTCGCCCGTCTCATCCACCGCTTGGGCCCTCGCGCCAAAGGGGCGTTCGTCGACGTCAACTGCGCCGCGATTCCCGAGACGCTGATCGAGTCCGAGCTCTTCGGCTACGAGCGCGGGGCGTTCACGGACGCCCGCAAGGCGAAGGCCGGGCTCTTCCAAACAGCGCACCAGGGCATGCTCTTCCTGGACGAGGTGGGCTCACTGCCGGAGCCTCTTCAGGCCAAGCTGCTGACCGTGATCGAGGAACGGGCCGTCCGGCGCCTGGGGGGCACGCGCGCGGAGGCGGCCGACGCGTGGATCGTCAGCGCCACGAACGCCGATCTCCTGACCAGCGTCCGGGAGCGGCGCTTCCGGGAAGACCTCTACCACCGGCTCGCGGTACTGACCCTGCGCATGCCGCCGCTTCGCGAGCGCGACGGCGACGTGCTATTGCTCGCCGAGCACTTCCTGGCGCGGGTCTGCGCCGACTACGCGCTGCCCACGAAGACCCTCACCCCGGACGCGCGCGCGCGGCTCGTGGCCCATCCGTGGCCGGGGAATATCCGCGAGCTGTCGAACGTGATCGAGCGGGCCGCCGTCTTCGCCGAGGAATCCGTCATCACGGGCGAGCACCTGGAGCTGGGCGGGGCGGCCCCCGCGGCCGGGCGCGGGGCCGCGGGGCCGGGCGGGAGCCCGCCGGCGCGGCCCGTGTCGCTCGTCGACGCCATGCGCGAGCACCTGCGGGCCACGCTCGAGCAGACGGGCTGGAACATCTCACGCACCGCCGCCATCCTGAGCATCTCGCGCAATACGCTGCGGGCCCGGATCGAGAAGCTGGGGCTGCGGGAAGGGCCCGGGCCCGTCGCGCCCGTGAAACGGCAAGCGCGCTCGACGAGCTCCGACCGCCCCACCCCGGCGCCTCCCGCTCCCGATCCGGCCCCGGCGACGGCCATGCCACCGGCCCCGTCCACCGTCCGCTGGGAGCAGCGCGGGATCGCCTTCATTCGAGTGCGGCTCACGGGTCCGGACCCGGTCGAGGTGCTGTCGGACACGGGCCGCGCGCTCGAGACCCTGATCGACAAGGTTCTGAGCTTCGGCGGGCGGATCGAAGCGCTCAATCAGCGCGGCCTGGAAGCCTCGTTCGGGGTGGAGCCCATCGAGGATGCGCCCCGCCGCGCCGCCCATGCGGCGATGGCGATTCAACGGGCGGTCGAGCGCATCCGCAGCACGTCACCCACGACCCTCGCGCCCCGGATCGCCATCCACGCCGCCCAGGCGCTGGTGGCGCAGGTCGGAAGTCTTCTCCAGATCGAGCAGGACGCGAAGCAAGAGAGCGCCGTAGTGCTCGACGACCTGATCTCGGCCGCCGAGCCCGGCGCCATCCTGGTCAGCTCGGCCGCGGGCGGGCTGCTCGAGCGCCGATTCGAGCTCGTCGGCGTGGGTATCGCGGCCGACGGGTCCTCGCCCGCGTTCCGGCTCGTCGGACGCGAAGGCCTTGGGCTGGGCCCGGCCGGGCGCATGGCGAGCTTCGTCGGCCGCCAGCAGGAGATGGCCGTGCTCCACAGCCGGCTCGAGGCCGCGCTCCGCGGTCAGGGGCAGCTCGTCAGCATCGTCGGTGACGCGGGCATCGGGAAATCGCGGCTCCTCTTCGAGTTTCGCGAGAGCCTGGCGGGACGGGACGTGGTCTACGTCGAGGGGCGCTGTCTGTCCTACGGCAACACGACCCCGTACCTGCCGGTGCTCGATCTCATCCGCGCCACCTGCGGCATCACCGACGTGGATACCGTCGAGGCCTCGACCGAGAAGATCCGGCACGCGCTCGGTGTCAGCGGCGCCGACGCCGCGGGGCAGACTCCGTATCTCCTCCATTTGCTCGGGTACAAGGACGGAACCGAGGCGCTCGAGGCAGTGCCGCCGGACACCATCAAGGCCCAAGTGTCCGGCATCCTGCGCCGCCTCACGGTCGGTACGAGCCAGAGTCGTCCCTTGCTCGTCGGGGTCGAGGATCTTCACTGGATCGATCAGGCGTCCGAGGAGCTGCTCGCGTCCCTGGTCAACACGCTCGACCGCGCCCGCGTGCTCTTCGTCGCCACCCACCGGCCCGGGTACGAGCCGCCCTGGGCGAAGAAGTCGTTCGCCACGCGGCTGTCCCTCCCTCCGCTCTCCGACGAGGACAGCCTCAAGGTGGCGCACTCGGTCGTGCCGCCCGACTCACTGCCGGGCCCGGTGGCCGACGCCATTCTGAGCAAGGCGGAAGGGAACCCGTTCTTCCTGGAGGAGCTGGCCCTCGCGATCCAGAGCCCGGCTCGGCCGTCGGCGGCCTTTGGCATCCCGGACACGGTGCAGGGTGTGCTGATGAGCCGCATCGGGCACCTCCCGGACACCGAGCGCGAGCTCCTTCAGTCGGCCGCCGTCATCGGGAGGGACGTCCCGTTCTCGATCCTGGCCGCCATCTCCGATCTCTCCGACGAGAGTCTACACGGCGCGCTTCGCCATCTGAGCACGGCCGAGTTCGTGTACGAGGTCGGTGGTGTCACCGAGCTCAAGCACCGGTTCCGTCACGCTCTCACCCACGAGGTCGCCTACGAGAGCCTGGAGCCGGAGCGGCGGCGCCTCCTCCATGCTCGGATCCTCGACGCGATCGAGCGGCTCTACGCGGACCGCCTGCCCGAACACGGGGACCGGCTGGCTCACCACGCCCTCCACGGGCAGGCATGGGATAGGGCCCTCGTCTATCTTCGCCAAGCCGGGACTCAGGCCTTCCTGCGGTCCGCGAACCGGGAGGCCGTCGCGTATCTGGAGCAGGCGCTCGCGGCGATCGAGCACCTACCCACGAGCCCGGAGGTCCAGAAGCAGGCGGTCGATCTCCGCTTCGATCTGCGGACGGCCCTCCTCCCGCTCGGGGAGATCCAGCGGGGTCTGACCTTCCTGCAGGAGGCGGAGTCGATCGCCGCGGAGAGCGATGATCAACCGCGCCTCGGCCAGATCGCGGTCCGTATGACGGGGCAGCTCTACCTCCTGGGCGACCACGCGCGGGCTCTCGTCTATGGACGGCAGGCGCTGACGATCACGCAGGGCCTCGCCGATTTCAGCCTGGGGGTCTCCACCCACGCCTATCTGGGGCAGGTCTATCAGGCGCGCGGCGAGTATCACGAGGCGGTGGCCGCGTTTCGGAAGAACGTGGAATCGCTGGCGGGCGACCGTCGGTTCGAGCGATTCGGGCTGCCGCAGCCACCCTCGATCCACTCGCGCATATGTCTCGTCGGGGCGCTCGCGGAGCTCGGCCAGTTCGCCGAAGGCATCACGCGCGGCGAGGAAGCCATCGACATCGCCCGGACCGTGGACCAGCCCCTGAGCCTCACGGTGGCCTACTCCGGACTCGGCCAGCTCTACGTTCGGATGGGCGAGCTGGACCGAGCGACTCCGATCCTCGAGCAGGCGCTCGAGCTGAGCCGGGGGTGGAACATTCCGCTCTGGTTTCCGCGGATCGCCTCCGCGCTCGGGGTCGGCTACGCGCTGGCGGGACGAGGCGGAGAGGCCATCCAGCTGCTCGGTCAGGCGGTGGAGCAGGGCGAGCGCATGGGGCTCGTCGCGGGCCACGCCCTCGTGCTCACCTGGTTGGCGGAAGCCTACGCCTCGAACGGCGACGACGCCACCGCCCTCGGACACGCGGAGCGGGCGTACGAGATCGCGTGCCGCTACGACGAGCGCGGCCATCAAGCGTGGGCCCTGCGGCTGCTCGGCGAGCTGGCCGGCCAAGCCGATCCCCTGATTCTGGGCCGGGCCCAGCAGTATCTCGAGCGCGCCGCCACCCTGGGAGATGAGCTGATGATGCGCCCGCTGATCGCGCGATGCCGGCTGAGTCTTGGACGGCTATTCGCTCGAAGCGGCGACCGGGACCGTGCGGCGGTGGAGCTCGCGGACGCGAGCCGGCGATTCGCGCAGCTTGGGATGAGCTACTGGCGCCGCCAGGCGGAGGGGGAGTGGCCGGCGGGCTAGCCGCCCGCGCTCACGTCGTGGGATCGTCCACCCGCCAGACCGCGACCTCCGCGCCGAGCTCGCGGGCGAGCCGTTCGATCTGAAGGCGCAGCAGCTCCAGCTCGCGCGCATCCAGGTCGCCGCTGATCGCGAACGCGAGGGTGTCGGCGGCGCGTCGCTTCGATTTCATTCGTTTCTCCCAGAGCCCCCCGGGGGGCATCCCCCCCCGGGGGCCCGGCCGACCTGCTACTTCGCCTTGATCTTCGCCCCGCGGTGCTTGGACAGGAGCTTCTTCAGCCCGGCCTTCAACCGCTTCTGCTCTGCCTTGGTTCGGGGACCCTTGATCTCAAGGGTCACGTTCCGCTTCCGGCCTTTCGACAGCTCATTGAACGGCATCGCTGAACCTCCTCCTCGGTTGATGACCCGTGCACTTCCCGCCCCTGCTCTCACGCCTCCGGCAGCCCGAACAGCTCGTCGGCGTGAACGATCCGGGGGAGCGTGTCGAGATCCCGGACCATGTAGAACCCGTCCGCCGCGTCGTACTCATCGGCGACCTCAACCGGGTCGCCGAGCGCGAGCTGGACGTACGTCGCCGCCATGTTGTGCTTGCCGATCAGGTCGTACAGGTGGGTGCTCAGGCTGAAGCGCCCGACGTTCATGTCCGTGATGCAGGGCGTGCCGCCCGTGTCCTCCTTCAGGTCGACGCAGTAGAGGCCCGAGGTGCGCGGGTCGAGGGCGCGGATCGCGGCGACACACACCTCGACCACCCGCGGCTCGACCACCGAGCGGGCCAGCGCGGCCACCGAGGAGACGCCGCTCGGCTGGTTCTCGCCCGCAAAGTAGGTCAGGCGCTCGAACGTCTTCGCGAGCACGAGCCGCCCGTCTCGCCACAGGCTCTGGCATCCGAAGTCGCGACCCGGCAGGTATTCACACAGGGTGAACGAGCGCACCGGGGTTCCCCGCATGTCGTGCCAGTACCGGATCCAGCTCCGGGCCTGGTCCGGGCTCCGCACCGGCAACGCCCCCTTCGATCCGCTTCCCTTCCGGATCCGACACCACACGAGCGGCCCACCTCCGAGCCGCCGGAAGATCGGGGCCACGTCGTGCAGCGTGGTGACCGCGTACGTCTTCGGGGCCGGCACCTTCCGGGCCCGCAGGTACGCGCTCACCCGGTACTTGTCCTGGCAGAGCGCGATCACCCTCGGTCGAGGAAGAAACAGCCGGCCGCGGAGGCTCGCGCTCAGTCGGGCGGCCAGCTGGACGTCACGATCCGACGTAGGGATCAGGAGGTCGATGGCCTCGCGCGCGATGATGCGGCGAAGACTCCGTCGCACCGTCTCGACGGGGCCGCTCGGGATCACGTAGTTGCGAGGGGCAGACGAGCTCGTGAGCGCGAAGCGATCCGTGTGGCATCCGACGATGACGAAGGACGGATCCCCGGCTTCGAGGCTTCGGATGACGTTGTTCCCCAGCCCGGTTCCCGCCCCCATGACCAGCAGTCGGCGTCCCATCGGCTAGCTCGGCCGCGCCGGCGTGATTCCGCGCCAGGCGAACAGGTCCCGAATCATCAGCGCGTTCCGTCCGCCGCTCACCTCCCGATCCGCCTCGAGCATGTTGGTAACGGCTCGCCCGTAGGAAAACCCGCCGACCGAGGTGTTGCGCCAGGCGTGGGCCATGGTGCGGGCGAAGACGTCCCGGGCGTCGAGCAGCGCGTCCTTCAGCTGGGCTTGGGCCGCCTCGAACCGTCGCCGGGTAGCGAATCGGTGGTGGAAAGCCCGTTGGGCCATGGCGAGAGCATGCCGGGGAGCGCCGGGCCGGGTGAGGGACGCGTCTCGCTCCAAGACTCCACCATCCCGCAGGTTGCGGAGGTAGAGACCGACGAGGACGTCGTAGGCCGCCCCCGAGAATGGCAGCGAGTAGGCGTGAGATTGGTACGTCTCGGCGGCCCGCCGGATGCGGGGAGAACTGAGGCGCTCTTCGTTGAAGAGCTCACGGACCTCCCGCTTGCGGCCATACTCGGCGAGCCGCGACAGCTCGTTGACCGAGAAGAGCGCGCCGCGCGTCCGCCACAGGAGGCGGTCCACGACGGAGTCGAAGTGCAGGGCGGACACGAGCGCAATGAGATCCGCCCCCGCCTCCTCGTGCGCCCGATACGCGAGCGTCTTGGCGCCGTCGGTGGGGTTGCCGATCATCTTCTTGAGGATCAGATGGCCCGTCTCGTGGGCCACCACGTCGAACAGATCGCAGAAGCGAATGCGCGAGTCCCAGTTCGCGTAGCCGAACTCGAGGAATCCCTCCCCCGACCACGCGTTGGCCGATTCCACCCGCGGGATCAGCTCCAGCCAGGCCCGTTTGGCCTCGAAGAACCAGGGCAGGAGCGGCCGCCGGAAATAGTGCCGCCAGATCTGGAGGACGCAATGCACGGTGGCAAACGCAGACACCGCGGAGAACTGCCGGGTGCCCGGCCTCAAGTGGTCGAAGTGGCCCCGGGAATTCGGCCGCACCATGGGGTAGCGAGGCCGGCCGCGCGGGTACGGCGGGGTCGCGACGATCCGCCCGGCCTGCTCGTGCGTGTAGGGGAGCTTTCGCCGGGCATCGATCACGCGAGTGCCGGCGTCCGACGGCCCCGCTTTCACGCGCCCCGGAGCCACGTCGAGCGTGATGATCTCGGGCTTGAAGTCGCGCGCTCGGCGGCGCCACTGCGGGTAGATGACGAAGCGGGTCCCTCCACGTCGCGCGAAGAGCGCGCCCGCGGCGCGCGACGCCGCAGTCATCGTCGATCAGAGAGTCGTCGCGTGAAGGCCTTCAACGTGCGAGGCGAGTCTAGATGGGCGCTCCAGGACTGTCAACCACTGTGCTTACTCAATGGTGTGCTTACTGGGTGACGCCGGAGGGCCAGGTCGGTCGGCCGTGGCCCTCCGGCGACTTCCGTCGCTGCGTCCCGCTACCTCGTGATCACGCCGCACGCGATGCGGCCGCCGCTGTTGCCGGTGGGGTCGGTCTTCTCGTCGTCGGGATTGGCGTGCACCACGATCGAGGCGCCCTTCTCCCCCAGCAGCGAGTTGGGCCCCCCGCTGAGCGTGAAGGCCTTGGTGGTCACGTCGATGCCCCCCTCGCCCGACGCGGCCACCACCAGGTTGGGCAGATCGCCGGCGTGGGCGCCCGCCGGATTCATGCGGCCGTGCTGCTTGTTGCCCGGATTGAAGTGCGGGCCCGCCGAGGTGAAGTCCGGGGGCTCACACAGCCCGACCGCGTGCACGTGGAGGCCGTGGCCCCCCGGCGGCAGCCGGTAGCCCGTCAAGGCGACCCGCACGCCCTCCGCCGTCTCGATGAGGGTCGCCACCCCGACCTGCTTGCCGTCCTTGTCCTTGAGTGTCGCCGCCGCCGAGAGCGGTCCCTTGTCGGCCGGCATGCTCGCGCACCCGGCCAGCACTGCGGCCACACCAAGCAGCAGAAGTGGTCTCACCGTTGAGTGCCCTCCCGTTCAGTTGAGCTGCGCCATGAGCAGCTTCGCCTTGTCCCGGAACCGCGCGACGTTCTCGATCTTGATGTGCTCGTAGCCCCGGATCTCGTCCGGCAGCTCGGCCAGCGCCACCGCCGCCTCGTGCGTGACGGGGGTGAGCCGCACCAGCGCGGTCTCGAGGAGCTGCCGGTACTCGCCGATGAGGGCCCGCTCCACGCGCCGGATCTCCGCGTAGCCGAAGACGTCGAGCCGCGTGCCGCGGAGCCCCTTCATGGCCCGCAGGAGCTTGAAGGCGGGCGCGAACCAGGCGCCCAGCCGGATCTTCTTCTTGAGCCCGAGGGCGCGCAGGAGCGGCGGGTGCAGGTGCCAGTAGGTGCGGATCTTCGGCCCGAACTTCGCCTGGAGCTGCGCCTGCACCGCGGCGTCGAGATGCAGCCGGGCCACCTCGTACTCGTCCTTGTAGGCCATGAGCTTGTAGAGGTGCCGCGCCACCGCCTCCGCGAGCCCCTGGCGGCCCGGCGCTCGCTCCGCCTCCACCTGGGCCACCCGGCGGACGAACTCCACGTACTCGCGCGCGTAGGCGGCGCTCTGGTAGGCGGTCAGCTCGGGCACGCGGATCTCGAGGAGCCGCCGCAGCTCGCCCGAGGCCTCCACGGTGTCCACCAGCGCGCGCGCCGCCGCGCTGAGCACCGGGGCCTGCTCGCTGGACCGGGAAGTGGCCTGGGCGACCGCCGCCTCCACCTGCTTGCGATCCACCACCGCCATGCGCCCCCAGCGGAACGCGAGCAGGTTCATCTCGACGGAGACCCCGTTGATGCGGATGGCGCGCTCGATGGACGCGGCCGAGATCGGCAGCGCCCCCGCCTGGTAGGCCGCGCCGAGCATGATGGGATTGACCGCCATGTGGTCGTTGAAGAGCCCTTCCGCGATGGCCTGAGCGTCGAGGTAGACGTTGGGATCCTTCCGGGTGACCCGGTCGATGCTCATCAGCATGCTGGCGAGCTCCGGGAAGTGCACGCCGGTGTCCACCACCATCTGCCCGGTGGGGATCTGGCTGGTCGACACCACCGCGATGGTCCGCGAGGATTCCGCCTTGTCGAGGTTGCTCGGGTCGGTGGCCACCAGCAGGTCGAAGCCCAGGTAGAGGTCGGCGGAGCCGGCCGAGATCTTGTTGGCGCGCTCGATCGGCTCGGAGGCGATCTTGAGATCGGACACCACCGGCCCGCCCTTCTGGCTGAGCCCGGTCTGGTCGAGCCCGCGCACCTGCTTGCCGTCGAGGAGCGCGGCGGTGCCCAGGACCTGGTTCATGGTCACCACGCCGGTGCCCCCGATGCCCATCATGTGCAGCGCGAAGCCCTCGCTCGGCACCTTGAGGGCCGGCTCGGGCAGCTCGGACTCGAGCGGCGTGAGCCGCCGCTCCTTCTTGGGCGCCGGCCCGAGCGGCTCCACGGTGAGGAACGACGGGCAGTCGCCGAGCAGGCAGGAGTAGTCCTTGTTGCAGGAGGACTGGTGGATGGCCGTCTTCCGCCCGAACTCGGTGTCGATCGGCTGCACGGAGAGGCAGTTCGACTTCTTGCCGCAGTCCCCGCAGCCCTCGCACACCCGCTCGTTGATGAACACGCGCGTCTGCGGGTCCGCCATCTTGCCGCGCTTGCGCAGGCGCCGCTTCTCCGCCGCGCAGTACTGGTCGTGGATCAGCACGGTGACCCCGCGCGTCGCGGCCAGCACCGCCTGGGCCTCGAGCAGCCGGTCGCGGTGCCAGACCTCCGCGTTGGCCGCGATGGACGTGCCCGAATACTTGGCGACGTCGTCGCTCGTGATGATGATCTTCTTGACGCCCTCGGCCTCGAGCCGCCGGCTCAGCGCCGGGATGGGCAGGGCGCCCGCCGCGTGCTGGCCCCCCGTCATGGCCACCGCCCCGTTGTAGAGGATCTTGTAGGTGATGTTCACGCCGGAGGCCACCGCGTAGTTCAGGGCGAGGCCGCCCGAGTGGAAGAAGGTGCCGTCGCCGATGTTCTGGAAGAGGTGCGGCGTGTCCGTGAACGGGGCGATCCCGACCCACTGCGCGCCCTCGGCCCCCATGTGGGTGACGCCGATGATGCCGCGATCCATGCCCATCGCCATGCCGTGGCAGCCGATGCCCGCCGCGGCCACGCTGCCCTCCGGCACCACGGTGGAGCGGTTGTGCGGGCAGCCCGAGCAGAAGAAGGCGGTGCGTGCGAGGGTGAACGGCTTCGGCCGGCGCTTCAGCTCGTCGAGGTGCTGGATGCGCGCCTCCACCGACTCGATCTTGAGCCGGCGGGCGAGCCGACGGGCGATGGCGCGGGCGATGATGTCGGAGTCGAACTCGGCGATCGGCGGCAGCAGGGGCCGCTCCTCCTCGTCGACCTTGCCGGTCACCTGCGGCCGGTCCGCCATGCCGTAGAGGATGTCCTTGCAGAACATCTCGAGGAAGGACCGCTTCTCCTCGACGACCAGGATCTCGTGCAGCCCGCGCGCGAACTCGCGGATGATGCGGGGCTCCATCGGGAAGAGCATGCCCATCTTCAGGAGGCGGATGCCGTAGCGCCGCAGCGCCTCGTCGTCGAGCCCCAGCTCCGCGAGGGCCTGGCGCACGTCGTAGTAGGTCTTTCCGCTCGTCAGGATGCCGAGCCACGCGTTCGGGGTGGGCACCGTGATCCGGTTGAGCTTGTTCTCGTAGGCGTAGCGCCGGGCCAGCTCGAGCCGGGCCCCGTGGATCGTCCGCTCCATGTCGAGGCCGTACGGCGGGATCAGGTTCACGTTGATCTGGTGCTGGAACGGCTTGCCGTCCAGCTCGACCACCGGGATGATCGGGTTGACCCGCTCCAGATCCACTTCGGCGGTGCCCGCCTCGTCGGCCACGTTGGTGACGATCTTCGCGCCCACCCAGAGGCCGGAGGTCCGCGAGAGCATGAAGCCGTGCAGGCCCAGGTCCAGGATCTCCTGCACGTTGCCCGGGAAGATCGTCGGCATGAACGCGTCGTAGAGGGCGACTTCCGAGTGGCTGGGGAGCGTCGAGGACTTCGACAGCGGGTCATCGCCGGCCAGCGCGAGCACGCCGCCGTTCCGGCCCACCCCCGCGTAGTTGGCGTGCTTGAAGAGATCGCCGGTGCGGTCCACGCCGGGGGCCTTGCCGTACCACATGCCGAGCACGCCGTCGTACTTCGGCTTCGGGAAGAGGCCGGCCATCTGGCTGCCGAACACCGCGGTGGCGCCCAGGTCCTCGTTGAGGCCCGAGGAGAACACCACGTCGTGGGCCTTCATGAGCACCGCCATGCGCTCGAGCGTCTGGTCGAGCCCGCCGAGGGGCGAGCCGCGGTAGCCGGAGATGAACGTCGCCGTGTTGAGGCCGCGGCGGAGGTCGGCGCGGTGCTGGTCGAGCGGCAGGCGGACCAGCGCCTGGATGCCCGACAGGTAGATGCGCCCGCGTTCCTGGGTGTACTTGGCCTCGAGCGAGAATTCCCCGGTCTGTGTGGTCATGAGCCCCCCGGCGTTAAGGAATCCGACGACGGCCATATGGTAGTCGGGAAAGGCGTTTCTGGCAATATCAGGAGCGGCGGCCCAGACATGGCCCCCGCGCGCCCCCGACGTGCAGTCGCCCTTTCGGCACCGCTACCTCCGCAGCAGGGGAACCACGTGGGGCCACAACCGCTCGACGATGATGGCGTACCCCTCGGCCGTCGGATGGATGCCGTCCGGCTGGTTGAGGCGCGCCACCGCCCCCACCCCGTCGAGGAAGAAGGGCATCAGCGGGGCGTTGCGCGCGCGGGCCACCTCGGCATAGAGCCGGCGGAACTCCTCCGCGTACCGGTCGCCGTAGTTCGGGGGCAGCCGCATCCCCGCGATCAGCACGCGCGCCCCCGCGGCCTGAAAGCGCCCCACGAGCTCCTCCAGGTTGGCGCGCACCGCGGTCAGCTTCTGGCCCCGGAGCGCATCGTTGACCCCCAGCTCCACGATCACGATCTCCGGCTTCAGCCGGAGCGCCCAGTCCACGCGCCGCAGGCCGCCCGCGGTGGTATCGCCGGACACGCCCGCGTTGACGACGCGATAGTCGTAGCCCTCGCGCTGCAGGCGCTCGCCGAGCCGCGCCGGATACGTCTGGTCCACGGGCACCCCGAGGCCGGCGGTGAGGCTATCGCCGAAGGCGACGATGACGCGCCCGTCCTGTGCGGCGACCGGGGCCGGCGAGGTGGTGCACGCCGCGAGCTGCCCCACCAGGAGGAGGAGGCCGAGCAAGCGGCGCATGCCGCCAGTGTAGTATGGGCCGCGAGCGCGAGCCGTCGGCTCTTCGGGCTCGCGACCGGGCCGGCCGCCCGCTTGTGTAGTATGGACCTCACGATGATCAGCGTGCGTGGGCTCTCCATGCGTCTCGTGAGCGGTGGTCGCGGCGTGGACGTGCTCACCGACGTGTCGCTCGAGGTGCCCGCGGGCCAGTTCCTCGCCATCGCGGGGCCCTCGGGCAGCGGCAAGTCCACGCTCCTCGGCCTCATCGCCGGCCTCGATCAGCCGACGGCCGGGCGGATCGAGGTGGCGGGGATCGAGATCACCGCGCTCGACGAGGACGCGCTCGCCCGCTTCCGGCTCGACCACGTGGGCTACGTGTTCCAGTCGTATCACCTGATCCCGACGCTGACCGCCGAGGAGAACGTGGCGGTCCCGCTCGAGCTGGCGGGCGAGCCGGACGCGGTCCCCCGCGCGCGGGCGCTCCTGGCCGAGGTGGGGCTGACCGAGCGGGCCCATCACTACCCGGTGCAGCTCTCGGGCGGCGAGCAGCAGCGCGTGGCGGTGGCGCGCGCGATGGCGCGGCGGCCGGCGCTTCTCCTCGCCGACGAGCCCACCGGCAACCTCGACTCCGCCACCGGCAAGCAGATCATCGAGCTGCTGGTGGCCGTGAACCGCCGCCTCGGCCGCACGCTGGTGCTGGTCACCCACGACGCCGCGCTGGCCGCCCACGCCGACCGCGTCGTCACCCTGCGCGACGGGCGCATCGTGAGCGACGAGTGACCCGCTTCGTCCTCACGCTCGCGTGGCGTGAGACGCGCGGGGCCTGGCGCCACTTCGGCTACTTCTTTGCCTGCATCACCCTGGGGGTCAGCGCGCTGGTCGGCGTGGGCAGCTTCGCCGACAGCCTGGAGCGCACCGTCGCCCGCTCCGCCAAGTCGCTCATGGGCGGCGACGTCGAGATCCGCAGCACCCAGCCCCTGCCCGTCGACGCGACCACGCTCATCGCGGAGTCGCGAGGCGGAGGCGCCCAGGTCACGCGCGTCCGCGAGCTGGTCGCGATGGCCCAGTCCGGACCTTCGCGCACCCAGCTCGTCGAGCTGAAGGCGGTGGAGCCGGGGTATCCCTTCTACGGCGCGCTCGTGACCGATCCCGCCCGCCCGCTGCCCGCGCTGATCGGCGACGGCCGCGCCCTGGTCCACGAGTCGCTGCTCGCGCGCCTCGGCCTCCGCGTCGGCGACCCCTTGCGCGTGGGCGATGCCGATCTGACCATCAGCGGCGTCATCGTGAAGGAGCCCGACCGCGCGGTCGGCGTCTTCTCGCTGGGTCCGCGCGTCCTGATCGCGGCCGCCGATCTCGACCGCACCGGGCTGATCCGTCCCGGTAGCCGCGTGCGCTATCGCACCCTCTTCCGGCTGCCGGACGGCCACGACGCGCAGGCCTTCCGCGACCGGCTCGCCGAGGGCCTGCCCGCCGCCCAGCGCGTCACGACCTATACCCAGGCCCAGCCCGGGCTTCGGCGCTTCTGGGACCAGCTCACGATGTACCTCGGCCTCACCGGCCTGGTCGCGCTGATGGTCGGCGGCATCGGGGTGGCGGTCAGCGTGAACGCCTTCGTGAAGGCGAAGTTCCCCGCCATCGCGACCATGAAGGCGCTCGGGGCGGGCTGGCGGCCGCTGCTCTCGGCCTACCTGCTGCAGACCGCGCTGCTCGGGCTGGGCGGCAGCGTGCTCGGGGCGCTGCTGGGGAGCCTGGTCCAGCCGCTGCTCGCCCCCGCGCTCACCCGACTCCTCCCGCTCGAGCTGACGCTCTCCTTCTCGCCGCGCGCGGTCCTGGGTGGCCTCGCCATGGGCGTGGGCGTGACGCTGCTCTACGCGCTCTGGCCGCTGCTCCAGATCCGGCGCGTCCCCCCCGCCCTGATCCTCCGGGCGGAGATCGAGCCGCGGCTTCACGGCCGCCGCCCGTGGGCCGCCGTGATCCCGATCGCGGGGGGGCTCGCCGCGCTCGCGCTCTGGCAGGCCGGCTCGTGGAAGATCGGCGCGCTCTTCGCGGGCGGGCTCGCGGCCGCGCTCGTGCTGCTGGCCCTGGGCGCGCGCGCCATCATCGCGCTGGCCCGCCGGGCGCGCTGGCGCTCCTCGGCCTGGCGGCAGGGCGCGGCCAATCTCCACCGCCCCGGCAGCCATGCGGGACCCATGCTCGTCTCGCTCGGCCTCGCGGTGATGCTGGTCGTCTCGATCGCGCTGCTCGAGCGGAGCCTGCGCGGAGAGCTGGTCGATCGGAGCCCGGGGAGCGCGCCCGCCTTCTTCTTCATCGACATCCAGCCGGATCAGGCGGAGCCCTTCGCGCGGCTCGTCGCGGCACGGGGCGCGACCGCGCCCGCCGAGCTGACGCCGGTGGTCCGCTCACGCCTGGCCAACGTGAACGGCACGCCGGTCGCGACGGGTCAGAAAAATCGCCTGGAAGACGCCTGGTATCTCACCCGGGAGTACGTGCTGACCTGGGCGAAGGAGCCGCCGGCCCACAACCGGGTGGTGGCCGGACGCTGGTGGACGCCCGAGGAGGCCGCCCGCGAGCCGCTGATCTCGGTCGAGGAGGAGGTCGCCCGCCAGCTCGGGGTGAGGATCGGCGACACCCTGACCTTCGACGTCCAGGGCGCGCCGGTGTCGGCCCGCGTGTCGAGCCTGCGCCACGTGGACTGGCGCACCTTCACCTCCAACTTCTTCGTGATCTTCTCGCCGGGCGCCCTCGAGGGGGCGCCGACCACCTTCATCGCCACCGTGCCCGCCCGGCCCGAGCAGGAGACCGCGCTCCAGTCGGCGGTGGTGGCCGCTTTCCCCAACGTCACCGCGATCCCGGTGCGCGAAGTCCTCGAGCGCGTGACCGCGGTCGTCGACCAGATCGCGCTCGCGGTCCGGCTGGTGGCCGCCTTCTCCATCGGCGCCGGCCTCATCGTGATGGCGGGGGCGCTGGCCATCACGCGGCAGCAGCGCCTCTACCAGTCGGTGATCCTGAAGGCGCTCGGGGCCACCCGCGGCTTCGTCTCCCGTGTGTTCGCGGTGGAGTACGCGCTGCTCGGGGCGGCGGCGGGCGTGGCCGGGAGCGTCCTGGCCGCGGGGCTGGCCTGGGCCGTGCTCCGTTTCGCCTTCGACGTGCCCGCGCAGTGGGCGCCCGCCACCCTGCTCGCGGGCGTGCTGGCGGCCACCGGGCTCGCGCTGCTGGTCGGCGTTGTCGGCACGCGCCGGCTCCTCGGCCGGCGGCCGCTCGGCGTCCTCCGAGGCGAGTGACCCTCTCCGAGCGGCTGCGGGCGCTCTATCCGGAGGCGTCCAGCCGGAGCCTCAAGCAGTGGCTCGAGACCGGCCGCGTGACGGTCAACGGCCGCGTCTGCCGCGACGGGAGACTCGCGGTCGGGCCCGACGACGCCGTCGCCCTCGCCGGGCGGCGGAGCGCGCCCTTCCCGCGCGGGCTCGCGCTCGTGCACGAGGACGAGGCGATCCTGGTCATCGTCAAGCCCGCGGGCCTGCTCACGATCGCCACCGACCGCGAGCGGGAGCGGACCGCGTATCGGCTGCTCTGGGACTACCTCGCGGCGAAGCGCGAGCGCCCCTTCATCGTCCACCGGCTCGACCGCGAGACGTCCGGGCTGCTCGTCTTCGCCAAGTCGGAGGAGGCGAAGCGGGCGCTCCAGACCCAGTTCGAGGCGCGGAGCGTGGAGCGGATCTACCTGGCGCTGGTCGAGGGCCGTCCTCCGCGCGAGCGGGGCACGCTCGAGAGCCGCCTCGCGGAGGATCGCATGCTGCGGGTGCGCTCGGCCGAGCGCGGCCGCCTCGCCATCACGCACTATCGCGTGCTCAGGAGCCGGCGCGAGAGCAGCCTGCTCGAGCTCCGGCTGGGCACCGGCCGGCGCCATCAGATCCGCGTGCAGCTCGCCGAGGCGGGCTGGCCGATCGTGGGCGACGTCACCCACGAGGGGCCGCGCGGAAGCTCCGGGCGGCTCTGTCTGCACGCCACGCGGCTCGGCTTCGTGCATCCGGTGACGCGGCGGCCGGTGGCCTTCGACAGCGCGCCGCCCGCCGACTGGGTATAATCCGCGCGTTCGCGGACCGTCTCCCCTCACCCCGCCCGCTCCCCAGAGGGCAGAGGGAGACAAGATCCCGGAGGGGAGAGGGAGAAGGCCTGGAGGCCACATGGCTGCGTCGCCGTTCTCGATCGAAGACAAGGTCGCCATCGTCACCGGCGGCGGCGTCGGCATCGGCAAGTCCATCGCGCTCGAGTTCGCCCGCGCCGGCGCCGACGTCGTGATCGCGAGCCGCAAGCTCGAGAACCTCGAGCCGGTCACCGCCGAGATCCAGAAGATGGGCCGCCGCTCCTTCTGCGTCGCGCTGGACGTCCGCCAGGAAGATCAGGTGAAGGGCCTGGTGGAGCGCACCGTGAAGGAGATGGGGCGCCTCGACGTCATGGTCAACAACGCGGGCGCGTCCTTTCGCGCCAAGGTGGAGGACATCTCGGCCAATGGCTGGAACACGGTGGTCGGGATCAACCTGAACGGCACCTTCTTCGGCTGCAAGTGGGCGGGCAAGCAGATGATGGATCAGCCGAGCGGCGGCTCCATTGTCAACATCTCCTCCATCGCGGGCGTGTACGGCTCGACCATGATGTCGCACTACGGCGCCTCCAAGGCCGCGGTGATCAACTTCACCCGCGCGCTCGGCATGGCCTGGGGGCGCAAGGGCGTGCGCGTGAACTGCATC
>JBGOVO010000364.1:0-3995 GCA_041478145.1 Methylomirabilia bacterium
ATAGCCTCCCATCAGGAGAAGCTCCAGCGCGTTGTCGAACGAGGCGGAATCCGACTGACCGTCGTAGATCAGCGGCCAGACCTTGTTCAGATCGGCGCCAAGGATCGGACTGGAAATCGCCTGCTGCCTCGCGCGGATCCAGTTGACGTTGCCGCGCAGGGCATTGATTTCGCCGTTGTGGGCGATCAGGCGGAACGGATGCGCCAGGTCCCAGGTGGGAAAGGTGTTGGTGGAGAACCGCTGGTGCACCAGCGCCAGCGCCGACTCCACCAGCGGGTCCGTGACGTCGGGGAACATGGACTCGATCTGGTCCGCCGAGAGCATGCCCTTGTAGATGAGGGTGTTGGCGGAGAGGCTCGGGAGGTAGAAATACTTCCGCTCCGGGAGCGCGCCGTTCCGCACCGCGTGCTCGGCCCGCTTGCGGATGACGTAGAGCTTCCGCTCGAAAGCGGCCCGGTCGGGCACCCCCGCGCCGCGCCCGATGAACACCTGCTCGAACACCGGCTCCACCGAGCGCGCGCTGGGTCCGATCGGCGAGGAATCGGTGGGGACCGGGCGCCAGCCGAGCGGAGTCTGCCCTTCCTCGGCGGCGATCCGCTCGAGGATCGCCCGGCACTCGGCGCGGTCGGCGGGATCGCGGGGCAGGAAGACCAGTCCGGCGCCGTAGTGGCCGGGGGCGGGGAGGGTGATGCCGAGCCCCGCGCACTCCCTCGCGAGGAAGGCGTGCGGCATCTGGATGAGGATGCCCGCGCCGTCCCCCGTGTTCACCTCGCAGCCGCAGGCGCCGCGGTGCAGCAGGTTCTTCAGCACCGTGAGGGCCTGGCTGACGATCGCGTGGGACTTGCGGCCCTGGATGTCGACCACGAAGCCGACGCCGCAGGCGTCGTGCTCGAGGGTCGGGTCGTAGAGGCCCTGCGCGGGGGGCAACCCCGGGTGCGTCGTCGACCGCCCGTCTTGGTCCGTCACTGTCGTCTCTCTCCGGCCCCGCGTCCGCGCCGGGGCCCCCGACCGTTGAGCACAGCCGCCTCGCTGCCGGACTTGTCCCGAGAGCCTACACGGAACAAAAGCATTAGCCAAGCACAAAGTAAAAAATCATCGCATTAGCATTACTAATAGTGATAAGTTGGCGCTCGTGAACCTCGAGACGCTCAAGCTCTACTGCGATGTGGTGCGTCTCCGCAGCTTCTCCCGTGGCGCCGCCGCCAACACCGTCTCCCAGTCCGCGGCGAGCCAGGCCATCCAGCAGCTCGAGGCGGAGCTGGACGCCGCGCTCCTCGACCGCTCGCGCCGCCCGCTCCTGCCCACCGAGCAGGGCCAGGCGTTCTACGACGCGTGCCGGGCGCTGCTGCAGGGCTTCGAGAAGGCGCGGGCGGACCTGGCGGCGGCGCGGGAGCGCGTGGAAGGGACGGTGCGGGTGGCCGCGATCTACTCGGTGGGCCTGCACGACATGAGCCGGCACATGCAGCCGTTCATGTCCGCGTACCCGCAGGCGCGCGTGCTGCTCGAGTGCCTGCATCCGCACAAGGTCGTCGAGGCCGTGCTCAACGACGAGGCCGACCTGGGCATCCTGTCCTATCCGGCGGCCACCCGGGCCCTCACCGTGCTGCCGCTCCGGATGGAGCCGATGGTGCTGGTGGCGCATCCCGCCCACCGCCTGGCCCGCCGGCGCTCGGTGGCGGCCGCCGAGCTCCAGGGGGAGCGATTCGTGGCCTTCGACCGCGACCTGGCCGTCCGCAAGGCGATCGATCGCGCGCTGAAGCAGCACGACGTCAAGGTCGAGGTGGTCATGGAGTTCGACAACGTGGAGACGATCAAGCAGGCCATCGGCATCAACGCGGGGGTGTCCATCCTGCCCCGGCCCACCGTGCTGAACGAATCCGGGATGCGCACGCTCGCGGTGGTCCCGCTCGGGCTGCCGGGCCTGGTGCGGCCGATCGGGATCATCCACCGCCGCGGGCGGAGGCTCACGCCGGTCGTCGCGCGCTTCATCGAGCAGCTCCAGAAGCCGGTCGACAGGACGCCGTGATACCGCAGCCGTGATACCGTAATCCGCATGAGCGTCGCCCGCGTCCACCACGAAGCGAGACGAGGAGCCGTGGCATGAGTGATTCCCCCACGTCCCTGATCATCGCGGCCAGCGAGGCCGACTCGAACCTCTACTACGCCTGTCGCTTTCTGGCCCCGGATCCCTTCGTCTTCCTCCAGGTGAACGGCCGGAAGGTTCTCCTGATGTCCGACCTCGAGGTGGATCGCGCGCGCGCGCAGGCGCGGGTGGACGAGGTGCTGTCGCTCTCCGCGTGGGACGCCAAGGCCCGCCAGCGGTGGCCCTCGCCCAAGCTCACCGATACCGTGAGCCTGCTGCTCGAGGACTACGGGGTCAAGGCCGTCGAAGTCCCAGGGGACTTCCCGTTGGAGTTGGCCGATCGGCTCCGCGAGCGGGGGGTCACGGTCACGCCGCGGCCGAGCCCCTTCCTGCCGGAGCGAGTGGTGAAGACTACGGACGAAGTAGCGGCCATCGAGGAGACCCAGCGCCACACCGAGACGGCCTTGGCGGCGGCCCTGCAGGTCCTGCAAGAGAGCGTCATTCGCGGTGACGAGGTGCTCTGGAAGGGGCGCCCGCTGACCTCCGAGGACTTGAAGAAGACGGTCAACGTCTCCCTGATGGAGAACGACTGCATCGCCGAGCACACCATCATCGCCTGTGGCGATCAGGGGGTGGATCCCCACAACCAGGGCACCGGGACGATCCGCCCCAACCAGGGCATCATCTTCGACATTTTTCCACGGTCGTCTCAGACGCGCTATTACGCCGACATGACCCGCACCGTGGTCAAGGGCAAGGCCCGCGACGAGCTCCGGCGCCTGTACGATGCGGTCCTCGCCAGCCAGCTCCGGGGGATCGAGCTGATCCGGGGTGGGGCCTCGGGCGGCGCCATCCACACCGAGGTGAACCGGACCCTCGAGGCCCGGGGGTACACCACCGGAGTGGTGAACGGACGCAATCAGGGCTTCTTTCACGGGACCGGCCACGGGGTCGGTCTCGACATCCACGAGCTGCCCCGGATCAGCCGCCTCGACTACGAGCTCAAGACCGGCCATGTGGTCACGGTGGAGCCCGGGCTGTACTATCCGGGGCGGGGGGCCGTGCGTATCGAGGACATGGTCCTCGTGGAGCCCAATGGCTGCCGGAACCTGACCCGGTCCCCGAAGATGGAGCTGCTGGAGCTCTAGGAGAAGAGCCGGCCTTCCGGCGGGTGGTCTGGCGGTCCGACCGAAGACAACCTTGCTTCTCTTCAGGCGTTTGGGTAGCATGACTAAGGAGTGTCACGCCTCTGATCGCGTTTCCCAGACGCTAGGGTGACCAGAGCCACTCCGCCTGCAATCTGCCGTTGACAGGGGCACGCCCCCGGACGGAAAGGATATCGACAGATGAGTGAGAGCGTCGCCGCCACGCGGACAGCGCCCAAGCCCCGCCGCACCCTCACGCGCGCCGTGATCCGCTTCGCGGGGGACTCGGGCGACGGGATGCAGGTGACCGGCGAGCAGTTCACGACCGAGGCCGCGTGGGCCGGCAACGACATCTCCACGCTGCCCAATTTCCCGGCCGAGATCCGGGCGCCCGCCGGCACCCTGTTCGGCGTGTCGAGCTTCCAGCTCCAGTTCGGCAGCCAGCGGGTCTACACGCCGGGCGATCAGCTCGACGCGCTGGTCGTGATGAACCCGGCCGCCTTCAAGGTGCACCTCGCGGATCTCAAGCCGGGCGGTCTCCTCATCGTGAACCCGTCCGCGTTCGACAGGCGGAACCTCGACAAGGCGGGTTACACCACGAACCCGCTCGAGGATCCGGCGCTGGGCGAGAAGTACCGCCTGCACCAGGTCGACATGGAGGGGCTCACCAAGAAGGCGCTCGAGGACATGCCGCTGAACGCCAAGGAGAAGGACCGCTGCAAGAACTTCTTCGCGCTCGGCCTCGTGTCGTGGGTGTACACGCGCCC
>JBGOVO010000105.1:0-10823 GCA_041478145.1 Methylomirabilia bacterium
CATCGCGGCGGGCCTCCACGGCGTCGAGCGGAAGCTCTCGCCGCCCGCCATGTTCGACGGCAACGCGTACGAGGACACCACGCTGCCGCAGGTGCCGAAGACGCTGCGCGACGCCCTCGCCGAGCTGGAGCGATCGAAAGTCGCGCGGGACGCTTTCGGGGCGAAGGTGGTCGAGCACTACCTGCAGCATGGACGCCTGGAGCAGCAGGCCTTCGATCAGTCCGTGACCGACTGGGAGCTGATCAGGAACTTCGAGCGAATCTAGACCCCTCACCCCGGCCCTCTCCCCAGGGGGGGAGAGGGAGAATCCGGGAACCCTCGCCCCCCAGAGGGGGGAGAGGGCAGGGTGAGGGGCTGGGGAGACGACGGGATATGGCAAGGCTCAAGAACAAGGTGGCGCTGATCACCGGCGCGGGGATGGGCATGGGGCGCGAGGCGTCCGTGCTCTTCGCCGAGGAGGGCGCGCGCATCGTCGTCTGCGATCTGAACGGCGTCGCCGCCGCCGAGACCGTCGAGCTGGTGAAGAAGGCGGGCGGGGAGGCGCTGGCGGTGGTGGGCGACGTGGCCGTCGAGGCCGAGGTGCAGCGCATGGTGGAGGACGGGGCGCGCCGTTTCGGGGCGCTCCACATCCTTTATAACAACGCGGGGGTCCTCTGGAAGGACCGGGACCGCTCGGTGCTCGAGACCGACGGCGCCCAGTGGGACCGGGTCATGGGCATCAACCTGAAGTCGGTCTTCTGGGTCACCAAGTACGGCATCCCGCACCTTCGCGCGGCCGGCGGCGGGTCCATCATCCTGGTGGGCTCGGTCTCGGCCCTCGCCGGCTTCACCCGGGCCCAGGACGCCTACACCGCGGCCAAGGGCGCGCTGATCTCGCTCAACAAGTCGCTGGCCATCCAGTTCGCCAAGGACAACATCCGCTCGAACATCATCCATCCCGGCATCGTCGAGACCCCGCTCCAGGCCCCGTATCTCAACGACGCCCTGCGGGCCGAGTTCAAGACCGGGATCCCGCTCGGGCGGATCGGCCAGCCTCGCGACATCGCGAACGCCGCGCTCTTCCTCGCTTCCGACGAGTCGTCGTTCATGACGGGAGCCGAGATGATCGTCGACGGCGGATTCATGGCCCAGTAAGGATTCACGACCCGTGAGGATGTCCCATCTCCAGCCCAAGGAGGCGTTCATGCTGACACGCGCGCGCAGCGCCCTCGCCCTGACCATGGTGGCCGCGCTGCTGGCCCTCGTGGCCGCCACGCCGGCGGCGGCCCAGAAGCAGACGGTGGTCATCTACACCGCCATCGAGAACGAGCAGATCGCGGAGTACAAGAAGGCCTACGAGAAGACGCTGCCCAATATCGACGTGAAGATGCTGCGGCTCTCGACCGGGGACATCGCGGCCCGGTTCATGGCCGAGAAGGACAACATGCAGGCGGACGTGATCTGGGGCGTGGGCGCCACCAACATGCTCGTGTTCAAGAACGCGGGCCTGCTGGAGCCCTACGCGCCCAAGGGGCTCGACCGCATCCAGCCGCTCTTCCGCGACAAGGCCAACCCCCCGAGCTGGGTCGGCCTCGACATCTACATGTCCGCGTTCTGCTTCAACACCGACACCGCCAAGAAGCACAACCTGCCCAAGCCGGAGTCGTGGGCCGATCTCACCAAGCCGGTGTACAAGGGCCACGTGGTGATGCCGAACCCCGCCTCCTCGGGCACCGGCTACCTCTCGGTGGTGTCGGTCCTGCAGCGGATGGGGGAGGCGGAGGGCTGGAAGTACCTCGACGCGCTGGACAAGAACATCGCGGAGTACACCAAGTCCGGCTCCAAGCCCTGCAAGGACTCGGCGGCGGGCGAGCGGGCCATCGGCGTGTCGTTCGAGTACGTGGCCCACGAGATGAAGAAGAAAGGCGCCCCGGTGGAGATGGTGCTGCCCAAGGAAGGCTCGGGCTACGAGATCGAGGCCAACGGGCTCACCAAGAAGGGGGCCAAGAACCCGGCGGCCAAGCAGTTCCTCGACTGGGCGATCACCGACGAGTCGATGAAGATCGCGTCCCAGTTCTTCGCGGCGGTGGGGGTGAGCGGCCTGCCGGTGCCGGAGGGGCTGCCCAAGGACATCAGCAAGGTGGTCTTCCCGAACGACTTCGACTGGTCGGCGAAGAACCGCGACCGCATCCTGGCCGAGTGGCAGAAGCGCTACGCCAAATAGCCTGGCGAGGCGCAGCCGAAGGCGAGCCGAGCGGATAAGTAATGAAGCTTCCGGCTGACGTGCCTCGCCCGCTGACTGAAGACCTCGACACCGCCCTCGCGCGGCTCGGCTACACGGCCTTCCGGCCGGGCCAGCGCGAGGCGGTGGAGACCCTGCTCGCCCACGGGCGGCTCCTGCTCGTGGCGCCGACCGGCGGCGGCAAGAGCCTGAGCTATCAGCTTCCCGCCACCCTCTTGCCCGGCACCACCCTGGTCATCTCGCCGCTGGTCGCGCTGATGGCCGATCAGGTGCAGGCCCTCGAGGCGCGCGGCGTGGCCGCGACCTACCTCGCGGCGACCCTCGACGCGGCCGAGATGCGGCGGCGCATGGCGCGGCTGGCGGCGCGGGCCTTCGCGCTGGTCTACGTCGCGCCCGAGCGCCTCGCGTTTCCCGGCTTTCGCGCGCTGCTCGGCGAGCTGGACGTCCCCTTGGTCGCGGTGGACGAGGCCCACTGCATCAGCGAGTGGGGCCACGACTTTCGCCCCGAGTACCTCGAGATCGGCTCGGTCATCGCCGATCTCCCCGGCGCGCGCGTGCTCGCGTGCACCGCGACGGCCACCCCCATCGTGCGCGACGAGATCCTGGCCCGCCTCGGGCTGCCCCCGGACACCCCGCAGATGGTCCGCGGCTTCGCGCGCCCCAACCTGGCGCTCCGCGCCATGGAAGTCGACGGCCGCCGCGAGCGGGAGCGCCTCGTGGACGGCGCGCTCGCGGAAGCGCTCGCCGGCCCGGGCCGGGGAGGCGGGACCGCCATCGTCTACGCGCCGACGCGGAAGCGGGCCGAGGAGGAGGCCGCGCGCCTGGCCACGCGGGGCTGGCGGTCCGCCGCCTATCACGCCGGGCTCGAGGGCCGGACACGCGAGGCCGCGCAGCGGGCGTTCGCCGAGGGCCGCGTCGAGGTGGTCGTCGCGACCAATGCTTTCGGCATGGGCATCGACCGTCCCGACGTCCGCGCGGTGATCCATCTGGGCCCGCCCGGCTCCATCGAGGCCTACTACCAGGAGGTCGGCCGCGCCGGCCGCGACGGGGCCCCGGCACTGGGCCTGCTCCTGGTCGGGGCCGGCGACCTCGCCCTGCGCCGCGCGCTGCTCGAGCGGGGGGGCGGCGACATGGCGCCTGACCCGGCGGTGGTCGAGCACAAGTGGGGGATGTTCCTCGAGCTGATTCGCTGGGTCGAGGGCGGAAGCTGCCGTCACGACGCGATTCTTCGGTACTTCGGCGACGAGGCGGAGACCCTCGCGGGCTGCGGCCGCTGCGACGTGTGCCGAGGGCTCGACGTCGAGCAAGAGGCCGGCGACCCCGAGCGCGTCTCGCTCATCGTCCGGAAGGCCCTCTCGGGCGTGGCGCGCGTCCACGAGCGCTTCGGCCTGCAGACCGTGGTCAAGCTGGTGCGCGGCGAGCCCGACGAGCGGCTCGAGCGCGCCGGCCTCACCCGGGTGGTCACGTTCGGCAACCTGAAGGAGCATCCGGCGACGTGGCTCCTCGCCCTGCTGCGCCGCTGCGTCTCGGCGGGCTGGGTGAGCTTCTCGGGACGGGAGCGGCCCGTCGTCGTCCTGACCGAGGAGGGCCGGGCGGTCATGAAGGGCGCGCGGCCGGCGCGGCTGCTCCTGCCCCCGCTCACGCGCCGCGCCCAGGCCGCGCCCGGCGGGGACCGGCCCGCCGGGACTTCCCGGCGGCGGCCCGCGCGCGAAGCGGCCGAGCTGGACATGGCCGCCCAGGCGCTCTTCGAGGCCCTGCGCCGCCACCGGCTCGCGGTGGCCCGGGCGGAAGGCCTGGCGCCCTTCATCGTGGCGAGCGACCGGACGCTCCGCGACATTGCGACGCTCAGGCCGCGCACCCTGGCCGAGCTGGAGGAGGCGCACGGCGTGGGGCGGCACAAGGCGGAGCGCTACGGCGCCGGGCTGCTCCGCGTGGTGGCGGAGGCGACCACGCCGGGCGGGCGGCCGTGAGCGCGGACGCCTCCCGGCCGGCGGCGGTCGCGCTCGAGGGCATCGCCAAGAAGTTCGGCCTGTTCGTCGCCCTGCGGGGGGTCAGCCTCGCGGTGCCACCGGGCGAGTTCGTCTGCTTCCTGGGGCCGAGCGGCTGCGGCAAGACCACGCTGCTCCGGATCATCGCGGGGCTCGAGCGGCAGAACACCGGCGTCGTGATGATGGGAGGGCGCGACGTCTCCGCCCTGCCGCCCAGCCAGCGCAACTACGGCATCGTCTTTCAGTCCTACGCCCTCTTTCCGAACCTCACCGTCGCCCGCAACGTCGCCTACGGGCTCGAGACGCGGAGGATGGCGAAGGCGCAGATCGAGCGGAGGGTGGACGAGCTGCTGGCCCTGGTGGGCCTCACCGCCCACAAGCCCAAGTATCCGGCCCAGCTCTCGGGGGGCGAGCAGCAGCGCATCGCGCTCGCCCGCGCGCTCGCGCCGTCGCCCGCGCTGCTCCTGCTGGACGAGCCGCTCTCGGCCCTGGACGCGCGCGTGCGCCAATCGCTCCGCCACGAGATCCGCGCGCTGCAGCGGCGGCTCGGCGTCACCACCATCATGGTGACGCACGACCAGGAGGAGGCGCTGGCCATGGCCGATCGCATCGTGGTCATGAACCACGGGGTGGTGGAGCAGGTCGGCGCGCCGGTGGAGGTGTACACGCGCCCGCGGTCGCCGTTCGTGGCGCGCTTCGTCGGCCAGATGAACTTCCTCGAGGCCACCGCGGGCGAGCGGAGCGGCTGGGCGTGGCTCGGCACCGTGGAGATGCGGCACGGGGCGGCCGAGCCGATCGCCGCCGGCACCCGCCTGACCCTCGCCATCCGCCCCGAGGAGATCCTGGTGGGGCCGCCCGCGGCGGCGAGCGAGAACCGGCTGGTGACCCGCATCCGGACGATCCAGTTCCTGGGCCCATTCACGCGCCTGAGCCTGACGCTGCCCGACGGCGCGGCCGCGCTCGAATGCGACGTGGCCGCCACCGCGTTCGCGGCCCTGGGCGCGGCGGAGGGATCCGAGCTGACGCTCGCGCTCCGGGCCGACGCGCTCCGCGTGTTCCCGGCCGCGGGTTAGCGTGGTGGCGCGCGCGGTGCCGGGCGGCCTCCCGG
The DNA here is from genome assembly GCA_041478145.1 of Methylomirabilia bacterium. Taxonomy (GTDB): domain Bacteria; phylum Methylomirabilota; class Methylomirabilia; order Rokubacteriales; family CSP1-6; genus CAMLFJ01. Next base: position 5,318 of record JBGOVO010000105.1, read on the forward strand.
GGACGGTCCCCGATCGCACGATCCGGCACCGGCTGGCCGGCGAGGATCTGATCCGTTACGTCCTCGTCGCGGTGTTCGCGGTCATCCTGTACCTCTTCGTGCTCTATCCGCTCATCCAGGTGGTCTGGCGGAGCCTGCTCGCCAACGACGGCGCCTTCGTGGGCCTCGCGAACTACCGGCGCTACTTCGGTACCCCCGCTATCGCCGCGTCCATCGGCAACAGCCTCGCCGTCTCCGCGGTGTCCATGGTCATCACGGTGGGGCTGGCCTTCCTCTACGCCTACGGCCTCACCCGCACCGTGATGCGGTGGCGCGGCCTCTTCCGGGTGGTGGCGATGCTGCCGTTCTTCGCGCCTTCGCTCGTGCAGGCGCTCGCCTTCATCTACGTCTTCGGCAACAACGGCATCCTCACCCGGACCACCGGCTGGAACGTCGGCATCTACGGGGCCAAGGGCATCGTCCTCGCCGAGATCTTCTACTGCTTTCCGCACGCCCTCCTGATCCTGGTGGCCGCCCTGTCCGCGACCGACGCGCGTCTCTACGACGCGGCGCGCACCCTCGGGGCCTCCCCGCTCAAGACCTTCCTGACCGTGACGCTGCCCGGCGTGAAGTTCGGGCTGGTGAGCGCCTGCTTCGTGGTCTTCACCCTCGTGATCACCGACTTCGGCGCACCCAAGGCCATCGGGGGCAAGTTCTCGGTGATGGCGACCGAGATCTACAACCAGGTCTCCGGCCAGCAGAACTTCACCATGGGGGCCACCGTCTCGGTGGTGCTGCTCGTGCCCGCGGTGCTCGCCTTCCTGGTGGACCGCATGGTGCAGCGCCGCCAGTACGCGCTCGTCACGTCGTCCGCGCGTCCGCTCGCGCCGGCGCCCCGGCCCCTCGCCGACTGGGGCTGCTTCGCCTACTGTGCGCTGATCGCGGGCGCCATCGCGGCGATGTACCTGGTCATCCTCGTGTACTCGCTCGTGGCCCGCTGGCCGTACAACTTCACCCCGACCCTGCGCCACTACCGGTTCGACACGGTGGGGGGCTACGCGCCCCTCCTCAACAGCGTCTACGTGGCCGCGCTGAGCGCGCTGGTGGGGACGGTGCTGACGTTCGTGGGGGCCTACGTGGTCGAGAAGTGCCGGACCGGCTGGAGCGGCCTGCTCTACCTCCTGTCGGTGCTGCCGGTGTCCATTCCCGGGATGGTGCTCGGCCTCGCCTACATCTTCACCTTCAACGCGCCGGGCAGCGCGCTCAACGTGCTCTACGGCACGCTGGCCATCCTGATCATCTCCAACGTGATCCACTACTTCACGGTGGGCTTCCTCACCGCCACCACCGCGCTCCGGCAGATGGACGCCGAGTTCGAGAACGTCTCCGCCTCGCTCGGCGTGCCCTTCTACCGGACCTTCTGGCGGGTCACGGTGCCGATGGCGCTGCCCTCCATCGTGGCCATCAGCATGTACTTCTTCCTCAACGCGATGGTGACGCTGTCGGCGGTGGTCTTCCTGGTGGCCCCCGGCACCGAGCTGGCGGCGGTGGCGGTGCTGCTGATGGACGACGCGGGCGACGCCGCGCAGGCGGCCGCGATGTCGGTGTGCATCATCGCCATCGGGCTGGCCGTCCGGCTCGCCTACTGGGCGCTGATGCGGGGCGTGAATCGCCGCACCCAGGCCTGGCGCGAGCCCGTGCAGACCACCCCCCAGCCGGAGCCCCAGCCATGACCACCGCACTGGGCCAGGACGCGGGGCCGCTCTTCCGGCTCACCATCTACGCGCCGCCGGCCTGCTAGCCGATGGCGGCCCCCGGCAAGACCGCGCTCGTGACCGGCGCCGCCCGGGGCATCGGGCTCGCCATCGCCACCCGTCTCGCGGCCGACGGCGCGCGCGTGGCCCTGCTCGACCAGGACGGGGCGGCGGTGGAGGCGGCCGCCCGCTCGCTCGGCGGCGCGGCGATGGCGCTGGTCGCCGACGTCACGCGCGCGAAGGACGTGGACGCCGCGGTGAGCCGGGTGGCGAGCGGGTGGGGCCGCCTCGACGTGCTCGTCAACAACGCGGGCATCACCGGCCGCTCCTTCCCCATCTGGGAGCTCGCCGACGAGGACTGGCGGCGCGTGATCGACGTGGATCTGACCAGCGTGTTCCTCTGCTGCCGGGCCGCCGTGAAGGTGATGCTGGGCCAGGGCGGGGCCGCACCATCAACATCGCATCGATCGCGGGCAAGGAGGGCAATCCGACGCTCGTGCCGTACTCCGCGGCCAAGGCCGGCGTCATCGGCCTCACCAAGGCGCTGGCCAAGGAGGTCGCGACCCGCGGCATCCTCGTCAACGCGGTGGCGCCCGCGGTCGTCGGCACCGAGCTGCTCAAGCAGATGGAGCCGAGCACGGTCGAGCTGCTGGTCTCGAAGATCCCGATGGGGCGGGTGGGGAAGCCCGAGGAGGTCGCCGCGCTGGTGGCCTGGCTCGCCTCCGACGAGTGCACCTTCAGCACCGGCGCCGTCTACGATCTCTCGGGCGGGCGCGCGACCTACTAGCGGCGGGTGAGGCGGATGTCACCGGCCGCCCGGAGGGTGTCGCGCGCGCTGCTCGTGGGGATCGCGGTGAGCGTGGCCGTCACCCTCCTCTCGCGGGTAGGGGTGTTCGCGGGCTGGGAGACCCGCGCGGTCGACGCCTTTCTGTTCCTCCGCGACCCGGTGCGCGCGCCCGCCATCGTGGTGGTGGCCCTCGACGAGGACGCCTTCCGCGCGGTGGGCGAGCGGCAGCCCATCTCGCGCCGCTACCTGGCCGAGCTGTGCGACGCGCTCCTCCGCAGCGGGGCCCGCGTGGTGGGGCTCGACATCACGCTCCGGACCGCCTCCGCGCCCGAGGAGGACGCGGCCCTGCTCGCGGTGGCCGAGCGCTGGAACCGAGGGGGCGCTCGCCCGCTCGTGTTCGCGTCGGTGGCCGCGCCCGGGCGCGCCCCCGAGGCGTACCGGCTCGAGCCGCTCTTCTCCCGCGACCTGCGCGGGCTCACCGGCTTCTCGAATGGCCTCGTCGGCTCGGACGGGATCATCCGGCGCATGGCGCCCACGCTGCCCGCCGACGACGGCCGCGCGCTGCCCGCGTTCTCCCTGGCGGTGCTGGCCGCGGTGGCGGGGTACACGGAGGACACCCTCGCGCACGCGCTGGGCGGGGGCGCGGATTCGCTCGCCCTGCCCGCGCGCGACCGGTCCGGCGCGCTGGACCGGAGGGATCCGCTCGCGATGCGCGCCTTGCGGGACGCCTCGTGGCGCATCGACTTCACAGGCCCGCCCGGCACGCTGACGACCTTTCCCAGCGGGGCGGTCGTGGACTTCGCCCGGCGCGGCGTGGAGCCGGAGGCGGACAATCCGTTCCGGGGCCGCATCGTCCTGGTGGGCGCGACCTTCGCGGAGAGCCGCGACGCCTATGCGACCCCGGTGGGCGCGATGTCGGGCGTCGAGATCCACGCGAACATGGTGCACACGCTGCTCTCCCGGCGGGCGCTGCTGCCGCCGCCGTGGCCGCTGAACCTCGCCGTCCTCATCGGCGCCTGCCTGCTGGTGGCGCTGCTCTCGCTCTGGCTGCGCGCGGCGTGGGTGACCCTGATCAGCTGGGCGTTCATCGTCGCGGTCGCGGTGCTGAGCTACGAGGCCTACACGCGCGGCGGCTACTGGCTCGACTTCCTCGCCCCGGTGGTGGGCATGGTCCTCTATCTCGAAGGCTCGCGCCTGCTCTCCCGTCGCCGCTTGCGCCGCGCCTTCGGCCAGTACGTCGGCCCCGAGGTCATGGACCGCGTGCTCCACCACGGGGCGGCGCTGGGGGGCGAGGTGCGCGTGGTGTCGGTGCTGTTCTCGGATCTGCGCGGCTTCACGACGCTGGCCGAGCGCCTGCCCCCGCAGCGCATCTCGGAGACGATGAACGAGTACTTCACGGCCATGATCGACGTGATCGTGGCGAGGCACGGCATCGTGCAGGACTTCGTGGGCGACGCGATCCTGGCCGTGTTCGGCGCGCCGCTGCCCGATCCGGACCACGCCGGGCACGCGGTGACCGCGGCCCGGGAGATGCACGCGGCCCTCGAGCGGCTGAACCAGGGCTGGGTCGCGGGGGGCCGCCCGGCCCTCGCGATGGGCATCGCGATCAACACCGGCCAGGTCTTCGCGGGGAATGTGGGCTCGCCGCGCAAGAAGAAGTACGCTGTCATCGGCGACACCGTGAACACGGTCACCCGGATGGAGGGGCTCAACCGCGATCTCTCGACCGCGATCCTGATCAGCCGGGCGACCTTCGAGGCCATCCGCGGACGCGGCGAGGTGCGGCCCCGGGGCGCGGTGACGGTGAGGGGGCGGACGCAACCCGTCGAGGTGTTCGAGCTGCTGCCGGTGTCGGCCGGCGCCGGAGGGGCGCATGACTGAGAGGACGCGGTCGCGATGGATGGTAGTCGGACTGTGGCTCGCGGTGGCGGGGCTGGGTGCGGCGGAGGTGGCGCACGGCCAGGCGCGTGACGTGGGCGCCATGATCACCGAGATCAAGGCGGGGCGCGGGCGGATCGAGGTGCAGGGGCCCGGGCTGCCCGACTGGCGGCCCGCGGGGCCGCTCCTGGCCCTGAAGGTGGGCGACAGCCTGCGCGCGACGGAGGACGCGGCGGCGGTGGTGGTGCTGGCCGGCCGGCGCGGGAGCGTGCAGGTGGACGCGGCCCGCTCCCCGTTCGTGGTGCCGGCCGCGCCCGCGGACAGCAAGCTCCAGAAGGCCTTTCTGCTGCTCGAGGGGGGCCTGGGCTTTCTCGGGAGCAATCCGCGGGAGACGCCGAAGCCGGTCCTGTCCACGCGGAGCCTGAGCCGTCCGCCCGTGATCCTGAGCCCGCGCGCGGGGCCGGTGATGCAGGACGCGCTCGTCTTCGAGTGGCAGGGCTACCAGTTCGGGCGCTACACGATCCGCGTGGTGAGCGCGTCCGGCCTCGTGCTCGAGCGCGTGGGCGTGACGGGCGGCCGGCTCGTCTATCCGGCGGACGCGCCCGCGCTCGTGCCGGGGACGGTCTACACCCTGCAGCTCTTCTCGGGCCAGACGCTGGTCGACGAGGTCCGCTTCGAGGTCGCGGAGCGGCGGCGCGCGGAGGATCTCCGCCGCGACGTGCGCGACGTCGAGCAGGCGCTGGGGCCGGACGTGCCCGCCAGCTCGCGGGCGGTGGTGCAGGCCGGTGTGCTCGCGAGCCGCGGGTTCTTCCACGACGCGCGCCGGGTCGTGGTGGCGGCGCTCGCGACCGACGCGGATCAGCCGAGCCTGCACGCGGTGCTGGGCGACCTCTACGCGCGAACCGGCCTGCCGCGCGAGGCCGACGAGGCCTACGATCAGGCGCGCGAGCTCAGCGAGCCCGGCCGCCGCTGACTCCGCCCCGCGGTTGAGTGCGCGGCGCCTGCTCAGGCTGCACCACGTCGGGTCGGCGCGGGGTGGCCGGTGGGGCCGGCAGGTGCTCCCCGGAACACGCTGACTCGCGGGCGCGCGCGGCCTCTCGAGCGGGCC
>JBGOVO010000169.1:0-7810 GCA_041478145.1 Methylomirabilia bacterium
ACCTGACGGCCACTGGGGACCTGACGGCCACTGGGGACCTGACGGCGGGCGGGGACCTGACGGCCACCCGGGGCCGGCGAATGATCGACGGGCGCGATGTCGCCCATGTCGGGCTCGAGCTGCAGGGTGTCGGCAATCTTGGTATAGCTCGAGAACATCTGGGTCACGCCCAGCACTTCCATCACGCCGCGCTCACCGACGCCGAGGCGCCGCATCTCGGCGAGGTGGAACCCGGTGCCGAAGCCCGAGCGGGAGGTGAGCGACACCGCGAACGCGAGCGATTCCTTCAGCCGGCGCCCTAGCCGATTGTCGCCGAAGGCCCGCTTGACCGCCTCCCAAACGTCGGACGCGTAGGCCGGATCGTGGGCCATCAGCCGGAACGGCAACGGAACGTCGGCGCACTGATAGAAGGCGCGGACGTCGCCGAACAGCGTGCGCGCCGCCTCCCCGCCCGCCGCAGCGTCGAGGGCGGCAAGGCCGGCGGTGGCCTCGCCGAGGGCGTCGGCCACCACGTTCAGGGCGTTGGTGATCCCCACCACCTGCGCGGCCTCGTACCAGAGCGCGTCCTCCTTCATCCCCTGCAGCTTCCCGGCTGCAGTATGAGCGCGCACTCAGTAGTTGCAGGCGTTGACGCCGCTCACCACCGCGGCGACCATCTCCTTCTCGGCGCGGGTGAACTCCCCCGGGGCCATCGCGCGCTTCATGGCACGGCCGTGGGGACCGCCGAACGCCGGGTCCCACGCCATCACGCGGCTCATGGCGGGTGGCTGCGCGAAGTCGTAGTTGAACCAGGCCTTCGACAGCTCGAAGAGCCTCCGGGCCGCTTCCGGGTACTCGGACGCATCGCGCAATCGGACAGTGGGCATCGGGTGCCTCCTTCGGGGCTAGCCGCCACCGGCCAGCGGCGGGAACACCGACAGCACGTCACCTTCCGCCAGCGGCTGATCGGGGGCGGCGTCACGGCCGTTGACGACGGTCAGGCGGTCCAGCTCGGACGGAATCCGGAGGGAGTGTACCACCTGATCGACCGTGGTGCCGTCAGGCACATCGAGCACCACGCTGTCTCCCGCGGTCCCGGCGGGCAGGTAGGCCCGCAGGGTCGCCGTGAGGTGTACCTCCACCTTCACGGTCTAGCGAAAGCCGCCCTGTTCCAAATCGCGCGGGCGAGGCTCGCGCGGCTTCACGGCCTGGGCGGGGGCGGGCACCTTCTGCGCCACGACCTGACCCTTGCGCTTGCCGCGATTCGCCGTCCGAGCGGCGGCGCTCTTGCGCGCTTCCACTTCGCGATCGAGGCCGGACTGCAAGGCGGGCGCGCTGCCCAGCGGCACCTTCAGGTGATAGGGCGAGTCCGGCGGCGTCTGCTTGAGCCGGAGCTCGGAGTTGAGGCGGACCAGATCCTCGAGCGGAATCCCCGACAGGGCCGCGACGTGCTTGAGGCTGGTGCCCGTGGGCACCGTGATCTGCTCGTAGCTCAGCGGCTCGTCCGGGGTCACCGCGAAGCCGTACTGCTCGGGCTCCTGGCCGATGATGGTCACCGCGTGGATGGCCGGCACGAAGTTCTTGGTCTCATCGAGGAGCAGCCGGCTGTGCGTCAGGCTCCAGAAGTCACGGGACCCGGTGCCCTGGATCGCGCGCAGGATCTTCATCTCCCCGGCGTTGTACGCGGCCTGGACCAGCTCCCAGGAGCCGAAGATGGTGTAGAGATCCTTCAGATAGTTGGCGGCCGCCACCGTCGACTTCTCGGGATCGAGCCGCTCGTCGAGCCAGCGGTCGACCCGCAGGCCGTACCGCCGCGCGGTGGGAGCCATGAACTGCCAGAGCCCCTTGGCTCCTGCCCGGGAGACCGCCACCGGGTTGAAGCCGCTCTCGATCATGGCGGTGAAGACCAGCTCCTCGGGCAGTCCCTTCTGCTTGAACACCTCGAGGATCATCGGCAGATACCGGCCGGAGCGGATGAGCCAGCGCTCCACGACCGCGCGACGATAGCCGGTCTGGAACTGATCGAGGAAGCGTTGGACATGATCGTTCTGCTGGATCTGATAGCTCGACGCGGGCTTGGCAGAGGGTGGCCTGGCGGAGATCGTGGCCCGGGGCGGGGCCGGGGGAACAGGCTCGGTCACGGCGGTCGTCGGGGCGCGCGGAGCCGTGAAGAACTCAGCCCAGAGGTCGACCTCCGGAATGGATCCATCCCGAGTGACCGGCTGTTGCTCCAGCGAGGCGGCCCCGGCTTCCTCGACCGGAGCGGCGGAAGCTGGTTCGGCGCTCGGTGCCCCGGTCCAAGCGGACTGCGGCTCGGGCTCCGCTTGGACTGCCCCGGACGCGCCCAGGTGGCCGGCTGAGAAGAGCGCGGCGCCTATCAGGAGGACCCGGAGTGAAGAAGGCATCAGGTGAATGGGAAGCATGTATTTTTTATCACGAGCCGATATTTAGGGTCAACCGGAGTCCGGCCCTCCCGCCGCTTCGGAGAATAACTCTTGACACCCCGCCGAGGCGCAACCTATCCTAAGTCTCTTTCATGAAAGGTCTTTTTTGACGTAGACCCAGTCACGGTCGAAAGGAGGTGACACCGCTATGAAGAAGCTGGTTGCCTTGGTTGTGAGCATTGCCTTCTCGCTCGGCGTCGGGCTCACGGTCCCGCAGACGTTCGCCCAGACGCCCGCCCCGAAGGACGAGAAGAAGGGCGAGATGACCGATAAGAAGGGCGAGAAGATGGAGAAGAAGACCGACAAGAAGAAGGGCGAGAAGAAGGACAAGAAGGACAAGATGGACAAGAAGGACAAGACGGACAAAACGGACAAAACGGAGAAGAAGGAAGAGAAGAAGTAGCCGCCGCCACGTAGGGCGCCACCGATTCCGGGGTGGCGCCCTAACGGCGCTTGTCGGTTCCGGTGGTGGGAGGCCGCCGGGGTGGCACCGGGGTCCCGCCTTCCTGTCGGCCGGCCGTCATCCAGACATTGCGATCGGTCGCGGCAATCGCCGCCGTCTCTCCCGGCCTGATCGTCAAGCGAGCCCGCCAGTAGGTCACGACCGAATATGTCACGTTGGTCGGGACGTTCGGATAGCGCTTCGCATCCAGATCCCGGAGCTTGAAGCGCTTCGACGTGTGCCCGCCCTCCTGCCAGGCCAGGATCAGCCACTCACCCACCGGCATGTCGCCCAGCTGGATCCCCCCCTGCGCGTCGGTGATCCCGCTCCTGACGAGGTCTCCCCCGCCCGCCGCCAGCAATCCACTCTCGTAGTCCACCCGCGCCCCCTCGATCCGGGCCACCGCCTGAACATACGCGTCGAGGGAATCGCGGAGGCCGGCCTTCACCGCATCCAGCTCGGCTTCGAACGCGGCCGAGTACGGAAGCACCACCATCGACACGGACGGCTGGGGTGCCGGGCCGGCACTCGGACGGGCCGGCTCGGCGTATGCCCGCACCGCCACGATACCCAAGAGCCGCTCGTCGCGCGCCTTGAGATAGGGTTCGACGAGGCCCGCGAGATCTCGCTCACCGGCCAGCCCGGATCCCGCGAGCAGCGACAGGCCGGCGGCGGCCAGAGCACCCCGGATGGGCCGGGAAATCTTCACGAGGCGGCCTCACGCGGCCGGGTGCGCCACCGCGCGTGCATCCAGAGCCACTGCTCCGGCGCGCGGCGGATGGCGGCCTCGATCACCCGGTTGAACGTCGCGGTGTACGTGGCCGCGTCGCCGTCGGAGGGCGTCGGCAGCGGCGCGCCGATCTCCATGCAGTGGCGACCGTCCGGCTCTCGCCGGAGAAACACGGGCACCACGGGGGCGCCCGTCCGCAGCGCGACGATCGCCAGGCCCTTCGACGTGGACGCGGGCACGCCAAAGAACGGCACGAATACCCCTTCGGAGCGCGTGGCGTTTTGATCGAGGAGGATCCCGACCATGCGCTGGCGGCGGAGCGCCTGCAACACGTCTCGCACCGCCTGGCGCTTGATGATCAGCTCGGCCCCGCTACGCCGTCGGAAGCGGGCCGCCAGGTCGTCGAGGAGCGGGTGGTCGAGCGGCCGGATCACGAAGGACAGCGGCAAGCCGCTCAGCCCGTGAGCGGCGGCCAGCAGCTCCCAGTTGCCGTAGTGGGCCGTGAGCACGAGGACGCCCCGGCCCTGGGCGGCCGCCCTCCTCAGGTGCTCGCCTCCCTCGATCCGGACCCGCGAGAGCATGACGTCCGTAGGACGGAGGAAGTAGCGACAGGCTTCGACCAGGTTCATGCCCACGTGCTGGAAGGATCGGCGCCCGAGGTGCCGCAGCTCGGCGGGAGACCGCTGCCCCCCGAAGCCGCGCTGCAGGTTGTCCAGGGTCAGGTGCCGGCGGCGCGGCAGCAGCCACCAGAGCAGATCGCCCAGCCGCCGACCCACCGCCAAGCCAAACGACGACGGCAGATGAGCGAGGAGCCACCCGAGCGGGAACAAGAGCCTCAGCCCCACCGCCGCCATCAGCAAGCCGGCGCGGGAGCGAGCCGGGCTCATCCGGAGCGGACGAGGACGAGGGTGACGGCGGCCCAGGCCGCGGCGGCGATCAGACCGGACAGGGGGATGGTGAGAATCCACGCCCAGACGATCTTGTTCACTACCCCCCAGCGGACGGCGGAGAGCCGCTGGGTGGCGCCGACTCCCATGATCGACCCGGTGATGGTGTGGGTGGTGCTGACGGGAATTCCCCCGATGGCGGTGCCGATGAGCATGACCGCGCCCGCGGTCTCCGCGCAGAACCCGCCGATGGGGCGCAGCTTGGTGAGCCGCATGCCCATGGTCTTCACGATGCGCCACCCGCCGGCGAGGGTGCCGAGGCCGAGGGCGGCGTGGGCGGCCAGGATGACCCAGAAGGGGACGTAGAAGTCCGGTCCGAGATAGCCGGCGGAGAAGAGCAGGATGGCGATGATGCCCATCGTCTTCTGCGCGTCGTTGGTCCCGTGGCCGAGGCTGTAGGCGGCGGCGGAGATGAGCTGGAGACGGCGGAAGAGGCCGTCCACTCGGCTCGGCCGCATTCGGCGCACCGCCCAGAGGGTGATCACCATCAACGAGAAGCCCAGGCAGAGGCCGAGCACCGGCGCGAGCACGATGAAGACCAGGATCCGGAAGAGCCCGCTCGGCAACAGGGCGGCGAACCCCGCCTTGGCCACCGCCGCGCCCGCGAACCCTCCGATCAGCGCGTGGGACGAGCTGGAGGGGATGCCGTAGTACCACGTGATGAGGTTCCACGCGATGGCGCCGCACAACCCTCCCAGGATCACCCACTGGTCCACCACCCCCGAGTCCACCACCCCCTTGCCGACGGTGCGCGCCACCTGCACTCCGAAACCGAAGGCGGCCACGAAGTTGAAGAAGGCGGCCCACGCCACCGCCTGCATGGGCGTGAGCACGCGGGTGGACACCACGGTGGCGATGGAGTTGGCCGCGTCGTGGAAGCCATTGATGTAGTCGAAGACGAGCGCGACCAGAATGACGAAGGCGACCAGCAGGAAGACCCCACTCATGCTCGGCGGGCGCCCGGCTCAGGCCATCTTGAGGGTGATCCCCTCGATCACGTTGACCACGTCCTCGCAGCGGTCGGTCACCGACTCCATCGTCTCGTACAGCTCCTTCCACTTGATGACCTCGATGGCGTCGGTCCCGCCCTCGAACAGGGACGCGAGCTGGTCGCGCAGCAGCCGGTCCGCTTCGTTCTCGAGTCGGTTCACCTCGACCGCGTGCTTGTGGTAGAAGGGCGACAGGGTGCGCAGGCAGCGCACCGCCCGGTCGGTCTCTTCCGCCGTCTTCACGATGATCTTGGCCATGCTGATGCAGCCATCCGTCGGCGTCTTGATCTTGTAGAGCAGCAACCGGTCGGCCACCGCGTCGATCAGGTCGAGCACGTCGTCGAGCCGGCTCGCGAGCGCGTAGATGTCCTCGCGGTCGATGGGGGTGATGAAGGTGGTGTTGAGCCGCCGCACGATCTCGTGGGTCAGGGTGTCGCCGGCGTGCTCGAGATCCTTGATGTGCTGCGCTTTCGCCTTGGCGTCCGAGTAGTCGAGGGTCAGCTCTTCCAGGACTCGAGCGGCGGACACGATGTGGGAGGCCTGCTGCTCGAACAGATCGAAGAACTTCTCCTCGCGGGGGAGCAGGCGAAACACGGCCGTATCCTCTCCCGCCGGGTGGCCGATGTCAACGGCGCCCGCCCCCGCCGGGCGTTCGGTTGACACGATCGGACCCGGTGGCTACGATGGCGCCGTGACGCCGCCCGAGATTCACCGGTCCCGCCTCGTGCGCTGCCCGCGCTGCGGCGCCGGCCGGGAGTGGACCGGCAACCCACACCGGCCGTTCTGCTCGCTCACGTGTCGTCTCATCGATCTGGGCGCGTGGCTCGACGAGCGCTATCGCGTTTCGGGACCGGAGCTGTCCCGTGACTCGGAGTCCTCGGCGCCCGGGACTCCGGGCGGCGGATGAACGATCTCTTCGACGACCCGCTCGGCTTCTTTTCCCGGCTGATCCTCCAGATCCCCGCCCTGCTGGTGGCGGTGACCGTTCACGAGCTGGCTCACGCGCTCGTCGCCGATCGCCTCGGCGATCCGACCGCGCGGCGACTCGGACGCATCACCCTCAATCCCTTGCCCCACATCGACCCGCTCGGCGCGCTGGCCTTCGTGCTCGCGGGCTTCGGATGGGCCAAGCCGGTGCCGGTGAACGCCCAGAACCTGCGCCATCCCGTGCGCGACATGGCGTGGGTGGCGGCGGCGGGCCCGCTGTCGAATTTCCTGGTCGCCTTCGTGGCGCTAGTCGCGGTGCGGCTGCTGAGCCGGGTGGGGGGCGCGCTGCCGTTCGTGATCGAGCCGCTCGCCGGCGTGATCTTCTGGATCTACGTCTTCAACCTGGCCCTCGGCATCTTCAACCTGATCCCGCTGCCGCCGCTCGACGGCGGGCACTTCCTGCCCTACCTCTTCCCGGGGGCCTCGTGGAGCTTCATCCACCAGCTCGAGCAGGCCGGTCCGTTCCTGCTGATCCTGCTCTTGATGACGGGAGCGACACGCTACGTCGTGCAGCCCGTCTTCAACGTGGTGAGCGGGTTCTACCTCTCGGTCGTCCGCCTCGTGATCTAGGCGGTCGGGGGGCCGGCGCGGCGCCCTCGCCCCCCTCGTGGCGCAGCAGCCATCGCTTGCGCCAGAGTCCGCCCCCGTAGCCGGTCAGCGACGCGTCGCCGCCGATCAGCCGGTGGCACGGCACCACGATGGAAATTGGATTCCGCCCGTTCGCGGCACCCACCGCGCGCGCCGCCGCGTCGCGGCCGAGGGCCCGGGCGAGCGCGCCGTAGCTCATGGTGCGGCCGGCCGGGATCCCGCGCAGCGCGCGCCACACCCGGTGCTGGAACGGGGTTCCACCGGTGTCAACCGCGATGTCGTCGATCGCGGCGAGGTCGCCCCCCAGGTAGGCGCGGATCTTCGCGCTGACCCCGGCCGGATTGCGCGCGCGCCGGCGCGGGGTCCCGACGTAGCGCGGGCCGAGGGCCCGGGCGAGGCGCGCGCGACCGAACTCGAGCGCGCACAGGCGCCCGTCGCGCACCGCGATCGCGATGCGGCCGAGCGGACTCGGGATCTCGTCGAGCAGGAAGGGACTCGCAGATGAAGCGGGCATCGGCGTCTCCCGGGGGCGGCGAAGGAACAGCAAAGCGCCCGAGCCTCTTGGCCCGGGCGCTCGAATTACCCCGGCAGCGACCTACTCTCCCACGCCGTTACCAGCGCAGTACCATCGGCCCTGGAGGGCTTAACTTCCGTGTTCGGGATGGGAACGGGTGTGGCCCCTCCGGCAACGCCACCGGGAATCG
>JBGOVO010000158.1:0-8137 GCA_041478145.1 Methylomirabilia bacterium
CCCCGCCCCCGCCGCCCGGCCCCTGCGCCCTTGGGGTCTTCGAGCGCCGCTCAGCGGTCTACGACGATGGCGGGGAAGCCGCGGGAGGCGAGGTCCTGGGCGGCGGTACGGGCCTGGGAGCGGTCGGGATAAGGGCCGATGCGGACGCGATAGAGGGTTTCGCCCGCGAGGGTGGTCGCGGCGATGGTGGCGCTGGCCCCCACGGTGTCTCGGAGCGCCTCGGCGCGGGAGCGGCTGCTGAACGAGCCGACCTGCACCGTGAAGCCGCCGTCTCCGGCCGGCACCGGTGACGCCTTGGTCCCGGGCAGCGCGATCACGCGCAGCCGGACCGGGATGACCCCTGGGCCGACCGCGCCGAGCTGCCGGGCGGCGGCATAGGAGACGTCCAGGATCCGGCCTTCCACGAACGGCCCCCGATCGTTGACCCGCACCTCGGCGGCCTGGCTCGTGTCCCGGTTGGTGACCAGGAGCCGTGTGCCGAAGGGCAGCGTACGATGCGCGGCGGTGAGCTGGTTCATGTCGTACACCTCCCCGCTGGCGGTGCGACGGCCGTGGTGAGGAGCCCCGTACCACGAGGCGAAGCCCACCTCCTCGACTCCCGCGGCGGGGGGGACCGCGGGGCTGACCATGACTGCGCGCGAGCAGCCGGCCAGAAGTGCCAGCGCCGACACGACCGCCATCTGAGGGAGATGGGCGCCTTGCATGGTTCTCCCATCCTGCCACCCGGGCGGGGCCAGGCCAAGGGGGCCAGGCCCTCGAGGGCGGGACCCCTTGTCTTGCCCGGGCTTTCCTGATACTCAAGTAGCCCAGCTTTCGGCCCATGGTTGCTGCCGGCCCCAATAGGGGCGGGGAGGGTGCCGCATGGCCAAGATCACCCAGCTCACCGTCACCGCCCAGTCCAAGCCGGGCGTCCTCGCCAAGGTGTGCGACGCAGTTGCCCGCGCAGGCGTGAACATCACGGCCCTGTGCGCATCCGAATCGTCCGGACGTGGCCGTATCCGGATGGTGGTGAGCGATCCGGCGCGGGCCAAGCAGGCGCTGACCGCCGCGAAGATCCGCTGCGGGGAAGAGCCCGCGCTGCTCCTGTCCCTCGATGACCGGCCCGGCGCGCTGGCGGCGGTCGCGGCGCGGCTGGCGTTGGCCAAGATCAACATCAAGTGTGCCTACGCGACCGTCGCGGCCCCGGGAACCGGCGCGCAGGTGGTGGTGGCCGTCGCGAACGCCGACCGAGCCGAGCGGGCCCTGGGCTGATCCGTGCGGCTCAAACGGGCGGACGTGGAGCGCATGATGCAGGGACGGCCGGCGGGCAGCACGCTGGAGGAGGCGCTCGAGGTGTTCGAGGTCTTCGCCAGTGGCACCCTCGCCGACGAGGTCTACGTGCTCGACGACGTCGGGGGCAAGCGCATCGCCATCGCGCCCGCCGCGTTGAAGGCGAAGTACCGGAAGGAGTGACACGCCATGGCTATCGTCACCATCTCTCACGAGATCGGCGCGGGTGGACCGGAGATTGGCCAGCAGGTGGCGGAGCGCCTAGGCTCCCGTTACGTGGACCACGAGCTCATTTCCAACGCGGCCACGCGCTACGGGCTGCTGGAGGAGAAGCTCTCGCACCTCGACGAGTCCAAACCGTCGCTCTTCGAGCGCTTCGACGCGGAGACGCGGCGCTACATCACCGTGATCCAGACCGCGCTCTACGACTTCGCCGAGCAGGACAATGTCGTCCTGATGAGCCGCGGCGGGCAGTGGCTGCTGCGGGGCATCCCCCACGTGCTGCGGGTTCGCGTCATGGCCCCGTTCGACCTGCGGGTCAAGCGGCTCACCAAGAAACTGGCGGGGCCCATGGGGGAGCAGACCAACCCGCGCACGGTGACCGAGCTGGTGCGCCGCGACGACAGCGAGAAGGCCGGGCGGATGCGCTACCTCTACGAGGTCGGCATCGCCGATCCGGCGCTCTATGACGTCGTGGTCAACACCGAGAAGCTTACCGTGGCCGCCGCGGTCGGGCTGATCGCCGGGGTGGCGGGCCAGGCCGAGCTGGCCACGACCCCGGCGAGCGCCCAGCTCGTGGCCGACCGCTCGCTCGCCTCGCGCGTGCAGGTGGCGCTGGCCACCCACCCGGAGACGCGCAAGTATCGGATCACGGTGGAGGCGAGGGCGGGGGTGGTGACGGTCGAAGGCACCGCGGCCATGGACGAGGCCATGGATGTGGCGCGCGGGGTCGACGGCGTCCGGGACGTGAAGGCGCGCCAGGTGGACATCCCGCCGATCCCGCCCTTCGTCGCCTAGCGCGTCAGGGCTTGGAGGGGGAGCCTGGGCGCCGGCCGGTGTCGTCCGGCACCTCGGCGATGGTGACGGCCACGTCCATCTTCTGCTTCTTCCGGACGATCTGGAGCGTGACGCTCTTGCCGACGCGCGTCTCCGCCACCAGGCGCTGCACATGCCGGTAGTCATCGACCGCGATCTTGTCGTAGGCGACGATGACGTCGCCCTGCTGGAGCCCGGCCTGCGCGGCGGGGCTGCCGGTGATGGTGGAGCCCACCACCGCGCCGTTGGTGCCCTCGAGCCCCAGGCTCTGCGCGAGGTCGGGCGAGAGCGGCTGGAGGGCCACCCCGAGCCAGCCGCGGACCACCTTGCCCTTGTCGACCAGCTGGTCCACCACGCGCTTGACCATGTTGATCGGGATGGCGAAGCCGATGCCCTGTCCCGCCGCTACGATGGCGGTGTTGACCCCGATCACCTCGCCCTTCAGGTTGACGAGCGGGCCGCCGGAGTTACCGGGATTGATGGACGCGTCCGTCTGGATGAAGTTCTCGTAGGTGGCGATCCCCACGTCCGAGCGCCCGGTGGCGCTGATCACGCCCACCGTGACCGTCTGGTCCAACCCGAAGGGGTTGCCGATGGCGATGGCCCACTCGCCGACCCGGAGGGCGTCGGAATTGCCCAGGGTGGCCACCGTGATCTCGTGGTCGGGCTGGAACTTGACCACCGCGAGGTCCGTTTTCGGGTCGGTCCCGAGGATCTGTCCGCGGTATTCTCGTTTGTC
This sequence comes from Methylomirabilia bacterium, assembly GCA_041478145.1. Taxonomy (GTDB): domain Bacteria; phylum Methylomirabilota; class Methylomirabilia; order Rokubacteriales; family CSP1-6; genus CAMLFJ01. Next base: position 3,044 of record JBGOVO010000158.1, read on the forward strand.
GGAGAGACGGATCAGGATCTCGTCGGCGCCCTTGACCACGTGGAAGTTGGTGAGGACCAGGCCGCGCTTGTCGATGATGACGCCGGATCCAAGGCCGGGCCGGCGGAACTCGGAGCGCGAGTCGGGGCCCTCGGAGCCAAAGAACTGATTGAAGAAATCGCGGAAGAAGGGATCGTCATTGCCCTGCGGCAGGTTGGGGCCGCGCCGGGCCTTCGCCCGCTGGATGGTGCCCAGGTGAACGACCGCGGGCCTCACGTGCTGCGCCACGTCGACGAAGCCCATCTGGAGCGCTTCGGCGAGGGCGACCGCGGTGGCCGCCTGGGGGGTGGTCGACGCCGGAGCCGCGCGCGCGCGCCCCAGCCGATCCCGTACGAGATAGCCGCCCCCTGCCGCGGCGACCAGCAGTGCGGCGATCACGGCGATCAGTGCCAGCCGGCGGCTCATGTGTGTACTCTACCAGGACGGCCCCGTCGCGACGGCCGTCCAGGCGAGCGCCGGTGCGGCCGCCAAGACGACTGCCCAGGCGAGCGCCCAAGCCATCGAATGATAGCGACTGCCATCTTTGACTGTCAAGGAAGCCGGTGAGATACCGTCACGCGTGGCCGGGGTTGCTCCTGCTCGCGGCGCTCGCGCTGCTGCTCGTGGGCCTCCTGCGATGGGGCGATCACTTCCTGTCGCCGGGACCGACGGGCGGCATCCACCGGCTCCTGCAGCTCTGGGCGGCATCACGCCCGCCCGACGAGTCGGCGGCGGCTCCGCAGGTCGCCGCCGCGCCGGCGCCGACCACGGATGCTCCGATCAACCCGCCGATCGTGGTGTCGCCGCCCGCTCCGGCCTCGGCGCCCCCGGCGGCGCCGGCCCCTGTCGCGTCGGTGCCGGCGGCGCCGGCTCCCAGCCCGCCCGCGCCGCCGGCCGAGCGCGCCGAGGACCCCCGCGAGGCCGCGCCCGCTCCGGCTCCGCCGCCGAGCGCGCCGACACCGGCCCCGGTGCGCTACGCGCTGGCGCTCGGCACCTTCGCGGTGCCGGAGGACGCCGAGCACGTGGAGGTCAAGCTGAATCAAGCGGGCTTCTCCACGGTGCGCTTCCGCCAGCAGGTGCCCGCCAAGCTCTTCGCCGTCCACGTGTCCTCGCTCAAGGATCCGGAGGAGGGGCAGGCCACCGTCGAGCGCCTGCAGAAGGACGGCTATCCGCCGAGCGTGCTCCTGGTCGGCCGCAGCGGCGTCAGCGTCCGCGTGGGGCCGCCCGTGCCCCTCCGGACTGCGGTGCAGCTCGCGGAGAAGCTGCGGACGGCCAGCTACGATGCGCGGGTGGCCACCGAGCCGACGCGCGCGGGGCAGGTCAGCCTACGGCACGGCAATTTCACCTCCCGGGCGGAAGCGGACGCGGCCAGCCGGGAGATCGCCCGCCTCGGCGTCCCGAACGAGGTCATCCAGATCCGCTAGCCCCGCGCGGCCGCATCGCCCGCCGCGAAGTTTGACCGCCCAACCTGGCGAAGGTTAGTATCGCCCCATGCCCGCCAAGAAGATTCTGGTGGTGGACGACGAGCCCGAAGTGCGCAAGCTCATGGAGCACTTCCTGACCGGCAGGGGCTACGAGGTCCGCATGGCCGAGAACGGCCGGCAGGGGCTGCTCGCGCTCGACACCTTCACGCCCGACGTCATCCTGCTGGACATGCACATGCCCGAGCTGGACGGGGTCGAGACGCTGAAGCAGCTCACGGTGCGTGTGCCCGCGGTGCCGGTGATCATGGTCACCGTCAACGACGACGTGGAGACGACGTCGCGGCTGCTCCAGCTGGGCGCCGCCGACTACGTCCCCAAGCCGTTCAACCTCGACTACCTCGAGCAGGCGATCAACATCCAGCTCTCCGTCACCCGCGACTAGGCACTCGCTCGACCGAGCGGCCGGCGGGCCGGGGTGGCCGGGCTCCCCCGCGGGGACCGTGTCGTCTGCGGGAAAGCGAAGCGCGCAGCGCCCCGTCTCGTGGCTCGCTCGAGTGCCCCCGCGCGCCTGCGGCTCAGCGTGTTCCAGTGGGGGAGCCCGGCCACCCCGGCCCGCCGGTGTCGCCGCTAAGGGGCGGTGAGGGCGTCGATGGTGGCGCGGGCGTCGGCGGACAGATCGACGAAGCGGAGCCCGGCGGTGTCCTTGCGCGCCCACACCACCTCCGCGCGGTCGATCGTCAGCGCCTCCGCGCGGCCCCGCAGCGTGATCTGCAGGGCCACCATCTCGCCGATCTCGAGGCGGCGCGGCACCGCGTGCACGGCGAGGCCGGTGCGGGAGAGATCGCTCGCCTCCGCCACCACGGTCAGCTCGCCGTCCGAGATCGAGACGCGGCCCTCCATCATCCGGCGCGGGGCGGTGCGGCCATCCGCTCGGCTCGCCGTCGGCGGCGCCGCGCCAAGCTCGCCCAGCACTGCGTAGATCTTCACCGGGATCGCCTTGCCCTTGACCAGGACCTCGCCCAGGTCGCGGGCCGCGAAACGGTCGCGGACCTCCGCGTAGGTCGCCTCGCTGATGATGATGGGCACGCTGAACTCCTTGGTGAGGCCTTCCAGCCGCGAGCCCAGGTTGATGGTGTCGCCGATGGCGGTGTACTCGAGCCGCTGCTCGGAGCCGATGGTGCCCACCACCGCGTCCCCGGTGTGGATGCCCACGCCGCAGGCCAGGATGCCGCCGTGGCGGGCCGCGAAGCGCTCGGCGAGCGGCTGCAGCCGCTCCTGGAACTCCAGCGCGGTCCGCACCGCGCGCACCGCGTGGTCCGGCGCCTCGAGGGGTACGTTGTAGAGCGCCATGATCGCGTCGCCGATGTACTTGTCCACGGTCCCCCCGTGCTTGAACACCGCTGCGGTCATCACCGTGAGGTACTCCCGGAGAAAGGTGACGACCTCCTCCGGAGGCATCTTCTCGGACATGGACGTGAAGCCGCGGATGTCCGAGAAGAGCACGGTCATGCGCCGCCGCGTGGCGGCCAGCTTGGCGTCGTCCTTGTGGCGGACGATCTCGGCCACCACGTCGGGAGAGAAGAAGCGTGAGAGCCGGCGCTTCTCCCGCTGCTCCTGGGTGAAGTTCTTGGCCACCGTGCCCGCGTAGGTGATGAGCAAGGCCAAGGGCACCGGCACGACCTCGACCCAGTAGCGGCCCCACAGGAACGCGGCGTGGCTCGCGGCCAGATGGCCGGCCACCGCGGCCGCCACGAGGCCGAAGGCGGGCAGCGGCCGCAGCGCGGTGGCGGTCCAGGCGGCGGCCGCGCCCGCCACCACCGCCACCACGGGCACGAGGAGGAACCACGCCCGGCGCAGCGGAATACCCTGCAGCATGGTCTCGAGCGTGTGAGCGTGGATCTCGACGCCCGGCATGCCCGACTGCGAGGCGAACGGGGTGGGGAAGATGTCATGGAGGGTCGGGGTGGTGGCGCCCACCAGGACGATCTTGCCCGCGAACACCTCGGACGGGACCTCGCCGGTGACCACGCGATGGTAGGCCACCATCGGGAATGTCCCCGGACCGCCGCGGTAGTTGACCAGCAGCTCGCGCCCGGCGGGCAGCGCGCCGTGCGCCAGCCCCGCCTTTTCCCCCAAGCGGTAGAGCAGGAGATCGAAGCCCGACCACTCGCGGTCCTGGAAGAGCCGCCTGAGGGTGGCCCGCCGCACGAAGGCGTCGGCGTCGGAGTCGTAGTCAGCCGAGCCGAAAGCGGCCTGACCACGCACCTCCGGGATGGGCGGGTTCAGCGCCTGCTTGACGAACGAGGCGTCGCCCACCGTGGTCAGGGCCGCCGCGAGCACGATCCGATCGCGCAACCGATCCACGGCGGCAGCCAGCGCTGCATCGTCGGCCGGGCCTCTGGACGATGGCTCGGTGAAGAGAATGTCCATGCCGATGGCGACCGGCCCGCCTCGGCCCACGATGTCGAGGAACTTGGCGTGCACCGCGCGAGGCCACGGCCAGGCCAGGTTGAGGCCGTCGAACGAATCCTCGTCGATGGTGACGACGACGATCGGAGCGGCGGGGTCCCGCGGCCCGCGCAGCGTGAACTGGGCGTCGAGCGCCTTGAGCTCCGCGATCTCGAAGAAGCTGAACGGGTTGGACACGGCCAGCAGCACGACGGCCAGGCCCGCCAGGCTCCCTGCCAGGAGCACGCGCCAGGAGGCGGCGAGGGATAGCACCGACGTCAGCCTAGCACATGGGAAGTTGCCGCCGCTGCGGGGAAACGTCTACACTCGACGCATGCGGGTCCGCCCGATCATCCTGGTGTGCTTCTGGGTGGCCGTGTTCATCTGGATCGGCTACAACGGCATGCAGGCCGTCTCCTCGTATTTCCAGACCAACGACATCGCGGAGCAGGCCTTCCGGGACGCCTCGGACCGGCAGCGCCAGCGGAACCCGGGCGAGCTGTTCTCCCCCGATTTCATCGTCGACCTCCGGACCGGCCTGCTCGCGGGCGCGCGCCGGGCCGGCCTCGAAGTGGATGCGCAGAGCCTCAAGGTCGCGGCCGAAGGCGGGCTGGTCCGGGTCACGGTTGGCTGGACATATCGGACGTGGCCGCTCACCACGTGGGGCTGGGACACCGCGGTGCCGATCCCGCTCTGGCTCGGCCGGAGCTTCGACCCGCAGCTCGGCACCCGCCGCCTCTTCTGATGCCGGCCGGCTCATGAGCGAGCACATCGTCATCGCGGAGGACGACGAGGATCTCGCCTTCGTCCTGCGCGAGGCCCTCCGCCGCCAGCGGTACGAGATCGACGTCGCGCCCACCGCGGGCGGGCTCCTCGACAAGCTCAAGGCGACCCCGTACGACTTGATTCTCCTGGACGTCCGGCTCCCCGACATGGACGGGCTCGACGCGATCCCGCGCTGCCGTGAGCTGGCGCCGGACACGCCCATCATCGTCATGACCGCCCACGGCACGCGCCAGACCGCCATGGATGCGATCACGCGCGGGGCCTACGACTTCTTCACCAAGCCGCTGAAGATGGACGAGTTCCAGGTCGTGGTCGCGCGCGCGCTGGACCGGCGCCGGCTGCAGAAGCAGGTCAAGGCGCTCCGGGACAGCCAGCCGGGCGGGCTCGAGGGGCTCATCGGGCAGAGCGAGGTGCTCAA
>JBGOVO010000141.1:0-8964 GCA_041478145.1 Methylomirabilia bacterium
CCACGGCGGCCTCGGCATAGAGCATGGTCACCTCCCCTACCCATGGCTCTAGCCCAACCCGCCCGCAAAGCGGACACTTCACTTGCTCTCGGGAGCGGACAGATCATGTGCTCCCTACAGACGGCCGATAGTCCATTGACACGCTCCCACCGCGCGCGTATCGTATCGCCCCTGATGAAGGCGCGCGTCTCGCCGGCGTGGATCGTCCTGGCTCTGCTGCTCGCCTTGGTGCTGCTGACCCCGCTCGCGTATGCGAGCCCGCCGGACCCGGTCTGGGTCTCCGGCTACTTTGACGATGGCGACCACGACGATGTCGTGGTCATGGTCACCTCGTCCGGGGCCGCCGTCGATCCGTTTCCCCTTGCCCGCGAATCGGTCCCCCCGACCCCGGCGGGGACCGCGGTTCCGGACGAGACACGGCTGGCCCCGAGCACCGTCCTCTCCTCGAGAACCCCTCGCTCTCCTCCCGCTTCGTAGTATCCCGCCGTCGTTTTAGCCGCGGCTGAGCCGCGGCCCGTGTGGTTCCAGAAGGTCGGCGTGTCCAAGGGAGGTCCTCACCTCCTGCTCCCGCGACCGTCGGACCGCAAGACCCCGCTCGAGGACGGAGGTGCATGTGAGGGAAGTCGTCGTCCGGCTGGCATCGGTCGTGGGAATCGTCGGTCTGTCCGCCTGCGGCCCTCTGCTGCAGATGGAGGCTGCGTCCGCGGATGGTCCGCGGATCTCGGGGCTGGAGATCGTCACGCCCCGCGCGGCGGCAGGCTGCCCCATCACGCTCCGGGTGCATTTGGAATCGGGCGGGGCCGCGATCGATCACGCCCTGGTGGGCTGGGTCCGGGTGGCCCGGCGCTCCCCGGCCTCTCAGTACGTGGCGCTGGCGGTCAGGCAGGAGCGCGCGTCGGCGGTGCTGGCGCCCCTGACGCTGGAGCGCAGCGGGGCCTACTCCTACCAGGTCCAGGTCTCGGATCGCGAGGGGCACTGGAGCAATGTGCTGAGCGGGCGCATCGCGGTGGATGCCTCGCCGGCCCGGGAGACCGCCGAATGCTCATGACCCTCGGGATGGCGCTGGGAGCGCTGGCTCTCGTGCTCGACGTCGGCGCCGCGGCGGCCCAGGACCGGATGACGCGCCTCACGGTGCAGGAGGCGCTCGAGCTGGCCATGCAGGCCAACCCGGCCCTGCGGGCCAAGCAGTTCGAATACCAGGCGGTGGGCGCCGGCGAGATCACCGCCGGGCTCCGCCCGAACCCCTCCGCGAACTTTCTCGCTGAGCAGTTCGGCGGCGGCAGCGCCAGCCAGACCCAGTACACGGTGACCGTGGGACAGCCCATCGAGCTGGGCGGCAAGCGGCAGCGCCGGCTCGAGAGCGCCCGGGCCGCCACCCGGGTCACCGGGCACGAACTGGACGACGCGCGTCGACAAGTCGCCTTCCAGGTCAAGAAGGCGTTCACCGATGCCCTGGTGGGCCGCGAGAGCCTCGCGCTCGCCGAGCAGAATCTCCACGCGCTCGACGAGCTCGAGCGGATCCAGCGCTTCCGCGCCGAGAAGGGAGACATCTCGGAGCTCGAGCTGCTGCGCATCCAGGTCCAGCGCTTCGCCTTCGAGCGGGACGCGGCCGACGCGCGTCAGGCGCTGCAGGTCGCCCGCATTGGTCTGCGGAGCGCGGTGGGCCCGGCCCGGCTCAGCGAGGACTTCGCCCTCGTCGGCGACCTCGACGTGCGAGACGTCAGCCCCAGCCCGGCCGCCCTGTACCGGCGGGCGCTCGACGCCCGGCCGGACCTGCGCGCCGCCGAAGCGGCCCGCCAGAAGGCGCGGGCCGACATCGGACTGGCCCGGGCCAATGCCTGGTGGGACGTGACGCCGCAGCTCGAGTATCAGCGCATCGGTCCCGACAACACGATCGGCGTGGGGGTCAGCCTGCCGCTCAAGATCTTCGACCGCAACCAGGGTGAGATCGCGCGCACCCGCGCCGAGGCCCAGCGCGTGGACGCGGCCCGGGAGGCGGTCGCGGTGCAGGTCCTCTCGGAGGTCGATACCGCGCTGGCCGCGCTCGGGACCGAGCGTCAGAAGCTGACCGCGCTGCGTGACGTCTACGTGCCCAAGGCGCGGCAGGCCCGGGACACCGTGGAGTTCGCCTACCGGCGTGGGGGCGTCAACCTGCTGGACTTCCTGGACGCCCAGCGCACGTACCGGGACACCGCCGCGGAGTACGTGCGGGCCCTGGGCGGCTACTGGACCGCGCTCTATCAGCTCGAAGCCGCCGTGGGCGGCTCACTGGAGCCATGACATGCGTGTGCTCGTTCTCGTGCTGATCGCGATGCTGGCCGCCGGGTGCGGCGACGCGTCCACCAGCGGGCCGGCGGCCGCCAAGTCGGCGGGTGACGCGGGCGCTCCCGCCTCCGCGCCTCCGCCCGCGCCGGAGGAGGTGACGCTCGTCAACCCCGAGTACAAGACCCGGGTGACCGTGCTCGAGACCACCGGCAAGGTCGTCTTCGACGAGGAGCGCCTCGTGCGGATCACGGCCCCGGCGACCGGCCGTGTGCTGGAGGTGCTGGCGCGTCCCGGTGAAGTCGTCGAGCCCGGCCACCGGCTGCTGGTCCTGGACAGTCCGGATCTGGGCCTGGCCAAGTCCGACTACGCGAAGGCGCTGTCCGATGCCGACCGCTCCGACCACGCCGTCAAGCTCGCCCGCGACCTGTTCGAGGTCAAGGCGGTCTCCCAGAAGGAGCTGCGCGACGCGGAGAACGAGGCCCGCAAGGCGGTGGCCGAGCGCGAGCGCGCGGCGTGGCGCCTGCGCACCCTCGGCGTTCCCGACGCGCAGCTCGCCGACATGACGGCACGCTCCGACGCGACCACCCGGATGGTGGTGACCGCACCCCGGAGCGGCGTCATCGTCGAGCGCAACGTGAGCCCGGGCCAGGTCGTCGCCTACGGCCAGTCGGACACCCCGGTCAGCCTCTTCGTCATCGCCGACCTCGGGACCATGTGGGTGCTGGCCGACGTCTACGAGCCCGACGTGCCCCGAGTGCGGATCGGCCAGCCTCTGTCCGTGACCGTGCCGTGCTGTCCCGGCGAGCGGTACGAGGGCCACGTGACCGGGATGGCCGACGCCATCGACAAGGACACGCGGACCCTGAAGGTCCGGGCGGTGGTCCCCAATCCGCGCCGGTCTCTCAAGAGCGAGATGTTCGTGCGCGTCACCATCGGGACCGGGGGTCATCAGGCCCTCGTGGTGCCGCTCGGCGCGATCCACCGTGAGGGCACCGCGCCCTTCGTCCTGGTCGAGAAGGCTAAGGACGAGTATCAGCGGCGGCCCGTGCGCACCGGGGCCGAGCTGGACGGCTCGGTGGAGATCCTCGACGGGCTGACCGCCGCCGACCGCGTGGTCAGCCGCGGGGGCATCCTCTTGAAGCGCGCCGCCCCGTGATCGCGCGCCTCATCGGGTTCGCGCTCCAGCAGCGATTCATCACGGTGGCGCTGGCCCTGATCCTCACCGTCGGGGGAATCGCCTCGTACTCCCGCCTCCCGATCGAGGCCTATCCGGACGTGGGGGACGTCAAGGTCGAGGTGATCACCCTCTGGCCGGGCCACGCCGCCGAGGAGGTGGAGCGTCTGATCACGATCCCCATCGAGAACGAGCTGAACGGGATCGCCGATGTCACGTTCCTCCGCTCGGACACGCTCTTCGGCCTGTCGAACATCCGGGTCCTCTTCGCCGACGGCACCGACGAGTACTGGGCCCGCCAGCAGGTGCAGGAGCGCCTGAGCGGCGCGGCGATCCCGTCGGAGGCCAAACCTCCGCTCGGGCCGCTCTCGGGAGTGATCGGCGAGATCTTTCGCTACACCCTCGAGTCCAAGACCATGCCGCTCTACGAGGTGAAGGCCCTGCAAGACTGGGTGCTCGAGCGGGAGTTCAAGAAGGTCCAGGGGGTGGCCGACGTGGTGTCGTGGGGCGGCGGCACCAAGCAGTACCAGATCCAGGTGGATCCGGGTCGGCTCCGGGCCTACAACCTCACGCTGAAGCAGGTCTTCGACGCCGTCTCCAACAACAACTCCAACGCGGGGAGCGGCTACATCGCGCAGGGCGACTACCGGATCCCGGTGCGCGGCATCGGGCTCATCCAGTCCGTCCCGGACATCGAGAACATCGTGGTGGCCGCCCAGAAGGGCACCCCGGTCCGCGTCCGGGACATCGGCTCGGTCGGCATCGGAACCGCGATCCGCCTGGGCGTCCTCGGCCGTGATCACGAGGACGACCTGGTCCAGGGCATCGTGCTCATGAGGAAGGGCGAGAACCCGGGGCGCGTGATCGAAGGGGTGAAGGCGAAGGCGGCCGAGATCCAGAAGCTCCTGCCCGCTTCCGTGGAGCTCCGGCCGTACTACAGCCGGGACCGTCTCGTGCAGACCACCGTCCACACCGTGCTCCGCAACCTGGTCGAGGGAGCGGTGCTCGTCATCCTGCTCCTCTCCGTCTTTCTCTACGACATCCGGGCCGCCTTCATCGTGGCGCTCACGATCCCCCTGTCCCTGCTCTTCGCGTTCATCTTCATGGATCTGCGGCAGATCCCCGCCAATCTCCTGTCCCTGGGGGCGATCGACTTCGGGATCATCGTGGACGGCGCGGTGATCATGACCGAGAACATCGTGCGCCACCTCGCGACCCGTCGGCCGCGCGGCGCCGCCGTCGTCCCCGCGGTGCACCACGCCGCCCTCGAGGTGGCCCGGCCCCTGACCTTCGCGGTGCTGATCATCATGACGGTCTACGTGCCGATCCTCACGTTCCAGCGCATCGAGGGCAAGCTGTTCCGCCCCATGGCGGTCACGATCTCTCTGGCCGTGGTCGGAGCGCTCGTGCTCACGCTCACCCTGATCCCCGTCCTGTCGAGCCTCTTCTTCCGCCGTCCACCGCGAGAGAGCCCGGTCCTGGCCTGGCTGCGGAGACCCTACCGGCCGGCCCTGCGCTGGTGCCTCCGCCGGCCGCTCCTCCCGGTGGCGGGAGCGGCGGTCTGTCTGCTGCTCTCCCTGGGGGTCTTCACGGTCCTCGGCAAGGAGTTCCTGCCCGAGCTGGACGAGGGAGATCTCTGGGTGCGGACGCAGTTCCCGGTCGGGATCTCGATCGAGGCGGTCAGCCCGTACGTGCACGAGATCCGGGAGCGTCTCCTCAAGTTTCCCGAGGTCCGGGTCGTGGTCTCCCAGCTGGGCGCGCCCGACGACGGCACCGATCCGGAGGCGCCGGACAACGTCGAGTTCTACGTCGGGCTCAGGCCGCGCGAGGAGTGGCCGACCGGGGACAAGGAGAAGCTCATCGAGGCGATGACCGCCTCCCTGGCGAGCATCCCCGGAATCACCACCAACTTCTCCCAGCCCATCAAGGACAACGTCGACGAGGCGCTCGCGGGCACCAAGGGCGAGCTGGCCATCAAGCTGTACGGCCCCGACTTCTTCGTGATGGACGCGACGGCGAAGGAGATCGCGGGAGTGCTGCGCGGCATCAGCGGCGTCGCCGACCTGGACTACGATCACGCCACCGGCCAGCCGCAGCTCCAGATCGTCGTCGACCGCGCCGCCACCGCTCGCTACGGGATCAACGTCCAGGACGTCCAGGACGTGATCGAGACCGCCACCAAGGGACGCGTGGTGACCGAGGTCTTCGAGCGGGAGCGCCGCTTCGGGGTGGCGGTGCAGCTCGCCACCCGCGGCGATCCGATCGCGGCCCTGCGGGACATCACGGTCAGCGCGCCCAGCGGAGAGCGCATCCCCCTCAGCCAGCTCGCCGAGTTCATCCGCACCGACGGCCTCGCCGAGATCTGGCGGGAGGGCAATGTCCGGCGGATCGCGATCAAGTGGAGCGTGCGCGAGCGGGACATGGGGGGCCTCGTGACCGAGGCCATGGCGAAGGTGGGGGCCGCGGTCAAGCTTCCGGAAGGGTACCAGATGGTGTGGAGCGGGCGCTTCGAGGACCAGCAGCGGGCGCTCGCGCGCCTCTACGTCATCGTGCCGCTGGCCGTCTTCATCATCTTCGTGCTGCTCTTCGGAGCCTTCAACTCGGTGAGCGACGCGCTGCTCATCATGCTGAACCTGCCCTTCGCTCTCATCGGGGGCACTCTCGCCCTCTTCCTCTGGGGCACGAACTTCAACATCTCGGCCGCGGTCGGCTACATCGCGGTCTTCGGGGTCAGCGTGCTCAACGGCGTGGTGCTCGTGTCCTCCATCCGCCAGGCGGCCGCCGAGGGGCTGCCCCTCCCCGAGGCTATCGTGAGCGGATGCGAGATCCGGTTCCGGGCGATCATGGTCTCGGCGATCGTGGCGGTGATCGGGTTCCTGCCCGCGGCCCTGTCGCACGGGATCGGCGCGGAGATCCAGCGGCCGCTCGCGCGGGTCGTCATCGGGGGCTTGATCTCCTCCACGGTGCTGACGCTCCTGGTGCTGCCGGCCGTCTATCTCCTCCTGGGCGTGCGCCGAGCCGCCGAGCGGCCGCCGGAGCCCGTGTCGCCCTAGACGCCCAGCGCGGCGCGGATGGTGGAGACGGCCGCGGCGGCGGCGAGGAGGGCGAAGAAGAGCCCGCCCAGAGCCACCACCGCTTCCCGCCAGCGAGGCGGCCGCAGCGGCTCCGGCAGGAGAGCCCGATTCAGACGAAGGGTGTGAAAGGACAGGATCGCGAAGTTGATGGCCGCGACGTTGGCGCTGATCACGATCAGGGTGAGGGGCTCGGCGGCCGTCATCGCCAGAGCGCCCGCCAGCACGAAGAGCGCGAGGACCGGGTAGTAGAGCCAGCCGGCGCTCGCCGTCCCGGGCCGCACCCCGCCGGTCCAGAGCATCTCCGTCACGTGGCGGGCGAAGCCCTCCACGATGCCGACCTGGCTCGAGACGAAGATCCAGAGCGTCGTCAGGAGCACGGGCAGCCAGAGCATCGCCCCGTAGCGCCGCGCCAGCGCGCGGGCGAACGCGGCGCCGGCGCCGAAGCCACCCATGTCGGTGCCGCGGGGCACCGCGTCGAGCGCCAGCAGGACCGGCAGCCCCATGCCGATCAGGCAGCCGGCCGTCCAGAGGTAGGAGCAATCGGCGCGGAGGTAGCGCCACCACTCGCGCCACTTGGCGAGGTTGGCCTCGCTGGGCGGGAAGATCGCGCCCTCCCGCGGGAGCAGGATGGTCTGGTTCCCCACCGACGTCGGCTGCACCCCGACCGTGCCCGCCATCCCGAAGCCCTTGTCGCGCAGCCAGTAGGTGAGCATGGCGTTGATCGTGCCGCCCGCTCCCGAGTAGGCGGCGAAGCCGGCGACGAGCGCCCAGTCGAGCCCGCGGTCGACGGCGGGAGCGGGTAGCCACGAGGGCTCCCAGAGCGGCCGCCCGGCGAAGCTCCACGCGAGCGTCGTCCACAGCACCCGAGGCACGAAGAGCACGCCGAGCGCGCCGAGCAGCAGGAGGACCCACGCCATCAGCACCCCCTCGCTGATCTCGAGCGCGCGATGCGCGCGCCGGCCCAGCAGCACCACGCCGGCGGCGCCGAAGAAGAGCACGTAGCCGAGGCCGACCACGGTTGCGCGGTCCTCCGCGCGCGGGACGCGGCCGAGCAGCAGCGCGGCCAGCGCCGAGCCGCCGGCCAGCGCCCAGCCGGGCCAGCCGACCTGGGCCAGGTGGAGCAGCGAGTACACGGAGGCCCACACGCGCGGCCCCGGGCGCTGGCGCATGAAGCCGGTGAAGACGGGCTCGCCGGTGGCGAGGGTGTAGCGGGCCATCTCGGCGTTGAGCACGCCCTGGAACAGGATGGAGAGCGTGCAGACCCAGAGCAGGGCCGGGCCGTAGGCCGCGGCGACCGCCGGACCGAGCAGCCAGTCGCCCGCGCCCACCGAGAGCCCGAGCAGGATCGCGGCCGGCCCGATGACGCGCACCAGGTTGAGCGGATTGTAGGCGGGCGCATGCGGCAGGTCGCCCTGCCGCCACGCGGGCAGATCGCTCATGCGCGGAGGCGCCTCCGCCGCCAGACCCAGAGGGCGAGCCACGCCGCGGGCACGCAGAGCCACAGCCAGCCGGACGGCGCGGCCGCGGCCAGGTTGATCGCGAGCAACACGCTGCCGCCCGCGGCGGCCGTCCAGAGCAGCACGCGGGTGAGGGCGTCGGCGGCGCGGCGCGCGCCGAGGGTGGCCACGAGGAGCGCCGCGCCGGCGGCGGCGGTGTCGAGCAGCACGTCGGCGACACTGCCCTCGCGGGTGAGCGTGGTCGCCTGATGCGCCTCGTCCAGGACGGCGGTGAGGGCGGCCAGCAGCAGCGGCGCGCGCCAGGGCGCGGGCGCGTCAGCGGGGGACAACGCGCGCCGCCAGAGCAGGGCCAGCGCCGCGTACTCGGTGACGTGTCCCGTCTTGCGCACCAGCCAGTGGAGCGCGGCGATCTGCTCGGGCGCGGCCCACGGCGCGAGCGCGCGCAGCCAGGGCTCGATCATCGGAGCGGTGGCGCCCGCGCCCCAGCCGGCGCCCGAGAACCACGCGATCAGCGCCGACCACGCGAGCGGCGGCAGGAATCGGAGCGCCGTCGTCACGCCTGGTAGCGTGGCACAGGGGGCCCAAAGTTGACAACTTACGCTCGCTAAACATAGGATGAGCCATGAAAATCCGGGAGCTCCTCGACGAGCTCTTGACGTCGCTCGAGACGGGTCCCCTCATCACCGCCGTGCGCCACTTCGAGGCCAAGCCCGCCGTCTTCGCGCCCTTTCCGTCCTCCCTCGACCCGCGCATCGTCGAGGCCCTCAAGGCCCGGGGCGTCCAGCAGCTCTACTCGCACCAGGCCAAGGCCTTCGAGACGGCGGCCAAGGGCGAGCACCTGGTGGTCGTGACGCCGACCGCCTCCGGCAAGACCCTCTGCTACAACCTGCCCGTCCTCCAGGCGCTGGTGCAGCAGCCGGAAGCGCGGGTGCTCTATCTCTTCCCCACCAAGGCCCTGGCCCAGGATCAGCTCGCGGAGCTGACCGAGCTGGCG
>JBGOVO010000200.1:0-7206 GCA_041478145.1 Methylomirabilia bacterium
TAGTCGGAGAGGTGCGCGTTGCTCGTCCAGATCTTGGTCCCGTTGACCTTGTAGCCGTCGCTCACCTTCTCGGCGCGGGTGCGGATGGAGGCCAGGTCGGAACCCGAGTCCGGCTCACTCATGCCGATGGCGAAGGCCAGCTCGCCCCGCGCGATGCGCGGCAGGAAGCGCTGGCGCTGCTCCTCGGTGCCGAAGCGCAGCAGCAGCGGGCCGCTCTGGCGATCGGCCACCCAGTGCGCGCTCACCGGCGCGCCGGCGGCCAGCGTTTCCTCGAGCACCACGTAGCGCTCGAGCGCGGTGCGCTCGTGGCCGCCGTACTTCTTCGGCCACGTCATGCCGATCCAGCCGCGCTCGCCCATGCGGCGCGAGAAATCCCGGTTGAAGCCGCCCCACGAGCGCGCGCGCTCCGCGGGGGGGTACTGCGACATCTCGCGCTTGAGGAAGTCGCGGACTTCCTCCCGAATGGCCTCGGCTTCCGGCGGCAGCGGGCGGAGCTCGAAGTTGAACGTCGCCATGATGGCCTCCGGGTTACCTGAACAGTGAACGCGCGATGACCATCCGATGCACTTCCGACGGCCCCTCGCCGATGCGGCGGACGCGAGCCTCGCGATACCACCGCTCGAGCGGGAACTCCTTCGACACCCCGTAGCCGCCGTGGATCTGCACGGCGGCGTCGATCACACGACCCAGCACCTCGCTCGAGTAGAGCTTGGCGATGGACGCTTCGACGCGCGCGTCCTCGCCGCGGTCGGCCTTCCACGCGCCTTCCCAGATGAGCCACCGGCAGGCGCGCAGCTCCACCTCCGCGTCGGCCAGCATCCACTGGATGGCCTGCCGCTGGCTCAACGGCGCGCCAAAAGTTGAGCGCTGCTTGGCGTGCTCGATGGCCATCCGGTGTGCCGCCACCGCCACGCCCAGGTTGCAGGCCGAGTACGGAAAGCGGTTCTTGACCAGGAGATCGAAGGCCAGGTCGAGGCCCTGCCCCTCCTGGCCGATCAGGTTCTCGGCGGGGATCTCGCAGTCCTCGAAGCTCACGTCGTTGGGCACCGCCGAGGTCCGGATGGTGCGGATGGTCTTGGCGGTGAAGCCCGGCGTACCGTGCTCCAGGATGAAGCACGAGATCCCGGCGCGGCCCTTCACCCGGTCCGTGCGCGCGAACACGATGCCCCAGGGGGCGTCGTGGGCGCGCGAGATGAAGACCTTGCGCCCGTTGATCACCCACTTGTCGCCGCGGCGCTCCGCCCGGGTCTGGATGGCGCCGGCCGGATCGGACCCGCCCGACGGCTCGGTGATCGCGAAGAAGGTCTCGTAACCCTCGCGCAGCGCGGGCACCGCGTACTTCTCGATCTGCGCCTTGCTGCCGGCCCAGATGGCGGGCGGCGGGTAGCGGCCGAAAACGCCGCAGCCCGGGTTGTAGAGGCCCATGCGGTGCTGCGACATCGCTTCGAGCGCGACGCACATGCTGAACGTATCGAGCCCGCCGCCGCCGTAGGCCTCGGGGGCGCCGAGGGTCCAGAGCCCGGATGCCTTGGTCTTTGCGGAGAGGCGCAGGTAGTCCTCGCGCGGGATCTCGGGCGCGTCGGGATCGATGGTCTGCTCGAGCGGGATGATCTCGTCGTGAACGAACCGACGGATCTGATCACCGAGCAGGCGCAGCTCCTCCGGGAGCGTGAAGCCGGGGAACACCGTCATGGTGGCGTGGCTCCTCGAGACCGTGATGTGGGGGATCATACCACCGGGGCCGAGGGTGCGAGCGGGAGCCGCGAGGGCGGCCTCTAGCAGAAGCCCTCAGCCGCCGTGCCGCATAGCCTGGATGCCGAGGCTCGCGAAATAGCCAATCACCCCGAGCGCAACCAAGGCCCCGACGATTCCGATGACGTTCGCGAACTGCTCTAGGCCCCGCCAGATTCTGTCGGATGGCATCGCTATGTCCTCCACTCGCCTACTCGATCACCTGATCTGCCCGCTGCAGGATCGACTGCGAGATGGTGAGGCCGAGGGCCTTGGCGGTCTTGAGGTTAATGACCATCTCGAACTTCGTCGGTCCTTCCACCGGCAGGTCGGAAGGTTTCGCTCCGCCAAGGATCCGGGCCACGTAACTGCCTGTCCGGCTCCACGCTTCGTCTAGACTGGCGTTGTAGGACATGAACCCACCCGCAACGACCCAGTGTTTCGCCGTGTAGACGGTGGGGAGTCGCTGCTGCGCCACGAATTCGATCAGCTGAAGGCGATGGGCCTGGCTAGGAACGGCCAGGCCATCGACGAAGAGGGCGTGCGGCCGGATCGTGGTCACGCGGGCCAAGGCGGCATCGAAGTCCGCGGCTAGACGGCTTTCGATCGACAGAAGAGTCATGCCGGATGCTTGAGCGGCCTTCCCCATCGCTTTGTAGTAAGCGGGCAGGGTGAAGCCCGGATTCCAGAGCGCAGCCACGCGCTGGACCGAGGGCACGGCCTCTTTCAACGCCTGCAAGGTCTTCCCGGCGATCGCCGGCTCCGTGACGAGCGATCCGGTCACATTCCCCCCGGGACGCCCGAGGCTCTCCACTAGACCGGCACCTACCGGATCCACCCCGACTACCATGACGATAGGGATCGACCGGGTGGCCGCGCGCGCCGCGACGACGTCCCGATTCCAATACGCGATGATGACATCGGGGCGAAGTCCGACAAGCTCCGCAGCCAGCGCCTGCAATCCCTCCGGCCCCTCCGTGAACCGCCGATCGACGACGATGTTCCGTCCTTCGACCAACCCCACGTTCCGCAGCGTGTCAGCGAGCGCGGTCGGCGGTACCGGCAGACTCGAGAGAAACCCGATCCGATAGACCTTCCCCGCCTGCTGCCCCTCGGCCGCGAGTGGTGAGGCGAGAAAGCCACCTGCCAAGGCGCAAAGGAACTCACGTCGGTCCACGAGGAACCCCCGCCTGACCGCCCGTCTAGAAGGGACCCGGCGGAAGGACGGCCAAGCGGGGTGAAACGTACACCCGCCCTGAGGGAGTCCGCTAGGACTTCTTGTCGGGCTCACTACCCGCCCCATAGTGGGTATACAAGGGCCTGCAGTCTCCCCGAGGGGGAAAACCGGGTACACTCGGGGACGGCCCGGGCGGCCTGGAGAAGAACCCCCGAGGAGAGAGATCGAGATGCAGAAGCGGTGGTCCCTGTCGGTGCCGATGGAGGGCTTCGCTCTGCCGGAGCTGGCGGAGGTGGCCCGCGAGGCCGAGCGCTTGGGCTACACGGATGCCTGGTCCTTCGAGGTGGACGGGGTCGACGCCTTCACCCCGCTGACGGTCATCGGGCTCGCCACCAACATGCGCATCGGCACCGCCATCGCCAACGTCTACACGCGCGGGCCCGCCACGCTCGCCTCCACCGCCGCCGGCCTCGCCGACGTGGCGCCCGGGCGCTTCGTGCTCGGCATCGGCGCGGGCTCGCAGCCCATCGTCGAGTCCTGGAACGGCGGCAGCTTCAACAAGCCGGCTACGCGCGTGCGCGAGACGGCGCAGTTCCTCCGCGCGGCGCTGGCGGGTGAGCGCGTGGTCTTCAAGGGTGAGACCTTCAACGTAGACGGCTTCCGCCTGACCAAGGTGCCCACGCGACCGGTACCGATCCACATCGCGGCCCTCCGCTCGGGCATGCTGAAGGTCGCCGGGCAGGTGGGCGACGGCGTCATCCTCAACTGGCTCTCGCCCGACGACGTGCCGCGCTCCGTCTCCGTGGTGCGCGAGGCCGCCCGGCAGGCGGGGCGGGATCCGGAAGCCATCGAGGTCACCGCGCGGCTCTTCGTCAACCTGGATCCGCCCGGTCCCGATGGGGACCTGGTGGTGCGGCGACACATCGCGGCCTATCTCAACGTGCCGGTCTATCGCGCCTTCCAGGAGTGGCTCGGCCGCACCGAGGTGCTCGGGCCCATGTGGAGCGCGTGGGGCGCGGGCGATCGCAAGGGCGCGGTAGCCGCCATCCCCGAGCAGGTGATGCACGACCTGATCCCGCGGGGGAGCCTGTCCGAGCTCAAGGCGCGCATCCAGCTCTACCTGGACCGCGGCATCGACACCGCGTTCCTGTCGCTGATGACCACGGAGCCCGATCCCAGGAAGAAGCGTGACGTCATGCTGAATGCGCTCCGCGCTCTCGCGCCCGGCACGCCCTGACCTCACGGAGGCAACCGATGGCGGATGAGATCCTGCTCACGGTGGACGCGGGCATCGCGACGGTCACGATGAACCGCCCGGACCAGCGCAATGCCATGAACACGACGCTGCTCCAGGGGCTCCGCTCGACCTTCGACGACCTGGACCGCCGTCGCGACGTCCGCGTGGTGGTGGTGCGCGGCGCCGGGCCCGCGTTCTGCGCGGGCATGGACCTGAAGGAGATGCAGCAGCGTCGCGGCGAGGCCGATCCCGAAGGCAACGTGGTGGAGGTGCTGCGCCGCGTGGAAAGCTCGCGGCATCCCACCATCGCCGCGCTCCACGGCGACGCCATCGCGGGCGGCTGCGAGCTGGCGCTCCACTGCGACCTGCGGGTGGCCGCGGAGCCGGCCCGCCTCGGCATGCCGCTGGCGCGCATCGGCCTCGTGATCCCCTTCCCGCTCGGCCAGAAGCTCGTCGAGATCATCGGCCCCGCCCACACGCGCCACCTCCTGTTCACCGGCCAGCCGATCGACGCGCGCCGGGCCTACGAGATCGGCATGATCCACCAGGTCGTGCCCGCCCCGGAGCTGGAGGCGGCGGTGCAGGCGCTCGCCCGCCGCATCGCCGACAATGCGCCGCTGTCCCTCGCCGGGATCAAGGCGAGCATCCTGCGCGCGACGTCCCAGCGGGACGGCATTCCGCACGATGACCTGGATGCGGCGGCCACCAAGGCACGGACGAGCGCGGACGCCCAGGAGGGGCGCCGCGCCATGCTCGAGAAGCGGAAGCCGGAGTTCCGGGGGGAGTAACGCGTCAGCGCGGCGGCGCGCCGGCCATGAGCGCCGCCACCGCCCGCGCCAGCGGATCGTCCGCCGCGGCCAGCGCCTCACGCGTGCGTCCCTGGTCCACCGCGTCGCGGTTCTGGCTCAGCTTGGCCTTGCCCTCGAGCCGCTCGATGGGGATCTCGAAGGCCACGATCCCGCGCTGCATGCCCGCCACGTAGTCCGGAGCCAGCGATTCGAACGACCACGCCGCAGGCCCGCTCCCTTCATATACGCCGACCAGGTCGGCGAGCAGGGCCTTGACCTGCGCCGGATCCTCGACGAGTGTCCCGGTCCCGGTCGCGTGCACCGCCACGTAGTTCCAGGTGGGGACGCTCGGATGCGTGGCGTACCAGCCCGGCGAGACATAGGCGTGGGCGCCCGAGAAGACCACGAGGGTGGGGCGCCCGGCGGCCAGGTAGCGCCAGTGCGGGTTGGCCCGCGCCACGTGGCCGCGCAGCGTCCCGAGCGGGCCGCGCGTGTCGTCGACCAGCATCGGGAGGTGGGTGGCGAAGGGCGCGCCCGCGTCGTCGGCCGTGATCATGAGCGCGAAGCCCTGCGCGCGCATCAGCGCGTGACACCACGCGGTGTCGGTGACCTCGAAGTGCTTCGGGATGTACATGGTCAGGGCACCCGCAGGCGGCCCTCGATCACGGGGACCACGCTGCCGCCGACCAGGATTAGGCCGATGCGCCCGCCGCCCATGCCGATGCGGATCCGGACGAAGCTCTGGCGGCCCATTCGCGTGCCCTGCTCGCTCACGATGTCCACCGTCTCGGCCGGCACCACTAGCCCGCGTTCCACCAGGTAGGCCCCGAGCGGGCCACTGGCCGAGCCGGTCGCTGGGTCCTCGGGAATGCCGGACGTGTGCGGCGCGAACATCCTCGAGTAGACCTTGTATCCGCTCGGCTCGATTCTTCGATCCGACGTCTCGCCTTCGGCTGCGCCGCCTCCTGCCCCGGCTGCACCTCGCCCTGCGCCAGCCTTCGGATCCGAGTCGGGCGCGAACACGAACACGCCGAGATTCGGCCCTTCCCCCTGCGCGGCCAGGAGCGCGGGCACGTCGAGCCGGGCCCGATCCACCGCCTCCCGGTCCCGCAGCGGTATATAGAGGAAGGTGTTGCCAGTGGATCCGGTGCAGACCGGCGCGCCCGCCAGCAGGTCCGGCTCGGCCAGGCCGAGCGCCCGCGCGAAGGCCGCGCGGTTGGTCAGTTCGGGTCCGAACCGCGCCTCCCCGTGCCGCATCCAGAGGAAGCTCGGTCGCGCCGGGTCTCCCTCGAGCGTCACCTCGATCGGCCCGATCCCTTCCTCGAGGCTGAAGCGCGTCGCGCCCGTCGGCAGCAGCTTCTCGGTCGCCAGCACCCACGAGGTCCCGATGGTGGGATGCCCCGCGAACGGGACCTCGCGGGCCGGCGTGAAGATCCGCACCCGCGCCGCGCAATCCGGCCGCGTGGGCGGCAGGAGGAACGTGGTCTCCGAGCAGTTCATCTCCCGGGCGATGGCCTGCATCTCGCCATCGCCGAGGCCCTTCGCGTCGAAGACCACCGCGAGCGGGTTCCCGCCGAAGACGCGCTCGGTGAACACGTCGACCTGCACAAACCGATACTCCCTCATAGGGTTAGCCGGCGCGCCGGCGGTTCTTGCGGACGACGTGCGAGAGATGCTCGCGCTGCAGCTCCAGCTCCGTGATGCGGAGCAGCCACTCCCCCCGCACCGTCGCCATGCCGTCGCCGCCCAGGCGGTTCACTTCCTTGAGCGTCTCCCGGTAGGTCGTGAGCGTACTCTCCAGCGCCTTCAGCTCCTCTTCCGGGCTCATGGGGGTCACCTCCGGGCGGCGCGGGCGATGGCCGCGATCTTGTCGGCGAAGTTCACCTGGCTGTCGTCCTCCGGCGCGTAGCCGATCTTCTCACGCGCGTTCGCGATGGACCAGAAGCGGTGGGTGTTGCCGCTGATGCCGTAGACGATCAGGAACGGCACCCCGTGCGCGTCCCGGATGTCCTCCGTCTCCACCATGCGCACCGCCTGCTGCACCTGATCGCGTCGCGAGAGATAGGCCCCGAGCGCGCGGTGCATCACCTTGACGTCGCCCGGCTTCACCTGATCGATGTCGTCGTCGCGCGGCCCGCCGATGCGCCATTGCACGATCTCGAGCTTGCGGCCGTCCACCTTGCCGGTGGCGAAGACGAAGCCCAGCAGCTCGTAGGCCGCCTTGGCCCAGCCGTACCAGTTGTCCGAGCGCGGCGGCATCTCGGGCGTCACCA
>JBGOVO010000301.1:0-4961 GCA_041478145.1 Methylomirabilia bacterium
GGAAGTACTCCTTCGGCGTGAGGCTCAGGTAGGGCGCGTGCGAGTCGCGGAACTGCGGATAGTCCCATTCGATGCGGGTCAGCAGCCCGGGCACCCAGGAATTCTGGCATTCGAGGAACGCTATCCTCAACTTCGGATGGAACTCGTACACGCCGCCGATCACCTGCGCGATCAGAGCCTGTTGCATCTCGATCCAGTGACTCGCCACGTGGCGGTAGAAGCGGTTCTCCCCGTAGAGCACGTTCATGTGCGAGTACCACGCGCCGGTGCCCTCGTGGAAGCCCCACGCCACGTTCAGCTCCTCGTGCAGGCTGTAGAGCGGATCCCAGTAGTTGGAATGCCAGTAGTGGCCGTTGACGAGATTCGGCCGGATGAACGACCCCACCGCGCCCAGCTCGCGCACGCCGCGCAGCAGCTCGCGGCAAGCCACGTGCACGTCGTGGACGGGCAGCATGGCGACGAATTTCAGCCGCTCGGGGCTGTACCGGCAGAACTCGTGGATCCAGTTGTTGTAGGCCTGGCAGAGCGCGAGCGAGAGCTGCGGGTCCATGTTGTCGCGCGCGAGCAGGCTCAGGCCGGTGGTCGGGTAGAGGACCGCGACGTCGACCCCCTCGATGGCCATCCCCATCACCTGCGCCTCGGGGTCGTAGTTGCGCTCGATCGCGAAGTCGAGCCGGTTGGTGGACTGCAGGCGCGAGCCCGAGAGGGGCTGCGTGCTGTGGGCGCCGGCGGTGCCGGCCCGGCTGCGTTTCCGGTACTGCTGCAGCTCGGCGTCCATCGTGGTGGGCAGCCCGTCGACGACGATCGTGCCGCGCTTGGGCCGCCCGTCGGCCCCGACCGGGAGGATCACCCGGTCGCGGAACTTCGGATCCAGGTACCGCTCGAAGAGGTCGGGCGGCTCCATGATGTGCATGTCGGAGTCGACGAATCGCAGGTCGTCCTTCATCGCGCGGGTCCTCCTCAGACCTTCTCGTAGGCGAGGCGCTTGACCTTGTCCATGTTGGTGCCCTCGATGCGGATGAGGCGCGTCGGCCCGTCGCGACGCGGCGAGTGGAGGTCGCCCTCGTTGTAGACGTGGGCCATGCCGGGCTGGAGGGGGTAGCTCCGCACGTGCCGCACCTTCCCGGGCTTCGTCGGGCTCGCCGGCTCGACGAGCGCCCAGTCGTTCATCAGCGTCTCGCCCCGGGCCTGGCCGTAGATCGCCCACGTCGGACCGTGATCGTGCGGATTGCTCTCCCGCGCGCCCTGGTAGACGTGGGCGAGGATGCAGAAGCCGAGCTGGGGATCCTCGTAGAGGATCTTGCGCTCCGGCACGTCGTCGCCCAGGTGCCGGGCGATGAACGTCTCGTCCCGGAGCACGTCCTCCACGAGCGCGCGCACCTGCGCGCGCCCTCCCGGGCCGGGATCCGTGGTGAGGATGTCGTGCGCCGCTGCCGCGAACTTCTCGAGGGTGTAGGCCATCGGGGTCTCCGTTCTCGGAGGGCGCGCGTGCCCGCCGCTCGCCGTCCGGCGAGCGTACCGTACGCCGCCCGGCATGGGGTGTCAATGTCGGGCGCGGGCGATCCATGTATAGTAGGCCGGTGAGCCTGCGCAAGCGGATCGGCCTCATGGTGCCCTCGACGAACACGACCTGCGAGGCGGACTTCCAGCTGGTCGTCCCGCGGGACGTGACCGTCCACGGCCAGCGGCTGTGGATGACCAACGACGGCACCGGCGACGAGGCGTTCGACCGCATGAACGCCGAGATCGAGAGCGGCGCCCGCTACCTGGCCACCGCCCACGTCGACGTCATCGTCTACGGGTGCACCACGGGGAGCTTCTTCAAGGGCCCGGGCTGGGACACCCAGATGATCGAGCTGATCCGGCGAGAGGCCGGCGTGCCCGCGGTGGCCACCAGTCCCTCGGTGGTCGAGGCGCTGCGCGCCCTCGGCGCCCGGCGGATCTCGGTGGCCACTCCCTATCCGGAGTGGAACAATCGGCGCCTGCGCGCCTACCTCGAGGCCCAGGGGTTCGAGGTGCTGAACGTGGACGGCGAGCCTCGCGCCGCGGCGTCGGGCAACCAGGGCATCAACGATCAGGACCCGGCCTCGGTCGTCGAGTTCGCCACGCGCGCCTGCCGGCCCGAGGCCGATGCCCTGCTCTGCTCGTGCACCGCGTGGCGCTCGGTCGAAGCGGTGGCCGCCATCGAGCAGCGCACCGGAAAGCCGGCGGTGAGCTCGAACCAGTCCACAATCTGGAGCGCGCTCCGAGCCCTCGGGATCACGCGGCCCATCCGCGGCTTCGGTCGCCTGCTGGAGCACCCCGCGCCGGCCCGCGCCGTCACGGCCGCCGGCTAGTCCGAGGCGCCCGGATCGATGTTCGGCTGGCGCGCGCGGATCGGCGTGCTCCTCCCGCCCGGGAACCCGACCGTGGAGCCCGAGCTGTACGGCATGGCGCCGGCCGGCGTCAGCCTCCACTTCGCCCGACTGGAAGCGCCGCCGGCGAGCGGCCCGGCGGGCGGCGCGGTCGGGATGGAAGAGCGCACCCAGGCCTACCGCGAGGGCATCGCCGGCCCGGCGACGGCGCTCGGCGACGTGCGCCCCGCGGTCGTCGTCCTGGCCCACACCGCGTCGAGCTATGCCCTCGGCTTCGGCAACGAGCAGCCGCTCATCGATCGCATCTCGTCGCGGGCCGGCGCCCCCGCGCTGCTGGCCGCGCACGCGGTGCTGGCCGCGCTCCAGCACCTGGGCGTGACGCGGCTCGCGCTCGGCACGCCGTACCCGGAATCGATCAGCCGCCAGGGCAAGGCCTACTGGGAGGCGGCGGGCTTCCAGATCGCGGGCTATCACCGCCTGACCGACGTGGCGGACATCTACGCGGAGAGCGAGGAGCGCGCCTATCTCCTCGCGCGACAGGCCGACGCGCCTGACGCGCAGGCGGTGCTGCTGAGCGGGACCGGGCTGCCGACGGTGGGCGTCCTCGAGACGCTCGAGCGCGATCTCGGCAAGCCGGTGATCAGCAGCAACCAGGCCTGCCTCTGGCGGGCGCTGCGGCTCGCCGGCGTGCGCGAGGTGATTCCGGGCTTCGGCCGCCTGCTGCGCGAGCCCTGAGCGCGGACGGCGAGCACCTTCAGGAGGCGGGCATGGGCGAGGTGATCGCGCTGATCGGCATGGGCCTGCTCGGATCGGCCCTGGCCGAGTGGTGGGCGGCGAGCCCGCGATCTTCGAGCGGTGCCGCCCGCTGCTCGCGGCCATCGCCGAGCGCGTCCATCACGTCGGCCCGAACGGCGCCGGCGCCCGCGCCAAGCTCGTCATCAATCTGGTGCTGGGGCTCAATCGACTGGCCCTGGCCGAGGGACTCCTGTTCGGGCTCCGCCAGGGGCTGGACGGCAAGGGCTTGCTCGCCGTGCTCAAGGACAGCGGGGCCTACTCGCGCGCGATGGATCTCAAGGGCGAGCGCATGCTCGAGGGCAATTTCGAGCCGGAGGGCAAGCTCGCCCAGCATCTCGAGGACGTCGAGCTGATGCTGGAGGTGGGCCACGCGGCGGGCGCGCCGCTGATGGCGACCGCGCTCCATCGCCAGCTTCTCCGCGCCGGCGGCGCGGGCGGCTTCGGGGAGCGCGACAACTCCTCGATCATCGCGGTGCTTCGCTCCATTCGTCGGGGAGTCGCGCTGGGAGAGAAGAGGCGGGCTACTCGCGCTGGGCGATCATCCGCGCGTTGATCTCCTCGGTGAAGAGGGCCAGCGTCAGCGGGCAGGGCGGCTCGTTCACGTCGACGTACTGGCAGTCCTTCTCGCTACACCGGATGAAGAGCTTCCCCCGTCCCTCCAGCGAGTTGCTCCGCCGCAGGGTGATCGACACGGTCTCGGATACCACGTCGCAGCGGAACGGCTTCGAAGGCATCCGGCTCACCGGGTCTCCCTTGCTCGTCGAGGGCGCGTCGTCACGGAAGCGGCACCCCGAGGCACCGGACCTTCTTTCGCCCGCACCCCGCACACGCGCACGTCGGCTCGTGAGTGATCGAGCCCGGGGCGTCGAAGATGTCGTCCATCACCCGCGCGATCTCGGGCTTCGCGTAGCTCTTGTCCAGGTTCTCCCGCGTCAGCTTGACGAGGCAGCGCGAGCAGAGGAACAGGCCCCGGCGCTCGCCGCCGCGGAGGAGACTGTCGACCACGCGCCGGACGAAGTCGTCCACGGTGTAGACCGTCGCGAGCTTCTCCATGCTCAAGCGATCACCGTTTCCCTGGGCGCCGCTTGACGCCGGGGGAAGTGAGCAGGCGACTCCACGCGGAGGTGCACAGGTGCACGACGTGGCTGCCGAACCCGGTCACCGCGGAGGCGAGGAGGGTGAAGACTCCAGCTGGCTTCTTCATGGTGCTCCCTTGAGGCGAGGTGTCACGCGAGAGGACGAGATCAAGCCAGATGCCGGTGGGCCTCGGCGCCCGGCGCGCCAACGATCAAGGGCCCAAAGGAAGGCATCGCTAGAATAGCACGGTTAGGCACCCTTCAGCTCGATCTCGACGAAGGCGAACTCGAAGGCGTTCGCGTTGCGCACGTCGTGCTCGACACCGGCCTCGCGGAAATAGGGCTCACCGACACGGAGCGCCGCGGTCGTCTCTCCGGCAGCGCCCGTCGCGACGAGCGAGCCCGTCGTGAGCGGCACCACCACGTACGCGTACTCGTGACGGTGGTGCCCCGTCCGCGCGCCGGGCGCGAAGCGCCACTCGGTCACCCGCACCTGCGCGTTGTCGATCTTCACGGTCGGCACCGCCTGCGTCTCGGTCATCGCGTCTCTCCTTTCGCTTCGAGCTCCGCCCACCGAGCGTAGAGCCGGTCCACCTCGGCGCGGGCCGCGTCGAGGGCCGCGTAACGCGCCTGCAGCGCCGCCGGATCGGAGGCGATGCCCGCGTCTTCCGCCGCCCGCCGGCACGCCTCGACCGCGCGCTCCGCCTCCAGGATGGCCGTCTCCATCGCGTCCCAC
>JBGOVO010000023.1:0-21885 GCA_041478145.1 Methylomirabilia bacterium
AACGAGGGCGTGGCCAAGAAGCTGATCGACCGCTACAAGTGGTGGGAGTGGTACTGCCGCGGCATCGAGGCGATGGACAACAATCCGGCGCCGGGCAACAAGGCGGGCGGGATCACCACCGTCTACGAGAAGTCACTGGGCGGCGTGACCAAGGGCGGCACCACCCCGATGATGGACGTCTTCCAGTACGGCGAGCCCATCACCACGCGCGGCTTCGTGTTCATGGACACGCCCGGACACGACCCGGTGTCGATCACCGGTCTGGTGGCCGGCGGCTGCAACATGATCTGCTTCACTACCGGCCGCGGCTCCGTCTTCGGGTGCAAGCCTGTGCCCTCGATCAAGCTCGCCACGAACAGCCTCATGTACCGGCACATGTCCGAGGACATGGATATCAACTGCGGGGTGATCCTCGAGGGCACGCCGCTGCCCGAGGTGGGACGGCAGATCTTCGAGGAGATCGTCGCGGTGGCTTCGGGCAAGCGCAGCAAGAGCGAGCTGTCGGGAGTCGGCGAGGAGGAATTCGCTCCCTGGATCATCGGGCCGGTAATGTAGGGCGAGGCGCAGCCGAAGGCGAGCCGAGCGCATTCGAAAAAGCCTAAGGAAGTAAGCGTAACGACTGAAGCGGAGCAGGGAACGCGAATGCCAAACCCCGGAATGTATCGCGGGGACCGGCGCCGCAAGGGAAGATCAGCGCAAGGCCAAGCTCGAGGCCAAGAAGGCGCGGAAGGCCGAGCGGCGCGAGAGCGGCACGAGCGGTCCCGAGATCGCGGACCAGCCCGAGCCCGGCACCGCCTCCGGCACGGAATTCGTCTGGTTCTCGCCGAGCAAGGCGCGCACCGTCACGACGAGCAGCGCGGCGCCGCCGGTGGTGGACAGGATCGACGACTGGATGCTGATCAGCGAGCCGCCGGCCGGCGGCTAGTTGCGGACCGGCTCGGAGGCGCGGGAGGTCGGCGCAGGTCGCGCGGCGTCCCGCGTGGGATCGCTCGCCAGCCGGGCGCCCGCGAAGAAGCCGGTCCAGAAGCCATTGGAGGGCACCGGCTGCCGCCGGCGATCATTGAAGTGCGCGGAGCGGAAGCCGATGCGAGCGCGCACGATGAAGCTGTAGAAGTGGACGAGCCCGTGCGAGGAGAACTTGCCGTTGAAGATGATGTCGAGCGGCAGGTGCAGGAGCATCCCGAAGACCCAGCCCCACAGCCAGGCGATCCCGGTGACCCAGGCGAGGGCGGCGAGCAGGATCAGCAGCTCGTACGAGTGCAGGAGGAGGACGACTCGCTCCGCCTTGCCTTCGAGATAGTACCTGAGGAAGCTGGCCGGGCGCAGGTCGCGCTGACGCTCGAAGAGGACGTAGTCGACGATGTGGTCGACGTCGATCAGGAACCCTCCGGCCGCCAGGCCCGCGGTGAGGGCCGGGTCGCCCGTGCCCGCATAGATGCCCGCGCACGCGACGGCGGTGGTGACGAGGTGCCCTCCCGGACTCATGCCGATGGCTACCGAGCGAAGGGGGAGCGGCGGCGGCGGATCGGGACGGGCACGGGCTGCCTGAACGGCCCGAGCCAGTCGAGCGGCAGCGTATCGATCAGATCCAGGATGCGGAGGCCCAGTCGCTTCAACATGCTCGAACGATGGAGCAACTCCGGTGCCAGGCAGGCCGTCGTGGAAGTGCTTGAATTCCCGAGGTCGGCGGGATATCGCCGGGCCACGAGTAGGCCAAAACAGGAACTTCTGAGGACCAAAATGGGGAGAACGTGGGCATGAGCCGGCGAACGAGGATGGAAGCGGCGGACTTCGACGCGATCGTGGGATCCGATGCCGGCGTGAGCGTCTGGGAGATCCAGACGGCAGGCCCCGGCCCACAGGGTCGGCTGCCCCTGACGGCGGAGATGCTCCTCGAGCGCCCGAGCGGCGACATCTTCGGGCTCACCCAGAACGCGGGCATGGGCTGGGATCCGCGCGAGCTCGGCCGCCCGCAGTTCCTCATGCTCTCCACGCAGGGTGGCATCCGCGCCGCCGACGGCCGGCCGATCGCGCTCGGCTATCACACCGGGCACTGGGAGATCGGCCTGCTCATGCAGGCGGCCGCGCAGGAGCTGGCCGCGCTCGGCGGTCTGCCCTTCGCCGGCTTCTGCTCGGACCCCTGCGACGGCCGCACCCAGGGCACGCCCGGCATGATGGATAGCCTCGCCTACCGCAACGACGCGGCGGTGGTGCTGCGGCGGCTGGCCCGCTCGCTGCCCACGCGCAAGGGCGTGCTGGGCGTGGCCACCTGCGACAAGGGCCTGCCCGCCATGATGATGGCCCTGGCCGCGCTGCGGGATCTGCCCTGCGTGCTCGTGCCGGGCGGCGTGACCTTGCCGCCGCAGGACGGTGAGGACGCGGGCACGGTGCAGGCGATCGGGGCCCGCTTCGCCCACGGTGAGCTCACGCTCGAACGGGCGGCCGAGCTGGGCTGCCGCGCGTGCGGCTCGCCGGGCGGCGGCTGCCAGTTCCTGGGGACGGCGGCGACGTCGCAGGTGGTGGGCGAAGCGCTCGGGCTCTCGCTGCCCCACAGCGCGCTGGCGCCCTCGGGCCAGCCGGTGTGGCTCGACATGGCCCGGCGATCGGCGCGCGCGCTCGTCTCCCTCGAGGCGCGCGGCCTCACCACGCGCGACGTCGTCACCGACGCGGCGATCCGGAACGCGATGATGGTGCACGCCGCCTTCGGCGGCTCCACGAACCTGCTGCTCCACCTGACCGCGGTGGCCCACGCGGCCGGGCTGCGCCGGCCCGTCGTGGAGGACTGGATCGACGTCAATCGCCGGGTGCCGCGCCTGGTCGACGTGCTGCCGAACGGCCCGCGCAACCATCCCACCGTGCGCGTGTTCCTGGCCGGCGGCGTCCCCGAGGTGATGCTCCATCTCCGCCGCGGCGGGCTGCTGGACGAGCGCTGCCTGAGCGTCTCGGGCGAGACGCTGGGGCGGGTGCTCGACTGGTGGGAAGGCTCCGAGCGGCGCCGGACGCTTCGCGATCGGCTGCGGGCGCAGGACGGCGTGGATCCCGAGGACGTCATCATGGATCCGGAGCGAGCCCGCGCGCGCGGGCTCACCAGCACGGTGACCTTTCCGCGCGGCAACCTGGCCCCCGAGGGCGCGGTGATCAAGAGCACCGCCATCGATCCCGCCGTCGTCGACCCCGACGGGGTGTACCGGAAGGTGGGGCCGGCCCGCGTCTTCACCACCGAGCGCGCGGCCATCGCCGCCATCAAGAGCACCGGGGCCGAGCGGGTTCGGCCGGGTGACGTCATGGTGCTGATCTGCCGGGGCCCTCTCGGCGCCGGGATGGAGGAGATCTACCAGATCACCTCGGCGCTGAAGCACCTCTCCTGGGGCAAGCAGGTGGCGGTCCTCACCGATGCGCGCTTCTCCGGCGTCTCCACGGGCGCCTGCATCGGCCACGTCGGGCCGGAGGCGCTCGCGGGGGGGCCCATCGGCAAGCTGCGCGACGGCGACCTCGTGCAGATCGTCGTGGATCGTCTGCGGCTCGAGGGCAGCGTGGACCTGATCGGCGCCGGCGGGGCCACCTTCGGCCCGGAGGAGGGAGCCCGCGTGCTCGCCGCCCGCTCCCCGCGGCCCGACCTGGCTCCGGATCCGGGGCTGCCCGACGACACGCGACTCTGGGCGGCGCTGCAGCAGGCCGGCGGCGGCGCCTGGGGCGGCTGCGTCTACGACGTCGACGCCATCCTCAAATCCCTCTCCCCGGAGGGGAGAGGGTAGCGCTACGACTGGGTGACGGTGACCACGAGGCCGATGGCGGCGAGGATATTGCCCACCCGCACGCACTCGGCCTCGGCGCCCACCTTCACGACGGCCTTGCCCGTGTTGTGCACCTGCCAGGCCAGCTCCCAGCCGCGCTCCTCCGAGCAGGCGATGGCCTTCATGAGCTGCTTCACGACGTCCTCGAAGGTGTGACAGTCGCAGTTGTGGAGGACGGTCATCCACGGCGGCGCGACGGCGACGTCGGTCTCGTCGATCTCCTCGACCTGTGGGCGCTCGCTGGTGCCGCCGCCTCGTCCGGCCACGGCTCACCCGATGACGCCGGCGGCGCGGAGGCGGCTGATCGTGCTCTCGCTGTAGCTCAGGACGTCGCGCAGGATCAGGTCGGTGTGCTCGCCCAGCTGCGGGGCGCGGCTCGGGTTGCGGATCTCGCCTTCGGTGCGCACGGGGCTCCGGACCTCGCGCAGCGTCCCGAAGTGCGGGTGCTCCACGGCGACGATCATGTCCCGGGCCCGCACCTGTGGGTCGGCCAGCGCCTGGCGCACGTCGTTGACCGGCGCGCAGGGCACGCGGCCGCGCAGGCGGTCCAGCCACTCGGCGGTGGTGCGGGTGGCGAAGCGCGCCCGCAGGAGCGGTAGCAACGCCTCGCGGTGGGTGAAGCGGTCGGGGAAGGTGCGGAAGCGCGGGTCGTCGGCCAGCTCGGGAGCGCCGACGGTGTCCACGAGATCGCGCCAGAACTTGTCCTTGTTGCAGAAGACCACGATCCAACCGTCGCGGGTCGGGAAGTTCTGGGCGGGCACGATCGTCTGGTGCGCCGAGTAGGGCGTGCGCTCCGCGATCCAGTCGCGGTTGAGCGTCCAGACCGCGAAGTACGAGAGCATGCTCACCGCGGTGTCGAGCAGGGAGATGTCCACGTCGCGGCCTACGCCGGTGCGCTGGGCGTCGAAGAGCCCGACCATCAGGCCCACCATGGCGGCGTAGCCGCCCGCGAAGTCGATCACGGAGACCCCGCACTTGCCGGGAGGCCCGTCGGGCTCGCCGGTCACCGACATGTAGCCCGCGTAGCCCTGGACCAGGTAGTCGAAGGCGGGCTCGCCCGCGCGCGGGCCGGTCCGGCCGTAGCCGGTGAGCGAGCAGCAGACCACGCGCGGGTTGACGTCCTTGAGGAGGTCGTAGGTGAGCCCGAGCTTGTCGGGCAGATCGCCGCGCGCGTTGTTGAAGACCGCGTCCGAGACCCGCACGAGGTCGCGAAAGACCGCCTGGCCGTCGGGATGGCGCAGGTTGAGCGAGATGGACCGCTTGCCGCGGTTGAAGGACTGGAAGTAGGGCGAATCGGCCTCGCCCTGGAAGGGGGGCACGTAGCGCGCGCTGTCGCCGCCCACGCCCGGGTCCTCGATCTTGATGATGTCGGCGCCCAGGTCGGCCAGCATCTGAGTGCCGAAGGGGCCGGCGCCGAACTGCGACACGGCGAGGATGCGGAGTCCGTCGAGCGGGGCCCGGCTCATGTCAGGCGGGAAGCCGCCCCTCGCCCAGGGTGGCGTGGCTCTTCTTGGGCACCAGGACCTTCCGGGTATAGGAGCACACCTGCTCGCCTCGCTGGTTCACGCCCTGGGTCTCCACGGTGACGATGCCGCGGTCGCCCTGGCGGGATTCCCGCAGCTCCAGCACGCGGGTCCGCGCGTAGAGGGTATCGCCGATGAAGGTCGGCTTCTCGTGCTTGAGCGCGTTGACCTCGAGGTTCGCGATGGCGCGCCCCGAGATGTCGGCCACCGTCATGCCGATCACCACGCTGTAGACGAGCGGGCCCAGCACCACCCGCTGCTTGTGCTGCGTGGCGGTCAGCGCGTAGTGCGCATCGGAGTGGAGCGGATGCTGGTTCATGGTCAAGAGCGCGAACCACGTGCAGTCTGCCTCGGTGATGGTCCGGCCGGGCCAGTGGGTGAACTCCTGCCCCACCGTGAACTCCTCGTAGTAGCGGCCGTAGCTCATGGCGCCGGTAGCCCGAGCCAGCGGGCGGCGAGCCGCCGGCGCTCCCCGGCTTGATCGCGCGGCCCCAGCAGGAGCCCGGCGGCGTCGCGGTAGTAGCGCTCCACCGGGAACTCGCTGGTGTAGCCGTAGCCGCCGTGGATGCGCATCGCCTCGAGCGTGACCGCGTAGGCGGTATCGCCGGCGGCCAGCCGCGCCATCACCGCTCCCGCGTCGTCCCGCACGTCGGCGTCGAGCCGCTCCGCCGCGCGGGCGGTCAAGAGCCGCGCCGCCGTGACGGCCGTGGCCATGTCGGCCAGCTTGAGCTGCACCGCCTGGTGCTGGCAGATGGGCCGCCCGAAGGTGGAGCGCTGCTGGGAGTAGCGCAGCGCCGCCTCGAAGGCGGCCTGCGCCAGCCCCACCGCGGCGGCGGCGGCGCCCACGTTGGTCGCGGCCTCGAGCAGGACCTCGCCGCCTTCGCGCAGGACCGCGGCGGCCCCGAGCCGCGCGCCGACCAGGACCACGTCGGCCGCGCCCAGCCCGCGGAGGCCGACGGTGTCGGAGGCCAGGCCCACGGTCAGGCCGGCGCGGCCCGCTTCCACCACGAAGCAGCGGGCCCCGCCGTCCTCCAGGGAGGCATTCACGAGGAAGACCTTCGCCCGGCCCGCGTTCGGCACCACCGGGGCGGCCCCGGTCAGGACCCAGTCCGCGCCCGCGCGCCGCGCGCCGATCGAGGCGCCGACGACCGGGGCGGTCCAGCACTCCCCCCGGGTCATCGACGGGAGCAGCCGCTCGCGGGCCTCACGCGGGGCGCTGCGCGCGACGGTGAGGGTGGTCGCGAGCTGCGCGACGAGCCACATGGCCAGCGCGGCCGAGCCGCGCGCCACCTCTTCCACGATGAGCGCCCCGGTGTGGAGCGAAAGGCCGAGCCCGCCGTGCTCGGGATCGGCGAGCGCGCCGAAGATCCCCAGGTCCGCGAGCCGCTCGACCAGCGCCGCGGGATCCCGCCGGCCCGCGTCGTGATCGTGGGCCACCGGGATGACGTCCTTCTCCACCGCCTGCCGCACCCCCAGCACCATCTGCTTCTCCTCCTCCGCGAGATCGTCGCGAGAGGTGAGCGCGCCGGGACGCTCGCCGTAGCGCTCCAGCAGGTTCCTGCAGATGATGAGCCGCTGGATCTCGTTGGTGCCCTCGCCGATGATCATGAGCGGGGCGTCGCGATAGAGCCGCTCCACGAGACCCGAGGTGAGCTGGCCGCGCACCCCCTCGATCTTCAGCGCCTCGACGGCCACCTCCTGGGCGGCCTCGGAGGCGTGGAGCTTGGCCATGCCCGCCTCGAGGTCGCACCGGTCGCCGCGGTCCTTCATGGCGGCGGCCCAGTAGGTGATGAGCCGCGCCGACTCCACCCGCGTGGCGATGTCGGCCAGCGCACCGGGCGGCTCCGGCAGCGCGCGGGCGGCGCGGCAGGCCTCCTCGAGGCCCGCCTGGGCCACCCCCACCGCGCGCGCCGCGATGTTGATGCGCCCGGCCTCCAGCCCCGACATCACGTGCTTGAAGCCGCGGCCCTCCACGCCACCCACCAGGTTCGCGGCCGGGCACGCAAAGGAGTCGAAAAACAGCTCAGCGGTGTCCACGCCCTTGTAGCCGAGCTTGGCGATGGACTTGACCACCTCGAGCCCGGGGGCGCCCTTCTCGACGATGAAGCAGGACATGCCGCGGTGGCGGGGCGCGGCGGCGGGGTCGGTCAGGGCCAGCAGCGCGAAGGTATTGCCCTCGCGGCCGTTGGTCACGAACATCTTGGAGCCGGAGAGCAGGTAGCGGTCGCCGTCACGCCGGGCCACCGTGCGGATGGCCTGCACGTCGGAGCCGGCCTGAGGCTCGGTGAGGCAGAGGCCGCCGCGCGCCTGCCCGCTCGCGAAGCGGGGGAGCAGGCGGAGGCGCTGCTCGTCGGTGCCGTGGTGGAGGACGATCAGCGCGGCCATGGTGTGGCTGTTGATCACGCCGGCGAGGGACATGAAGCCGCGGCAGAGCTCCTCGATGATCCGGGCGTAGGTGGTGACGTCGAGGCCGAGGCCGCCGTAGGCGGCGGGCACGAGGGCCCCGAAGAGGCCGAGCCGCTTCATCCGCTCCACCATCTCGCGCGGGTACCGGTCGGCGTGCTCGAGCGCGGAGGCCCCGGTCAGCACGTCCCGCTCGACGAAGTCGCGGACGGCGGCCACGATGGCGGAGGAGCGGCTGGCGGTGCCTGGACTCACGGAGACCTCGCGATGCTCGCTGGATTGATGCGACGAGACTAGCAAAGCCCGCGCGCCCATTGCAAGGCAGGGCGGCCTCGTTTCTTGGCCACCGGTTGCCCGGCCGGGTATGCTGTGGGCATGACCTTCACGGTGGCCAGCTACAACATCCACAAGTGCACCGGGCTCGATCGCCGCGTGGACCTGGATCGCATCGCGGACGTGCTGCAGGAGATCGACGCGGACCTGGTCGGCCTGCAGGAGGTGTTCCAGCCCCAGGCCCTCGGCCTCGCCGAGCGGTTGGGCGTGCAGGTCGCGATGGGGCCGACGCGGGAGCGCGAGGGACTGCCGTACGGCAACGCGGTGCTCACCCGGCTCGCGGTCCGCGGCAGCCGCACCTTCGATCTCTCGCGGCCGGACCGCGAGCCGCGCGGCGGCATCCGCCTCGACCTCCGGATGCCCAACGGGGGCATGGCGGACGGGCTCCTGCACCTTTTCAACGTGCACTTCGGCCTCAAGATCCGCGAGCGGGCCGAGCAGGTGCGGATGCTGGTGCGCGAGCACATCCGGCACGACGAGCTGACCGGGCCCCGCGTGGTGGTGGGCGATCTCAACGAGTGGTTCTGGTTCCCTGGGGCGGTCGGCCGCGCCCTGCGCCGGGAGCTGGACGGCCCCCGCAACCGCCGCACCCATCCGGCGCCGCTGCCGCTCTTCCCGCTCGACCGCATCTACTGGGATCGCGGTCTCGACGCCGACGGCGTCCACGTGCACCGGAGCCGTCTCGCCCGCGTGGCCTCGGACCACCTCCCGGTGGTGGCCCGGCTGCGCCTGGCGTCCGCCCGCCGCTGACCCGCCGGCCCTCGCGAGCAGCCTGTGGCGGACCACGAGCGCCTCCTGCACGCGGCCCAGCGTCTGGTCGGTACCGACGCCGAGACCACGGACGTCGACCTGGTGCGCGAGGCCCATCCCGCCGACCTCGCCCACGTGTTGCAGCACCTGGCCGCCCCGGAGCGCAACGCCCTCTTCCGATCCCTCGGCCGCGAGCAGGCGGGCGATGTGCTCTCCGAGATGGACGACCACGCCCTCCTGGAGCTGATCCGCGGGCTCGACGACGTCGAGCTGTCCCGCATCCTCGAGCAGATGCCGGCCGAGCACGCCGCCGACGTCGTGGACGAGCTGCCCACCGAGCAGGCCGAGAAGATCCTGGACCTCATGGAGGAGCAGAAGTCCGAGGAGGTCCAGGGCATCCTCGAGCATCCCGACCAGTCGGCCGGGCGCCTCATGTCCTCCGACGTGGTGGCCCTGGCGGAGACGGCGACGGTGGAGCTGCTCGAGGGCGAGGTCGTGAGCGTTCGCCCGGAGATGGACCGCGAGGACGTGGCCCGCCTGGTGGCCAAGTACGATCTGGTGAGCCTGCCGGTGGTGGACGAGCAGAACCGGCTGCTGGGCGCGATCACGGTGGACGACGTCATCGACATCGTGCAGGAAGAAGCCTCGGAGGACATCTTCCGCATCGCCGGCTCGGACGCGGCCGAGCTGGAGCGGCGCACGCCGTACCAGGTGGCCCTCCTGCGGCTGCCCTGGGTGCTGACCACGCTCCTCATCGAGCTGTTCGCGGGCTGGGTCATCCACGCCTTCGACCGGACGCTCGCGCAGGTCATCCTGCTCGCGTCCTTCATGCCCGTGATTCAGGCCATCTCCGGCAACACCGGGCTGCAGTCGGTGACCATGGTGGTGCGGGGTCTCGCCACCGGGCAGGTGCAGCTCTCCCGCTGGTGGGAGCCGCTGCGGCGCCAGGCGCAGACCTCGAGCATTCTCGGCGCGGGGTGCGCCCTGGTGGTGGGCACGGTGGGCCTGTTCTGGCACTCGGCCGCCTTCGCCTTCGTGGTCGCCGTCTCCATGTTCATCTCGGTGAACCTCTCCGGCATGGCCGGGACCGTCATCCCGATGTTCTCCAAGCGGCTCGGGTTCGATCCGGCGCTCACCGCGGGGCCCTTCGAGACCGCCTTCCAGGATGTGCTGGGCGTGACCATCTTCCTGTCGCTGGCCACCGCGCTGCTGCGCTGGCTCATGTAAAGGGAACGACGCTTTATTGCCGGACGGTGCCGCGCTTTGTACGCTGTCTTCCAGACGGAATCTTGCGGCCAAGGAATCAGCCAATGATCTCACCAGCTTACGGACTGACAAGCGCTGGCAAGCGGCTTGCTCTCCTAGTGGCCTGCCATGGAATCGGAGCACTCGGAGCGCGATGAAGTGACCCTGGCAACCACGCCGGCCGCCCTGTGCCAGGCCGCGGCGATGCCCGAGTCGGCTCCGACGCGGCTGCCCTCCCGGGCGCTGGTGGTGGACGACTCGCTGGTCGTCGCCGACGTGGTGACGGCCCTGCTGCGGAGAACGGGCTGGACCGTCGACGTGGCGACCAGCGTGGACGCCGCGCTCGAGCACGTGCGCGGCGTGCCCTACGACCTGGTTGTCTGCGACGTGTGCATGCCGGACGGCGGCGGGCCGGCCGTCTACTACGCGGCTATCACCCGACGCCCGGATCTGACCAATCGCTTCCTGTTCATCACCGGGAACATGGACGACCCCGAGCCCTGGCGCTTCCTCGCCAAGATCCGCGCCCACGTGCTGGAGAAGCCGTTCACCGGCCGGGCGCTCCGGCACGCCCTCATCAAGGTCATCGCCTGACGCGCCGGCTCGCGCCGGCGCTCGGCCTGCTTCTCGCCCTCGTCCTCGCGCTCGCCGGCTCCGCCGGGGCGGGCGCCCCCACCGACCAGCTCCGCGCCCACACCGATCGCGTGGTCCGGATCCTCGACGATCCCGCCCTCACGCCGCCTCAGCGGCGGGCCGAGATCCGCGCGGTGGCGCTGGAAGCCTTCGACGTCGCGGAAGCCGCGCGCCGCGCCCTGGGCCCGCACTGGCCGCGGCGGACCGCCGCCGAGCGCCAGGAGTTCCAGGTGCTCTTCCAGGGCTTGCTCGAGCGCGGGTATCTCTCGCGCATCGGCGAGTACGGGGGCGAGCGGGTGCAGTACGTCGGCGAGCGGATCGACGGCGACTACGCGGCGGTGCGGGCGATGATCATCACCCAGAAGGGCACGCAGGTGCCGGTGGAGGCGCGCGTGCTGCGCCGGGGCGACCGCTGGCTCATGTACGACGTGCTGATCGAGAACGTGAGCCTGGTGGCGAGCTATCGCTCGCAGTTCGACCGCGTGATCCGCACGTCGTCGTACGAGGAGCTGGTCCGGCGCCTCAAAGATCGCGGCCAGCCCTGACGGGCACCTGCGCGCGCGGCGGGCGGGGTCAGGTCTTACATTCCGACATTCTCGGCGCCGGCGAGGCGGGCGCAGGCGAGCAACAGGGCGTTGGCCCCGTGCTCGATGTCGTCGAGGGCGGTGAATTCTTCCTCGCAGTGGCTGCGGCCGGCGCGCGAAGGCACGAAGATCATGCCGGTGGGACAGATGGCGGCCATGTACTGCGCGTCGTGGCCGGCCCCCGAGAGGATGCGGCGATGGCCGCAGCCGAGCGCGGTCGCGGCCGCCTCCACCGCGTCCACCACGTCGGGGTGGAAGCCGGTGCGCGGGACGCGCCAGTAGTGCTCGATCTCGGCGCGGACGCCCTCGCGCTTGGCGGCGGCGCGCACCACCCGGTCCAGCATCGCGAGCGCCCGGTCCAGGTTGGACTCCGCGGGGTCGCGGAGATCGACCGACAGGCTCACCCGTCCCGGGATCGCATTGGGAATATTCGGCGACACGTCGAGGCGTCCCGCCGTGGCCACCACGTCGCCGGCGATCTTCCGCGCGATGCCGCGCACGCCGGCCACCACCTCGGCCGCCGCCACCAGCGCGTCGTGGCGGATGCGCATGGGCGTCGGCCCCGCATGGTCCTGCACCCCGTGCAACGTCACGCGCGACCAGGCGATGGCCACGATCCCCTCCACCACGCCCAGCGGGAGCTGCTCCTCCTCGAGGATGGGGCCTTGCTCGATGTGCAGCTCGAGGTAGGCATGCATGGGGCGCGGCACGCAGGGCTCGGAGCCCAGGTACCCGATGCGCTCCAGCTCGTCGCCCAGCCGCAGGCCGTCGCGGTCCCGCGCGTTGTAGGCGTCCTCCAGGGCGATCTTGCCCGCCATGACCCCCGACCCGATCATGGCGGGCTGAAAGCGCGCGCCCTCCTCGTTGGTGAAGACGACCAGGCCGACCGGGTGCCGGGTGCGCGCGCCGAGATCGTTCAGGGTGCGAATGACCTCGAGCCCGCAGAGCACGCCGAGCTGGCCGTCGTACTTGCCGCCGGTGGGGACCGAATCGGCGTGGGAGCCCATGAACACCGGCGGCAGCGGCTCCGTCCCCGGCCGCTCGCCGAAGATGTTGCCCATGCGGTCCACCGTGACCCGGAGGCCCGCCTCCTTCATCCAGCGCACGAGGCAATCGCGCCCGCGGCGATCCTCGTCGGTGAGCGCGACGCGGGTGAGGCCGCCCCGCGGGGTCTCACCGATCTTGCCGAGGGTGTCCATGCTCTCCGCCAGCCGCGTCCGCTTTATGCGCATGGTGTCCTCCTGCTCAGAGGCCGAGATAGGCCTTCTTGAGACGCTCGTCGGCCAGCAGCTCCCGGGCGGGCCCGGCCAGGACGACCCGCCCGTTCTCGAGCACCACCGCCCGGTTGGCCAGCGCCAGCGCGCGCCGCACGTTCTGCTCGACGAGCAGGACGGTGACGCCGTCGCGGTTGATCGCGGCCACCGTCTCGAAGATGCGCTGCACGAGCACGGGGGCGATGCCCAGGGTCGGCTCGTCGAGCATGAGCAGGCGGGGCCGGGCCATGAGGGCGCGGCCGATCGCGCACATCTGCTGCTCGCCACCCGACAGCGAGCCGGCGAGCTGGGTTGCCCGGTCCTTCAGCACCGGGAAGAGCCCGAGCACGTAGTCGAGCGACCGGGCCTGCTCGGCGCGGGCCGGCGGCGCGTGCGCGCCCAGCAGCAGGTTCTCGCGTACCGTCATGAACGGGAAGAGCCGGCGACCCTCGGGGACCTGCACGATGCCGCGGGCCACCCGCAGATGGGCGGGCACGGTGGCCAGGTCCTCGTCGTCGAAGCGCACGCGTCCCCCGCGCGCGGCCAGCGTGCCCGAGATCAACCGGAGGGTGGTGGTCTTGCCGGCCGCGTTGGCCCCGACCAGCGCCACCAGCTCGCCCGCGCGCACCTCCAGGCTCACCCCGTGCAGCGCCTGGAGA
The DNA here is from genome assembly GCA_041478145.1 of Methylomirabilia bacterium. Taxonomy (GTDB): domain Bacteria; phylum Methylomirabilota; class Methylomirabilia; order Rokubacteriales; family CSP1-6; genus CAMLFJ01. Next base: position 13,178 of record JBGOVO010000023.1, read on the forward strand.
TCGCCGTAGAAGGCGTCCACCCCCTCAAGCGTCAGCAAGCACGAACTCCTCGCCGAGGTAGGCGTCCACCACCCGCGGATCGCGGCTGATCTCATCGGGCCGGCCCTCCGCGATCTTCTCGCCGTGGTGGAGCACCACGATGCGCTGGGCCAGCCGCATCATGGCCGCCATGATGTGCTCGATCACGATGAGGCCGAGGCCGTCGGCGTGCAGCCGGCGCAGGATCCCGATCATCTCCACCAGCTCGGTCGCGTTGAGGCCCGACATCACCTCGTCGAGCAGCAGCAGGCGGGGCCGCGTGGCCAGCGCGCGCGCCACCTCGAGCCGCTTGCGCAGGCCGATGGGCAGCGACCGGGCTCGGCTGTCCGCGAAGGCCTCGAGCCGGCAGGTGGCGATCACGCGGCGCGCCTCCTCGCGGGCCGCGCCCACCGCGCGCAGGCGCGTGAGCGCCCCGATCATCACGTTGTCGAGCACGGACAGATTCCCGAAGGGCTTCACGAGCTGGAAGGTGCGGGTGAGCCCCAGCCCGCAGACGTGGTGCGGGGCGAGGCCGCTGATGTCGCGGCCGTCGAGGCGGACGTGGCCACCGTCCGGCGCGTAGAAGCCCGAGATGACGTTGAAGAGCGTGGTCTTGCCCGCGCCGTTCGGCCCGATGATGCCGAGGATCTCACCGGCCTGTGCGCGCAGGCTCACGTCCTTCACCGCGGTGAGTCCGCCGAAGCGCTTGGTGACGGACTCAAGCTCGAGCATAGCGGCCCACCGCGCGCAGCCGCTCCCCGAGCCAGCCGACGAGGCCCTGGGGCACGAAGCGCACCACCACGATGAGGAGACAGCCGTAGATGATCAGGTAGATGCCGATCAGTCCCGCCTTGAAGTCGCTGAACGTCGCTCGCAGATACGTCTCGAGCGACGTGATGAGAAGGGATCCCACGAAGGGCCCCACCGCGGTCCCGATCCCGCCGATGATGCTGTTGAGCGCGAACCGGATGGAGAGGTCCACCGAGAAGACGTAGAAGGGGTCCACGAAGCCCACGTACTGGGCCCAGAGGCCGCCGCACACCGAGGTGAGCGCGGCGCTGGCCGCGATGGCCGCGACCTTCAAGCGGCGACACGGGATGCCGAGCGCCTCCGCCGCGTCCTCGTCCTCGCGCACGCCCGCGAGCTGATAGCCGGGGCGCGAGGTCTCGAGATAGCGCGCCACCAGGTAGATGCCCACCGCCAGGGCCAGGATGAGATAGACCCACGGCACCTTGCTGGAGAAGCCGAGCGTCCAGAAGCCGGGGCGGAACGGGACCGGGATGCCCTCGGAGCCCGACGTGAAGCCCCGCCAGCGGCTCGCCACGATCAGCAGCACCTGGGAGAACGCGATGGTGGCGAGCCCGAAGTAGGGCCCCTTCAGCCGGTTCGAGAGGTAGCCGATGATGAGCCCGGCGACGGTGGCGAGCAGCGCGCCCACCAGCAGGCCGAGCCAGGGCGACCGGTGGAAGCGCGTGGCGAGCAGGGCGGCCGAGTAGGCGCCCAGCCCGAAGAAGGCCGAGTGGCCGAGCGAGACCTGTCCCGCGTAGCCGCCCGCCACGTTCCAGGCGCCGGAGACGGCGCCCCAGAGCAGGATCAGGACCAAGCCGTCGAGGAGGAAGCCGTCGCGGATCACGAGGGGCGTCAGCGCGGCTGCGCCGAAGAGGACGATCGCCGGCAGGTCGTGCCGCATGGCTAGGCGCCGAGCGTCTCGGCGCCGCGCTGGCCGAAGAGGCCGGCGGGGCGGAAGACGAGGACGGCGATGAACAGCACGAAGTAGATCACTTCCTTCCACGCGCTACCGAAGAGATAGGAGCCGATCACCTCGACGGCGGCCACGATCAGGCTCCCGAGGAGCGCGCCAATCATGTCGCCGAGACCGCCAAGCACCACCACCACGTAGGCGAGCAGCACGAACTGGAGCCCCGCGGTCGGATAGACGGAATAGAGCGGCGACATGAGCACGCCCGCGATGCCGACGCAGACGAGGCCGATGGCCCAGGCGAGGCGGTAGACCCGGTCGGTGTCGATCCCCATCAGGGTGGCCGCCTCCACGTCCTGGGCGGTGGCCCGCATGATGCGGCCGGCCCGCGTCCACTTCATGAAGGCGACGAGGGCCGCCGTGAAGAGCACCGCTACCGCGAAGGCCACCACCTGGGAGAGATTGAAGGCGGCCTCCCCGAGCCGGATCACCACCCCCGAGTGCCACGGCCGCACGAAGCGGAAGTCGCCCGTGAAGGCCACCAGGGCCGCGTTCTGGAGCGCGGTGGAGAGCCCGACGGTGGTGAAGATCTGGACGTTGTGGCTCGCCTTGACCACGCCCCGCATGACGAGGGCGTAGGTGAGGAGCCCGATCCCGAAGAAGATCGGCACCGCGACGACCAGGATGACGTAGGGATCGAGGCCCCAGAGCGCGAAGGCCCAGAAGGCCAGGTACATCCCGAGCATCAGGAACTCGCCGTGGGCGAAGTTCACCACGCGCATGATGCCGAAGATGAGCGTCAGCCCCACCGCGATGAGGGCGTAGATGCCCCCCAGCAGGACGGTGGAGATGACGAGCTGCGGGACGGCGCCCACCCGGCGCGGGGCCCGTTACTTACGCTGATCCCACGCGCCCAGCGGGATCCACTTGGCCCGGAGGGTCGAGAACTCTTCGGGCCACACCGTGACGAGCTGGCCGTTCTGCCACTGCAGCATGTAGTGCTGCACGCGCTCGTTGGCGTTCTGGCCGGTCTCGGAAAACTTGACGCCCCACCCGTTGATGGAGGAGCCGACCGGAAGGTCCAGGGCCATGACCGCGCTCCGGAACTTCTCGAGCTCGTCCGTCTTGGCCTGGTCCAGCACCAGCTTGAGGAGCCAGAGCCCGCCCGCGGCGAGCTGGTGGCCGCCGAGCGGATAGGAGCCGGTCTTCTTCTGGACGGCGTCGCGGAACTCGCGCTCGATCTTCTGGCCCTCGGGCCGGAGCGCCTCGACCCGGAAGCCGGGCCCCGGCTCGAGCAGCGCGAAGGGCCCGTTGCCGTCGGCGCCGGTGGCCTTGCCGAAGTCGGCGCCGCCGTAGCCGGTCGCGCCCGCGTGCACCAGGGCCTTGAACAGGAAGTTCTGCTCGCGGGACTGCCGCCAGAACAGGGGGGCGTCGTTGCTGTAGGCGATGTGGTGGACGACGTCGGGGTTGAGCTGCTTGAGCTTGGCGATGATCGGGGTGAAGTCGTTGATGGTCTGGAAGTTGTAGTACTCGAGCGCCACCTCCTGCATCCCGAAGTCCTTCTTGGCCCGCTCCCGGGCCGCCTCGGTCACGCCCTGACCGTAGGAGGAGTCTTCGGAGAGGAAAGCGATCTTGATCTGGTTCGGCTTCAGGTTGAAGCGCGGGGCCAGATGCTTGGCGATGAACTCGACGTTGTACCAGCCGAAGCCGGTGGCGTCGATCTCGGTGCGGAAGACGTTCTTGAGGCCGCGCTTGCTGAAGCGGGGATCGACGCAGGAGGTCTCCCAGTAGATCACGTTCTGGCGCGCCGCCGTTTCACTGGCGGCACCGCACAGCCGGGAGGAGAAGGTGCCGGTGATGATCTTGACGCCTTCCCGGGTGATGAGGCGGTTGGCTTCACTCGCGGCGGCGGTGGGGTCGACCGCGTCGCCCACCGCGAACACGAGCTTCTTGCCCATGACGCCGCCCCGCTCGTTGATCATGTCCCGCATGATCTCCATGCCCTCCAGGTGGCGCTTGCCCTCGAAGGCGAGCGCCCCGGTGAGCGGCTCCAGCACGCCGATCTTGTAGTCGCCCTGGAGCGCCTGGCCCTCCGCTCCCCGGATGAGGGCGGCGGAGACGAGGGTGACGGCGATGAGCAGGACGACGGCGGTCGGCAGTCCGCGACGGTGCAGCATGGGGTTCCTCCTCGAGATAGGGGATCGCTGCGCAGTTCTAGCACCGCGCGAGCGCGGGTGTCAACGGCTCCCGCGAGGCGTGATCGGCTACTGCTGCTGCTCTTCCTGCTGCTGGGCCGCGATCTCCTCGGCGGCCAGCTTGAGCCGATCGCGCCGGCGCTCCGGGATCTCCTGGTACACCGGCACGTCGATCTGCTCCATCTCCTCGTGCAGCGCGGAGATGTCCTTGGGGGCGGACTCCTGGGTACGCACCTCGGTCCGGAGGGTCTCGTCGGCGTTGCCCCGGTAGATGCCCTTGTTCGGCGGCACGTCGTCGTAGTGCCGGCCGTGGCCCACGACCACGTAGTGCTCGTCGATCTCCCGGTTGTGGGTGGGATCGAAGGGCACCCAGCCCGCCGACGGCGAGTAGAACTCGACCCAGGCGTGGCTCTGGGCCGCCTCGCCGTCCCGGGGCAGCACGTGCAGGTAGCCGCTCACGTAGCGGCAGGGGATCTGCCGCAGCCGCAGGAGGCCCAGCATGAGGTGAGAGAAATCCTGGCAGACCCCGGCGCCGGTGGCGAGGAAGTCGTCGGTCGTCGAGTCGTAGCGGGTGACGTTCTTCTTGTAGGTGAAGTGCTCGCGGATGTGCCGCCCGCAGGCCCGGACCTGCTCGCCGAGCGGCGCGGTCGCGGGCAGCGTCGCCCCCTGGGCGAACTTGCGGAGCGCCGCGCCGGCCCGCACCGGCCCGTCGAAGGCCAGGAAGTCGAGCAGCGGGTAGGGCGGCTCGGGAAACGGCCGGGCGTCGGTGATCGTGTCGAGGGCGGGCCCGGCGGGATGGGTGCTCACCGCGGAGCGGCTCACCACCTCGATCCGATCGTGAAAGTGCACGATCGTGAAGTGGTAGACCACGTTGCCGTTCCAGTCCCGATAGCGCGAGGTCTTGGTGGGAGGCCCCACCGCGAGCACGAAGGACTGGAGCGTCTGGTCCACCGTGGTCTTGGGCTGCATGCGCAGCTCGAGGAACGACTCGCGGATAAAGGCATCGTAGGTGAGCGAGAGGGTGTGCTCGATCTCGACGAACACGGCGGGTTCAGGTCCCGAAGTACACGGCGGAGACCGCGTCGTGCGCGCGCCCCAGCTCGCCGAGGACGTGATCGAGGAAGGACAGGCTCTGCCCCTCGCGGATCAGCTCGTGCCCCTGGTAGGCGAGCTCGGCGGCCAGCTTGCCCACGATCCGCACCGACTGGCTCAGCTCGCTGGCGCTCGAGATCCGATCGAGGTAGTCCTTCACCGCGGTGACCCCGTAGCGCACCGAGCGCGGGGTCTGGGCGTCGAAGAGCAGGAACTGCAGCACGTCGATGGGCTCGAGCCGCGCCCCGAAGGCCTTGCGGTAGTTCTCGAGCGAGGAGAGGCCCCGTAGCAGGCTGCGCCACTGGCTGTAGAAGAGCGGCAGGTCGGTCTTGGGCTCGTTCGCCACCAGCGCGGGCAGCTTGGTGCGCAGGATCACGGTGGTGCGGAACACCCGCTCGAAGGACTCGCCGAGCTTGAGGAACAGCCACCCCGCGTCCCGGGTGAGGGTGTGCTCGATCGCCCCCACCGTGCTCATGATCCCGCGGTGCGCAGACTGGAGCGCGTTGCGGAAGGTGGCGGGGTCGGCGAGGCGACGCCGAGTGTACCCCTCCAGCTCCCGGTAGGTCTCGTTGAGGTTGATGAAGACCTCGAGGGTGAGGGCCTCGCGCACCGAGCGCGCGTTGTCCCGCGCCTTCTTGAGCGAGAAGAAGACCGAGTAGCGGTTGTCGGGGTCGATGGAGAGCCCGAAGAGCGTGGAGGCGGCGAGGGCGGCGAGATGGCGGGCGGGCGGCTCGCCCTCCGCGAAGCCGGGGAAGACGACGCGCAGGTCGTCCCACTCGCACCGCGCGAGGTCCTCGTCGAGGCCCAGCACCTCGGTGGACAGCTCCTCGGTCACCAGCAGCAGGCGCGTGGTGTTCTCGGCGCGCTCGAGATAGCGCCCCATCCAGTAGAGCCCGTCCGCGACCCGGGAGAGGATCATGGCTCGCGGGGCGCGAGCACCCAGGTGTCCTTGCTGCCGCCGCCCTGGGAGGAGTTGACCACGTAGGAGCCCTCGCGCAGGGCCACCCGGGTGAGGCCGCCGGGCAGGACCCGGATCCGATCGCCGTAGAGGATGAACGGGCGCAGGTCCACCCGCCGGGGCTCGAACCTGCCCTCGATGTGGGTGGGATGCGTGGACAGCTCGACGAGGGGCTGGGCGATGTAGTTGCCCGGGTTCTTCTTCATCGCGGCGAGGTAGGTCTCGCGATCCTTGGCGGAGGCGAACGGCCCCATGAGCATCCCGAAGCCGCCCGCGTCGCCGGTGGTCTTGACCACGAGCTGGTCGAGGTGCTCGGTGACGTACTTGAAGTCGTCCTTCCGGAAGCCGAGATACGTCGGCACCTGCGGCAGCAGCGCGTCCTCGCCCAGGTAGTACTTGATGAGCTTGGGCATGAAGGCGTAGACCGACTTGTCGTCGGCCACTCCCGCGCCCGGCGCGTTGGCGAGGGCCACGTTGCCCTCGCGATAGACGTTGAGCAGGCCGGGCACGCCGAGCAGGCTGTCGCGGCGGAAGGCGAGGGGATCGAGGAAGTCGTCGTCTATTCTTCGATAGATGACGTCCACCTGGCGCTTGCCGTGAGTGCGGCGCATGAAGAGATGATTGCCCTCCACCAGGAGGTCGCGTCCCTCCACCAGGGGCACCCCCATCTCGCGGGCGAGGAATGAGTGCTCGAAGTAGGCGGAGTTGTGGATGCCCGGGCTCAGGATGACCACCACCGGGTTCTGCCCCCGCCGCGGCGCCACGAAGCGCAGGGTCTCGAGGAGCAGGGTCGGATAGTCCTTGATCGGCCGCACCGGGTAGGAGCCGAAGAACTCCGGGAAGACGCGGCTCAGGAGATTGCGGTTCTCCAGCACGTAGGAGACCCCGCTCGGCACGCGGCAATTGTCCTCGAGGACCAGGTACTCGCCCCGGTCATCGCGGATGATGTCGGTGCCGACCACGTGGGTGAAGATCTTCCGGGCCGGGATCACGCCGAGGAGCTCCCGCTTGTACTCCTTGCGCGACAGGATGAGATCCGCGGGCACGATCCCGTCCTTGATGCACTTCTGATCCTGGTAGATGTCGGCGAGGAAGAGGTTCAACGTGGTGATGCGCTGGACGAGGCCGTCCTGGAGGCCCTTCCACTCCGCGGCGGGGATGATGCGGGGGACGAAGTCGAACGGGAAGATCCGCTCGAGCCCGTCCTTTTCCCCGTAGACCGTGAAGGTGATGCCCTGGCTGCGCAGGGTGAGCTGCTGCAGCCGCTCGCGGCGCTCCACGTCCTCCTTGGTGAAGGACTCGAGGATGGAGATGAGGGCCTCGTAGTGGGGACGGGGGTGGCCGCGGTGGTCGAAGACCTCGTCGAAGCCGCTCTTGGGCGCGACCCACTTCATGGACGCGTCGCCTCCTTTGAGGCTAGAGCCTCGCCCGCGGGGCCGCCGGGTGTCAAGGCGGCGCAGGCCCGCGTGATAGACTGACCGGCGTCATGTCGGCCGACGCGGCCCATCCGCCCCACACCCACCTCACGCCGGACACGATCCGCTTCTGCCCGCTGTGCGGCGCGGGCCTCGCCCGGCAGCCGGTCGGGCCCGAGAAGCGCCCGGAGATGGTGTGCTCCGGCTGCGGCTTCATCTACTACGTGAACCAGAAGGTGGTCGCGGGCACCATCCCGTGGCAGGACGGCCGCCTCCTGCTCACCCGCCGGGCGATCCATCCCGCCTACGGCAAGTGGACCTTCCCCGGCGGCTACGTGGACTGGGGCGAGACGGTGGACGGGGGCGCGCTCCGCGAGACCTGGGAGGAGACCGGGCTCACCGTCGAGCTGGGCGGGCTGGTCGGCGTGTACTCCTATGCGGGGGCGCCGGTGGTCATCGTGGTCTACGAGGCGATCGTGATGGGCGGCACCCTGAGCCTCTGCCACGAGAACGACCGCCTCGAGTGGGTGGCTCCCGCGGAGATCCCGTGGGACGAGCTGGCCTTCCCCTCCACGGTGGCGGCGGTGCGCGATTTCCTCGCGCGCCGGACCGCCCGCGACTGACCGGATCACGCTCAAAGCAACGCGCTACCCACGTGACGGCAGTGTCACGGTCGCTCGTCCGGTGACCACTTTCTCGCCCTTCTGATTCTCGGCCCACAGCTCGAGCTCCACCTCGTGGTCGGCGCCGGTCCCGGCCGGGCGCTTCTCGAGCACCTTGCCGCGGCAGAGCCTCACCACCGTGATGTGGCGCACCAGGCACACGATCTCGCTCTCACGGTCGACCACCGCCATCTCCCGCACCACGAAGGCCATCGGCCCCGATCGTCCCGTCTTCTCGTAGCTGTCGATGATCCGCGACTGGCAGAGGTAGGTCTCGCCCGGCCGGATCGGCTTGTAGTGCTCGAACTCCTGCTCGCCATGCGGGATGCGCGAGATGTCGACCCCGAGGTCCTTCTTGCCGCGCTCCACCGTGACGACGAACGGGGCATATTCCTTGCCTTCGACTTCCATGTTCACGCGTATCGCCATGGGATGGAGTGTATTCTTCTACCCCGATTGCCGGGCCAGGTCAACGGCCCGCGCCACGTATACTTGCCCGGTGCCCGTCCTCCTGGCCGCCCTCGGCGTGCTGCTCGTCTCCCTCGACTCCGCGATCAACATCGCGCTCCCCGCGATGGCCGACGCCTTCGGGGTCGGGCCGGCGGCGATCCGCTGGGTCATCATCTGCTACGTCCTCACCTACGCGCTCACCGCGTTCGCGGCGGGCCT
>JBGOVO010000031.1:0-19169 GCA_041478145.1 Methylomirabilia bacterium
GCCAGCCTGCACCAGCTCGCCCTCCAGAATGAAGAGGAACTCGGGGCTCTCGTGAGTGTGAACTGGAAACCGCGCCCCCGGTTCAAATCGCACGATCTGCATTTCCCAGCCGTCCGTGACCGCGATGTCCCTCACGAAGACCCCGGATGCCATCGTCGATGGCCTCCAGGGCAGGTCGTCGGCTTTGACGGCCCGGAAGAATCCGTGCCCAGGTACGCTGGGACGCTCGCCCTCGTCCTCGCTCAGTCGAGGCCCCACGTGTGCACCTGCTCGGGGGTGACCCGGAACATCACCCGGTTCGCGGGCACCGCCCGGCCGCTCCAGAGGCGCTCGAGGTGCGGGTGGTACTTGTCGAGCAGGCGAGTGGCCAGGGCGCGGCGCTCGGGGGACTCGGGGAGGAACTGGGCGCGGCCGCGCACCGCGACGCCCTTGATATCGTCGCCGCGCGCGCCGCTCTCGGCGACGATGTGGAGCCGAGGATCCCGCCGGAGGTTACGAACCTTCTGCAGCCCATCCACGCTGATCAGCACGAGCGCCGACGGGTCGTGGAGAAACCACATGGGCGTGATCAATGGCGTGCCGTCGGGGTTGATGGTGGCGAGGACGACGATGTCCTTGGTGGAGAGGTATTGCTGCGTGCGCGGGTCGTCGAAGGTCATGTCCACCTCGCTGGGCCCCCCTCACCCTGCCCTCTCCCCCGGAAGGGGAGAGGGGGATGAGGAGACAGGCTACTGGGCGATCCAGGCTTTCATGAAGGTGTTGTTGTCGTAGGTGGTGAGGCCGGGCTTGTAGCCGCGGAGCTTCTTGTCCTTGAAGAACCAGCCCTCGACCCAGCCTACCGCGATCGAGGCGTGGTCGCACTTGGCCAGCAGGTAGCGCTGCAGCTCCCAGTAGGCCTGCTTGCGCTTGTCGCGGTTGGATTCCTTGAGCGCCCGCTCGGCCAGCTCGTCCACCTTGGGGTCCGAGTACTGACCATAGTTGCTCCCCGACTCGGTGGTGTAGGAGATGTGGAACACGCCGGAGGGCTCGTTGACGTCCATGGCGCGGTCCTGGGTGGCGATGATCGTGAAGTCCCCCTTGCCGAAGGCCGCGTAGCCGGCCGCGCTCTCGTGCGTCTTCATGGTGCCGCGGATCCCGATCTTCCGGAGCTGGGAGAGGACGAGCTGCCCGCGGTCGACGTAGTTGCCGACCTGCCGGACCGCCACCTCGATGTCGAGCCCGTTCGGGTAGTGCTTCTCCACCAGCTTCTTGGCATCCGCGATGTCCGGCTCCTTGGGCTGGCGGCAGCCGGGCGACTTGGCCACCTCGTCGAGCGGCAGGGCGAAGTCACCGACCAGCTTCGGGTCCAGGATCGCGCAGGGCACGCCCGCGCCCTCCAGCGACTTGGCCACCAGCTCCTGGCGGTCGATGGCCAGGTTGACGGCGCGGCGCAGGTCCGGGTTGTCGAACGGCGGCTTCTTCGCGTTGAGATAGATGAAGAAGACGGTGTTGATCGGCGCCTGGTAGATGTCGACGTCGGTGCGCGCGCGCGCCAGCTCATCGGCCTGCGTCTTCCGCATCGGCGGCCACGCGTCCCACAGCATGATCTTCGACGCCTTGGCCGCGGCGAGCTGGGTCGGCCCGCCCACCAGGATGAACTGCTTGACGCCGTCGAGATAGGGCAGGCCCGGGATGAAGTAGCTCGGGTTCTTCTCCCACTCGATCACGCTGCCGCGCTCGTACTTCTTGAACTTGAACGGCCCGGTGCCGACCTGGGCCTCGGCCGAGTTGAGGTCGCCGTACTTGGCCAGGATGTGCTTGGCGGCCACCCGGCACCACGCCGACGCGATCGACGGCAGGAACGGCGCCGCCGCGAACTTCAGCTTGAACTCGACGGTATTGGCGTCGACCGCCTCGACACTCGCCACCATGGGCTTCAGGGAGGCGCCGCACTTGGGGCTCTTGAAGTCGGGGTTGAGCACCCGGTCGAACGAGGCCTTGACGTCGGCCGAGCTGAACGGCTGCCCGTCGTGCCACTTCACGTTCTTCCGCAGGTGAAACGTGTACGTCTTGCCGTCCGGCGAGACCGTCCAGCGCTCGGCGAGATCCGCCACGATCTTGCTCGGATCGTCCGGATCGTAGTGGAGCAGCCCGCTGTAGACCCCGGCGGTGGCCTGCTGGACCACCAGCGGCGACTCGGCGTGGACGTCGAGCCGGCCGGGATCACCGTAGTCGAACCAGGTCAGGATGCCGCCCGGCCGCGGCTTCTCCTGGGCGCCCGCCGACGGCGCCAGGGGTCCGATCGTGACGAGCAGCGCGGCGGCGAGGGCCGCGAGGCGGGTGCATCGCGAGAGGCTCATCGACATCGCAATCGCTCCTTTGCGATCCGCGGGCTAGCCGAGGCCGCCGCGGAGGCGCGGATCGGTCAGGTCGCGGATCGAATCGCCGAGTAGGTTGAGGCCGAAGACGGCCAGGCTGATGGCCAGTCCCGGGAAGAATACCATCCACGGTGCGGTTTCGAGCGCCTGGATGCCCGCGGTGAGCATGCCGCCCCACGAGGGCTCGTCGGGCGGTGCGCCGGCGCCGATGAAGCTGAGCGACGCCTCCACCACGATGGCGTAGGAGATGTTCGTGGTCACGAGCACGATGTAGCTCGCCATGCAGTTCGGGATGAGATGTCGGAAGATGATGCGGGTCCGCGAAGCCCCCGCCGCCTGCGCCGCCTCGATGAAGGGCGTGGCCGATACGCCGAGCGCGACCGAGCGAATGGTCCGGGCCGCGGTGGGCGTGAGCAGGATCACGAGGGCCACGATCACGTTGTTGACCGACTGGCCGAGCGCGGCCATGAGCGACAGGGCCAGGATGATGGGCGGCAGCGCCATCAGAATGTCCACCACGCGCTGGCTGCCCGCGTCGGCGGCGCCACCCAGATAGCCCGTCACCGCGCCCCAGAGCGCGCCTAGCGTGACGCCGAAGAGCACCGAGACGACGCCCACGTAGAGCGAGAGCCGCGCGCCCCAGATCACGCGGCTCAGCACGTCGCGGCCGACCTGGTCGGTGCCCATGGGGAACTCGCGGCTTGGCGCCACGTACGTGGCGAAGCCCGTCTCCTTGGGACCGTGCGGGGCGAGCGCGGGCGCGGCCAGCGCCACCACGATCAGGACCAGCACGACCACCGCCCCCGCCGCGCCCAACGGCTGGCCGATCACGAAGCGCGCGAGCGCGGCCCTCACGCGTACCGGATGCGCGGATCGAGCCACGCGTAGAGGAGATCCACCGCGAGGTTCACGAGCAGGAACACGAGCGACATCACGAAGATCATGGCCTGCACGGTGGGGTAGTCGCGCTGGCTCACCGCCTGGATCAGCGCGCTGCCCATGCCCGGCACCACGAAGATGATCTCCATGATCACGAGGCCGCCGAGCAGTCGGCCGCCCCACCAGCCGATGAAGGTGACCACCGGCAGCAGCGAGTTGCGCAGCGCGTGGCGGTAGACGACGGCGCGCTCGGCCAGCCCCTTGGCGCGCGCGGTGCGCACGTAGTCCTGGCGGATCACCTCGAGCATCTGCGAGCGCGTGAGCCGCGTGATCGGCGCGCTGATGTAGTAGGCCTGGGCCAGCGCGGGCCAGATGAGCTGCTTCAGGTTCTCCACCGGGTCCTCGGTGAACGACGCGAACTCCAGCGGCGGCAGCCAGCGGAAGATGCGCACGAGCCCGTACAGGATGAGGGCCCCCGTGAAGAAGAGGGGCAGGCTCAGGCCGCTCAGGCTGACCAGCCGCGCCAGATAGTCGAGCGGGCCGTTCTGCCGGACGGCCGACACCACGCCGAGCGGGACCGCCCACACGACCGCGAGCAGCAGCGTGAGCGCGGCCAGCTCCATCGAGCGCGGGAAGCGCTCCTTGAGGATGTCGACGACGGGCCTCCGCTGCACGTAGGACTGGCCGAAGTCGCCCCGCACGGCGCCGCCGATCCAGTCGAGGTACTGGATGACGACCGGCCGGTCCAGGCCCAGCTCCCGGCGGATCTGCTGGATCTGCCTCTTCTGCACCGTGCTCGACTCGGAGCCCGTCTGGTAGACCAGGATCTCGGCGATGTCACCCGGCACCAGTCGCATGAGCACGAAGATCAGGACCGAGGCGCCGACGAGCGTGGGGACGAACAGGAGGAGGCGGCGCAGGACGTAGGTCGACACGGGGGATCAGGTACCGGGCGCCCTCACAGGCGATGGCGCCGGATCGTCTTGGCCATCGCCTCCGGGCCGAAGCCGAGCTGCAGCAGCGCCGCGCTCATGTCGAAGGACTCGCGGTAGGCCGCGATCTTGCCGTCACGCTTCTCGAAGAAGCTCATGCCCCGGAAGCGCACCGCGCGGCCGGCGCTGCGCGGGATCGCCTCGGTCACCGTGTAGGCGAAGGTCCACTCGGCGGCCGCCCCCGCGTCCGTCTCCACGACCGTCTCCATGGTCCACGCATAGTCGCGTCCCTCGCGGAACATCCGCTCGAACATCTCCCGGAGCACCGCCGAGCCGGCGTGCCCGCCGAAGAAGGTGTCGTGATAGGACGCGTCCTCCGTGAAGCAGGCCACCAGCGCCTTCACGTCCTGCCGGTTGAAGGCGCGCTCGAAGTCGCGGACGATGCTCATGGCAAGCCTCCCCACGCCGCGCGCCGGCCGGCGGCCGGGCTCAGCGGATCACGAACCGAAGGTGCCGGTGGGCCTCGCGCAGGGCCGCCTCCGCCTCCGCCGGCGCCGCGGCGCGCGAGAAGATGAAGCCGAGATAGCGCGAGCCCTCCGGCAGCGGCACGACCTCCTGCCCCTTGTGGAGCGAGATCGTGACGTCCTCGATGTGCCGGACGGCGCGCGCGTCGTCGAGGCCCCGCACTTCCTCGAGGAGCCCGCCGCGCGGGATCGGGATCATCATGACCGCCGCCGCCGCGCGCTCGCGGTCGAGCGAGGCGATCGGCCGCCCGAGTGCGCGCCGCAGGATCAGCTCCTCGAGCGACATCCCGGTGCCGAAGCGCAGGGTGCGCCCGCAGAGCCCGCCGATGGAGCGCGCGGCGATCTCCAGGACCACCGGCTCGAGCCCGGCCGGCGTGGCACGCAGCCGCAGCTCGCAGTGCACCGCGCCGTCGGAGAGCCCGAGCGCGCGGGCGGCCCGCGCCGCCGCCGCGGCGACCGCGGCCTGGGTGGCCTCCGGCAGCCGGGACGGCGTCACGTAGATGGTCTCCTCGAAGAACGGCCCGTCGAGCGGATCGGGCTTGTCGAAGAGGGCCAGGGTGTGGAGCGCGCCGTCCTCGAGCAGGCCCTCGAGCGCCACCTCGGCACCCGGGATGAAGCCCTCCACCAGGATGGAGTCGGTACCCTCGCCCAGCTCCGCCACGTCGCCGGTGCGGAGGATCGCGCGGATCCGCTCGAAGGCCGCCACGAACTCCGCCGCGTCGTCCGCCCGGATCACGCCGCGGCTCGCCGAGAGCACGAGCGGCTTGAGCACGCAGGGATAACGCATGCGCCGGGCGGCGGCGCACGGATCCTCCCCGACGCCGACGGTGGTGAACGGCGGCGACGGCACGCCCGCGCGCGCGAGCCGCTCGCGCATCACGCGCTTGTTGCGCGTGGCCTGCGCCGCCGCCAGCGGGTTCACGCGCAGGCCGAGCGCCTCCCCGATGGCGGAGGCCACCACGGTGGTGGCGTCGTCCACCGGCACCACCGCATCGAGCGGCCGGCGCGCCGCGTAGCCGCGCATCTCGCGGGCCGCTGCCGCCGGGTCGCCGAAGGGCAGCGTCAACAGGTGGTCCGGAAACTCGCCCGACATGACGTTCGGACGGTCGGAGGCGATCACGAGATCGACGTCGAGCGCCCGCGCCGCCTCGACGAAGTCCTCGGTGCGGTAGGTGGTCGTGGGAATCAGCAGCAGCAGTCGCTGGGAAGGCGCCATGTCCGCGACGGCCCCGAGTTTATCACGGGGCGCGCGAACCGCAGTTGCGGTATACATGAGAGCCCGGCTCCCGAGCGGTATCCCATCCCGCAGGCGAGGAGGAGGCCAGGCCATGCGTGTCGGCATCATGATCGAAGGGCAGGAAGGGCTCACCTGGGAGCGGTGGGTCCGGCTCCTGGAAGCGGCCGAGGACATGGGCTACGAGTCGCTCTGCCGGTCGGATCACCTGACGGGGCTCTTCGGCGATTCGAAGCGGCCGTCGCTCGAGACGTGGACCTCCCTCACGGTGGTCGCGCTGCGCACCCGGCGCATCCGCTTCGGCCCCATGGTCTCGCCGGTGACGTTCTACCAGCCCGCGCTGCTCGCCAAGATGGCGGTGGCGCTGGACACGCTCTCGGGCGGGCGCATGGATCTGGGCCTGGGCGGCGGCTGGAACGAGCACGAGCACGCCATGTTCGGCATCCCGCTGCCGCCGATCAAGGAGCGGCTCGACCGCCTCGAGGCCGCCGCGCGCTACGTGCGCGCCCTCGGCGTGGGCGAGCCGGTGACGCTGGACCAGCCCTACTACCCGCTGCACAAGGCGGAGAACTACCCGCTACCCACCTATGGCCGCCTGCGGCTCGTGATCGGCGGGCGGGGCGAGAAGCGCACCCTGCGCATCGCCGCCGAGTTCGCCGACGAGTGGAACGTCACCCGGGTCGACCCGGACGGCTTCCGCCAGAAGCGCGAGGTGCTGGCCAAGCACTGCGCGGCCGTCCGCCGCGACCCGGAGACCATCACCCGCTCGCTGATGATCCCGCTCGCCATCGGCCGCGACCGCGCCGACGTGGCCCAGCGCATCGCGGCGGCCCGCGCCACCTTCCCGCAGATGCCGGCCGACGAGGCGGCCTGGCGCGCCGCGAGCTTCCTGGTGGGCACACCGGGCGAGGTCGTCGACAGCCTGCGCGCGTGGGAGGCGGCGGGGGTACAGCGCGTGGTGCTGCAGATGCTCGATCAGGAAGACCTGGCCGCGATCGAGCTGTTCGCACGCCACGTCCTGCCGCACGTGAAGTAGGGACGCCCCTCCGTCGCCGGCTCCATGGCCGCGTTCCTCACCGCGGACAACCGCGGCATCTCCGGCCGCGATCTACTTCACGATGGCCTTCTCGCTCCCCGTGGAGATGCTCAACATGCGCTACCGGCGCCGGCCGCGCCCGGTCCGGCGGGGCGCCGTCGACTAGGAGTCTGTCCCGGTAATGGGTTTGACGGCTCGGCGACTCGAAACGCGATCACGCATTTGGCTCAGGATCGACGATCTCGATCGAGTCAATGGTTTGCGATCCCCCGAAAACTGGCCCCAGGTCATTACTGGGACAGACTCCTAGCCGACTAAGAGTCGTGCGATTCCTCCGCGAAGCGCAGCAGGGCCAGGGTGAGGGCCACCACGACCGGCCCTACCACGAGCCCGATGGGGCCGAACGCGCTCACCCCGCCCAGCAACCCCAGGAACACCGGCAGGGTGGAGATCTGGGCGCGGCCCGAGATGAAGAGCGGCCGCACCAGGTTGTCGGCGCTCGAGACCGCGCCCACGCCCCACCCGAGCATGAACAGGCCCGCGACCCAGCGCCCCTGGAGGAACAGCACGCCCGCCGCGGGCACCCAGACCAGCGCGGTGCCGATCAGCGGGATCAGGGCGGCCACCGCGGCCACCGCCCCGAAGACCACCGGCGACGGCAGGCCCACCAGCGCGAAGCCGATCCCCACCAGCACCCCCTGCACCAGCGCGGTGAGCAGCGAGCCGAACACCACCGCGCGGATCACCGCCGCGATGTGATCGAACAGGTGGCTCCGGCGCTCCGGGACCATCGGGATCAGGCGCACCGCGCCCGCCACCATCCGGTCGCCGTCGCGCAGGAAGAAGAAGAGCAGGAAGAGCGTGATGCCGAGGCCCACCAGCGCGTTCAGCGCGCCCACCACGAAGGCGCCGCTCAGCGCCACCAACCCCTGCAGCAGCGCCTGGGCTCCGCTCACCAGCCAGCCGTGGATCTGCTCGGCGCTGACCGGAGCCATCGCCTCCGCCCACCGGATGGCGCGGCTCACGAGGGGGATCTCGAGGAGGTCGCCCGCCCCGGAGATGCCGGAGTCGGCCACCAGCTTCTGCGCGCGCGCGAACAGGTCCCGGGCCTGGCTCGCGAAGGCGACCGTGAGCAGCGGCCCCGGCGCGATCAGCACGATGGCGCTGAGCACCGTGAGGAGGATCGCGGTGAGCGCGGGGCGCCCGCCCAGCAGCCCCGCCACCGCCCGCTGGGCCGGGGAGAGCAGGAAGGCGAGCAGCATGGACCAGAGGATGGCCTCCAGGAACGGGCGCAGAATCATGAACAGGGCGCCGGCCAGGAGCAGCGCGGTCACCAGCGCGAAGACGCGCGGGTAGAAGCGGTCGTCGGCGCCGCTCACCGCCTCGACCGGAGCTGGCGCAGCGAGACCGCGTGGAGCGCCCAGGCCAGCGGCACCAGGAACGCGGGCAGCCAGATGTAGGGCAGGTCGCCGATGAAGGTGGTGGGCGGGTCGGTCTCGAAGAGCCGGAACCGCGTCGGCGCGGAGAGCTGCGCGTGCACCACCACGTTCAGCAGGATGAGGATGCCGGCCCAGTTCCACCACCGCGCCACCCGGGCCGGCCAGGCGCGCCGGACGAAGCAAGCGTAGGCCACGATCGGCGCGGTGAGCCCGACCAGGATGTCCACGTTGCGCCCGGTGAAGGTCATGATCTCCGGCGCCACGCCCGCCACCGCGAGCCGCCACAGCACGATCTCCACCACGATGCGGAAGGCCTGCGCGCCGACCGGCCAGGACGGGGGCAGCGCGGCCAGCAGCGGGTCGAGGCGCCCCGAGGCGGTGAGGGCGAGCGCGGCCAAGAGGAGCGGACCGATGGCCAGCAGCATGTGGGGCGGCAGCGCGTGGAAGTCCTCGAAGAAGCCCCGCTCGGCCAGCGCCGCGGCCAGCGCGAGCCAGCCGGCCATGGCGACTCCCGCGAGCCGCACGCCGCGCGCCGCGCCCGGCCCCACGCGTCGGGCCGCGTGCGCCGCGCCCCAGAGCACGAGCACCAGCATCCCCACCACCGTGGCGACGAAGAGCAGGCTGATCGCGACCGGCGCGTCCGAGAGCATCGCGGCATGGATAGCACATCTTGCGCGCCAGCGTACGGTCAACACGCGCGTCACCCCCATGACACCGCCGGCCGCGCGTGTCGGCTATCTACCGATCACTGCTGGCCATCGGGGCCGGGGAGGGCTGGCATCGCGATTGCTCCCTCCTTCCGACGCGGAGCTTCTTCCCGACAATGGCAAACCCGTCGTGAGACGGGGACGCAAAGCCGCGGGTCAGGCGAACACCTGACAGCCGGGCTACCGAAGGAAGGGCGCTCGAGGGCGCTCGTCGGGATCCGAACGTGCTCCGCCAACAGGGAGGATCCCGATGAGACACACGATGTCCCGCTTCGTCGTTCGCCGGCTCGCCGCGCTCGCCTTCATCCTCTTCGTTCCGGTTCCGGCCGCCGCCGACGACGCCATCATGAGCATCGACCAGTACAAGACGGCCAAGGCCCGCACCCTGGCCACGACCCATCAGCCGCTCCTCAAGCAGATGCGGGAGGAGATCTACCACTGCATGCCGTGGGTCGGCGTGCAGAAGGCGGGCATCGGCTTCCGCCAGCCCAAGGGCGCCGTCGACGACGACCGCTATCTCTCGGTCTGGATCGTGATCGACCAGGACGAAGACGCCCGCTTCGCGGCGCTGCCGGCGGAGCGGCGCGCCTCCGCCATGTTCTCCCGCTACGGGACGGATCTGCTGCGGCGGATGGCCTCGCTGCAGCCGCTGGTGGCCGATCCCAACGTGCAGGGCTTCTCGGTGGTGCTGTCCTGGCTCAAGCCGGGCACCGGCGCCGCCGCCGTCCAGCCGGTCAACGAGACGCTCGCCCTGTTCATCGACAAGCCCACCGCGCTCGGCTTCCTGGCCAAGCGCGTCCCCGCCGGCGAGTTCACGCGCCGGGCGAAGTTCTCGGTCTTCGACGGCACGCAGGACCTGGGACGGCTGCCGCTCGAGGTCTGGGAGGATTCCTTCGTGCGGACCTTCAAGGTGGCCAACTACGAAGCCCCCAAGGGCCAGAGGTGCTCGGGTTAGTCCCCGACGAGCGCTCGACCCAAGACGAACGAGGCCGTTCAGAAGGGCCCGGATGAGAGCGCCAGCGACGTCGACGGGTCCTTCTGAGCGGCCGTTAGGTGACCGGCAGGCGCTCGCCGGCCCGGTACCACACCGGGTCGGCGGCCGGCCGGAACAGCTTCACCCGCGCGGTGCCGTGAGCGGTCACGACCCCGTCGGCCGCGATCACCCACGCCCCTTCCTCCAGCCCCACCACCGGGTTCGTGTTGACCACGTGGTACTCGCGGATCCGGTCGTCGCGGGTCTCACTGTAGGCCGCCATCAGCGGATCGGCTTCCTTGTAATGGGGATTGATGTTGAAGCCCACGAGGCCCAGGGCGTCGAAGCGATCGAGGGCCACCACGTTCCAGTCGTTGGTGGTGAGCATCGTCGGGCCGGCCACGTTGGAGCCGGCGCTCGCGCCCAGGTACGGCATCCCCGCGGCCACGCGGGCGCGGATCGCCTCGAGCAGGCTCGCGCCGCGCAGGCGCTGCAGGAGCGCGTAGGTGTTGCCGCCTCCCATGAAGAGCGCCTCCGCCTCGGCCAGCGCGGCGAGCGGCTCGCGATCCCAGCGCAGGTGCGCGAGCGCGAGGCCGGCGCCCTCCGGCGGCGCGGCCTCGAGCGCGGCGCGCACCCGCTCGAAGTAGGCGGTCTCGTCGTGGAGGCTCGCCGCGGTGACGAAGGCGACGCGGCGGCGCGGGCCGAGGAAGTCGGACAGCCCGGCGCGGCCCTCGGGCCCGAGCGGGCCGCCCGAATGCAGCAGGACGCGCATCCCTACCCGCCCAGCAGCCGTCTCAGCTGGGCCATGGACTTGACCATATAGTGCGCCACGCCATCCGGACCGCCCTTGGGCGCGAACAGCACCGCGGTCATGCCGACCCGCCGCGCGCCCCGCACGTCCGAATCCACGCTGTCGCCCACCATGGCGGCCTCGTCCACGCCCAGGCCCATGCGCTGGAGCGCCAGCTCGAAGAGCGGCGGCTCGGGCTTCCCGATCACGATGGGCCGCAGCCCCGCCGCGGTGGCCACCGCTTCCACGATGGCGCCACACCCCGGCAAGAACTGGCCGTCCTCCAGGGGCAGCCGCGGATCGATGTTGGGCGTGACGAAGGCGGCGCCGGCGGCCACCGCGCGGGCGGCCGCGGTCAATCGCTCGTAGCTGAACTCGAAGTCGTTGCCGACCACCACCACGGTCGCGTCGCGGAAACGCTCGATCGGCACCAGGCTGTGTCCGGCGTCCACCAGGACCTCGGCGAGCTCCTCGCCCCCGATGGCGAGCACCCGCGAGGGGCCCCAGCGCTGGGCCACCACCTCGCCCAGGATCTCGAGCGGGGTGAGGACCTCGTGCTCCTTGGCCTCCACGCCCAGGCGCACGAGCTTGGCCTGCATGGTGCGGGCGCGGGCGCGCGAGTTATTGGTGAGGAAGCAGACCGCCTTGCCCTGCTGGCGGAGCAGGGCCAGCACCTCGGCGGCGCCCGGCATCAGCACCTCGCCGGTCCAGACGCAGCCGTCGAGGTCGAAGACGAAGCCGCGCATCTCCCGCAGGGCGCGCCGGGTCGGGCTCATGGGTGGCGGTCGGATACTATCACGCGGGCCGGGGGCCCAGGAGGCGGCGCCGGCCCTCTCAAAACTTGGGGCGCGGAGCCGGTCGCGCTAGATTTGAGGCACCATGAGTAGAGGCCGGACGTATACCCTGCGGAACGCGGCCTCCATCGTCTTCGCGCTGACCGCCGTGATTCCCCTGCTGCTCTTCACCTACACGCTCTACTCCCTGAATCAGCTCCGCCACACCGAGGCGCAGATGGGGCTCGGCGCCGCGCTGGCCTGCGCGCTGGTGGGGCTCTTCATCTTCTCGAACCTCATGGCGCGCTTGTCCGAGGTGCTCCGCTTCCTCGAAGGGCAGGAGCCGGCCGCGGAGCCGGGCGCCGCCGCCGTCCAGCCCGCGGTGACGGCGGACGCGGGCAGCTCGGCGCGGCCGATGACGGTGGCCGCCAACGGGCCGGCCGCTCCGGTCTGGCCGGGCCCCGGGGGGCTCATGGTGCCCGGGCTGGGCACGATCACCGCCGCCCGCCGGGCGGCGTCGGCGGCCTTCGACGAGGTGCAGAAGACGATGTGGCACGCCGAGGCCCAGCGCCATCTGGGCCGTCGCGTGCTCGTCTCGGTGAAGAACGCGCCCGAGCCGATCGCGGGCAGCCTGGCCCAGATCGCCGACGACGGCGTGCTCCTCGAGCAGGGCGACCAGCGCGTGGCCGTCAGCTATCTCCGCATCACCAACATCGAGAGCGACTCCGCGGCCGACTAACCCCCCCGGCGACGGAGCACGGCGCCCAGCGCGATGCGCGAGCGCGCGTCGTCCGGCTGAAGGCGCAGCACCTCCCGATAGGCGGCTTCGGCTTCCCGCCATCTCCCCTGGCGCGCCAGCAGCTCGCCGAGCCGCGCGTGGGCTTCGGCCAGCTCCGGGCTCACCGCGATGGCGGCGCGGTAGGCGGCTTCGGCCTCTCCAGCTTTGCCTTGCCGCTCGAGCGCCGTCCACAGCCCGAAATGGCCCTGGGAGTCATCGGGGCGGACGGCGAGCGCGTCACGGAACGCGGCCTCGGCGAGCGCGTCGGCCCCCTGGAGCAGCAGCACCGTGCCCAGTCCCCGGTGCGAGGCGATGCGCTGGGGCTTCACCGCGATGGCCTCGCGGAAGGCGGCCACCGCCTCGTCGTGCCGGCCCGCCTCCGTCAGGAGCTCGCCCAGGTCGCCCCACGCCCGCGCGTAGCCGGGCTTGAGGCGGACGGCCTCGCGGAACGCGGCCTCGGCCGCCGCGCGCTTGCCCTGGGAGTACAGCGCCATGCCGAGGCCGCGATGAAGCGGGGCGCCGTCGGGCTTCACCACGAGCGCCTGACCGTACGCTTCCTCCGATTCGGCGTGGCGCCCCTGCCGGCCGAGGCCCAACGCGAGATTGGCCCGGGCGACGAGGTCCTGGGGATTGAGCCGCACCGCTTCGCGTAGCGCCGCCTCGGCCTCGGCGTGCCGCCCCTGCCGGCCCATCGCGATGCCGAGCTCGACGTGCAGGTCCGCGTTGTCCGGCGCCAGCGCGACTGCCCGGCGGAACTCGCCTTCCGCGGGGCCCAGCAACCCCTGGGCCTCGAGGGCGAGGCCGAGGTCGGCGTGGAGATGGGCGTCGTCCGGCTTCAGACGAATCGCTCGCTCGTATACCCGCGCCTCCTCGGCCCACTTCGCCTGGCGCCGGTAGATCATCGCGAGGCCAAGGTAGGCGTCGAGCAGATCGGGCTGCCGCCGCACCGCCTCGAGCAGCACGGCTTCCGCGTCGGCGAAGCGGCCCTGGCGCTCGAGCACGCGGCCGAGACGCGCCCGCCAGCGCCCGCCCGCGGCGTCGAGCCGGACCGCGCGCGTGTAGGCCGCGACCGCGTCGCGATAGCGCCGCTGCCGCTCCAGCACCATCCCGAGCCGCCCGTGGAGCGCGGGCTCGTCCGGCCGGAGCGCGGCGGCCTCCCGGTACGCCGCCGCCGCGTCTCCCCAGCGGCGCTGACGCCGCAGCGCCTCCGCCTGCTGGACGTGGGCATTGAACGAGCGCGGATCGAGGCGCACCGCCTCGCCGAATGCGCTCGCCGCCTCGGCGTCGCGCCCCTGCGCCGCGAGGGCCACCCCGAGCCCGTATCGCGCGATGGCATTGGACGGGGCGAGCGCGATCGTCTCCTCGAAGGCGCGCACCGCCTCGTCGGTCCGGCCCAGGCGCGAGAGCGTCACGGCCAGGCCGTGGCGCGCCTCGCTGCTGCGCGGGGCGAGGCGGACGGCCTCGCGCGCGGCGGTCTCCTCCTCGCGGGCCTTGCCCTGACGCCGGCAGGCCGCGGCGAGCCGCAGCCAGGCGGTGGCGTGGTCGCGCTTGCCGCGGATGGCGGCGCGGAAGGCGGCCTCCGCCCGGGCCCACTCACGCTGATGCTCGAGGGCCAGGCCCAGCTTGAAGTGCGCTTTCACGCTGCGGGGCTCGAGCGCGAGCGCCGCGGTCAGGGCGTGCTCGGCATCCGCGTAGCGGCCCTCCCGGAGCGCCTGGTCGCCGCTCTCGAGACAGAACGCGAGCTGGGTCGTGGTCATGGCCGGCGCCGGGCCGCGATCTGGTCGAAGACCAGGTCGACGACGTGGTGGGCGGCGTCGGGGCGGCGCAGGCGGCGGAGCGAGCCCTGCATCCGCTCCACGGTCTCCGGGTCGTCGAGCGCGCGGGCGAGCAGCCGGCGCAGCTCCCCGCGCGAGCGGGCCACCAGCGCGATGCCGGCGCGCGAGGCGAAGCGCTCGTTGCCGCGCTCCTGGCCGGGCAGCGATCCGTAGAGCAGCAGCGGGACCTCCGCCGCGGTGGCCTCGGCCAGCGTCATGCCGCCCGCCTTGGTCACGAGCAGGTCCGCCGCCGCCAGCAGCGTCCGGACGTCGTCGACGTAGCCCACCACGCGCAGCGGGCTGTCCGCGGCGAGGCGCGTGAGCTGCCCGCGCAGGCGCTCGTCGCGGCCGGCCACCACCACCGCCTGCATCGGCCGCTCGACCGCGAGCAGCGCCCACACGACGTCGCGGAGACGCCCGAGCGAGCCCTGGGTCCCCGCCATCGCCACCACGGTGGGGAGCGTCGGCGAGAGGCCGAGCGCCCGGCGCGCCGCCCCCGGATCCACCGCGCGCGCGAACTCGTGCCGCACCGGCACGCCCGTCACCACCACGCGGTCGGGCGCGATCCCGCGCGCGACGAATTCGTTCCGCACTTCCTCCGCCGCCACGCAGTAGCGGTCGACCGGACGCGGCATCCACTGGCTATGAGCCACGAAATCGGTCACCGCCGTCGTGTGGGGCGGGACGGGCCGGCCGGCCGCCGCGAGCGCGGCCATCGCCGCCGCCGGGGTGGCGTGGACGGTCACGACCGCATCCGGGCGCATCGTCTCGAGCAGGCGGCCGAGCCGCTCCGTGCCCAGCCGCGGGATGCCCAAGGCCAGCGGCGACTCCGGCCCCAGCCGGTCGCCGAGCGAGTACGCCAGCGCCCACGCGGCGGGCGCCCGCCGCAGGAGCCAGTAGTAGCACGCGCGGCTCACGCTCGCGAAGACCGGGTGCACCAGCTCGCGAAAATGGTCCACCACGACGGGCGTGGCGCCGCGGGCCGCGAAGGCGGCGGCGAGACTGCGCGCGGCCTCTGCGTGGCCCGAGCCGTAGCTGGCGCTGAGGATGAGCACGCGCATGGCGTCTAGACCGCGATCGGCTCGTCGACGTAGACCGTGTAGTGCCGCGGCCGGCCGCGCGCGGCGTCCGCCGGATCGACGTAGAGGATGGAGCTCTGCCCGCGGATCGCCGCGGGCAGGATGGAGAAGCGGATGAAGCTCGTCTCCGCCTCGCGCGACGAGACGGCCAGCACCGGCTCGCGCCCGCTCTCGAACCAGGCCTCACCCGGCGTCACCGCGCGCGGCGCCCCCTCGGCCACCGTCACCTCGAGGCGGCCGCGCAGCAGGCAACGGATGCCCCCGCCGCGATGCCGGTGCGGCGGCGCGATGCCGCCCGGCTCGAAGTCCACCCGGTCGCAGCGCATGAGCCAGGCCGTCCCGCCCGAGAGGTCGATCGGATGCTCGAGCAGCACGCGGCCGCCCGCCCCCGGAGACGGCTGGCGAACCAGCTCCGCGCGGTAGAGGCGCGCGTCCTCCGCGCCGGCGCGCGCGGCCGCCACGCCGGGACCGACCGCCGCGACGGGCGCGCCGGCCGGGTCCGGCCGGAGCGCGCCGGAGACCGCGTAGAGCACGCGGGGCGCGCCGCGACGAGCCGCGGGAGCGAGCGCGCCCGCGGCGACGCGGTCCTCGACGAGCCGGAGCGAGTAAGCCATGGGCGAGGGCTCCATAGTAATCGCTTGGCGTGGCTGGGGGAAACCCCTACGCTGTCGAGGTGACCGCGGCGGCCCTCCTCCTCGTCCTCGGCGCGGCCGGGCTGCACGCGGGCTGGAACGCGCTCGCCAAGCGCGCCCGCGATCCGGTGGTGTTCCTCTGGTGGGTGGGCGTGGTCGCGTCCGTGATCTACGCGCCGATCGCGCTGGTCGTGCTGGCGCGGCAGGGCTTCCGCGCCGCCGCCATCCCGTTCGTGATCGGCACGATCGTCCTGCACGCGCTCTACTTCTTCGCCCTCGGCCGCGCCTACGCCTCCGGCGACTTCTCGCTCGTCTATCCCATCGCGCGCGGGCTCGGCGTGGCCCTGGTACCGGTCGCCGCGCTCGGCCTGTTCGACGAGCGCCTGTCCTCGCTCGGCACGCTCGGGGTGATCCTCGTCGCGGCCGGCATCTTCTTCCTGCACTGGCGTCCCGGCGCGTGGACCCGCGCCGCCTTCCTGGCCTCGGGGACCGGGTGGGCGCTCGCCACCGGGGTGCTGATCGCGGCCTACTCGCTGCTCGACAAAGCCGGCGTCGCCCGCATCAGCCCGCTGGCCTACATCTGGCTCATGGAGATGGGCTCCTGCGCGCTCCTCATGCCGGTGGCGCTCGCCAAGGGCGACGTGACGCGCCGGGAGTGGCGCACGAACCGCGTCACGATCGTGGCCGCCGCCCTGATGAGCCCGACCGCCTACCTGCTCGTCCTCTTCGCCTTCCCGCTCGCCAAGACGGGCTACGTGGTGGCCGCGCGGGAGATGTCCATCGTGCTCTCGGCCATCATCGGCAGCGTGTGGATGAAAGAAGGCGCGCTGGGCCGCCGGCTGGCGGGCGCCGCGGTCGTGCTGGCCGGCGTGGCCTGCGTGGCCCTCGCCCGGTGAGCGGGGAGGTCGATCGGCGGCGCGGCCGCCTGCTCGTGGCCGCCGCGGCGGTGTGCTGGAGCACCGGCGGCCTGCTCGTGCGCACCGTGGACACCGACCCGTGGACCACCGTGTTCTGGCGCGGGCTCTTCTGCGTGGCCTTCCTGGTGGGGGTGACCGCGCTCCGCGAGGGCCGGAGGACGCTCGCGGTGTTCGCGCGCATGGGCGGGACCGGTCTCGGCATGGCGGTGTGCTTCGCCACCGCCTCCACCTGCTTCATCATGGCGCTCCACCGCACCTCGGTCGCCAACGCCCTGATCATCCAGAGCCTGAGCCCGTTCATGGCCGGGCTGCTCGGCTGGGCGTGGATGGGCGAGCAGGTGGCCGGGCGCACGTGGGCGGCGATGAGCGTGGCGCTCCTGGGCAGCGCCATCATGGTCTCGCGCTACTTCTACGCCACGCCCGCGACGGGCTCGCTGAGCGGCGACCTGCTCGCGTTCGTGGTGGCGCTCGCCTTCGCGGCGGCCACCGTGTTCCTGCGCCGCCGGCGGCAGGTCCAGATGCTGCCCGCCGCCGCCCTCGCCGCCGCGCTGACGAGCCTGGTCGCCGCCCTGCCCGCGCAGCCGCGGACGGCCGACGCGGGCGATCTGCTGCTGCTCGCCCTCTTCGGTAGCGGCCAGCTCGGGCTCGGCATGATCCTCTTCACCGCGGGCGCGCGGCGCATCCCGGTGGCGGAAGCCTCGCTGATCGCGGTGCTGGAGAGCGTGCTGGGACCCGTCTGGGTGTGGCTCGCGCTCGGCGAGAACCCCGGCCTGCCGTCGCTCGTCGGCGGGGCCATCGTGCTGGCGGCCCTCGCCGGCCACACCGCGGTCGATCTGCGCCGGGAGCGGAGCGCGCTGGCCGGCGCTCAGGCCGGGTCGCGGAACCGCTCGTCCACCGGCACCTGATAGGCGTTGGCCAGCGAGTTGGTCTCGCAGGCCATGCCGACCACCGCGAGCAGCTCGCCCCGCATCGGCTCCGTCATGCCCGCCTTGCGCGCGCCCGCGGTGTGAGACGCGATGCAGTAGTCGCAGCCGTTGGCCGCGCTCACCGCCAGGTAGATCATCTCCTTGGTCAGCGGGTCGAGCGCGCCCGGCGCCATCACCTGCTTGATCGACTCCCAGGTGCGGCGCAGGGTCGGCGGGTGGTTGGCGAGCGCCCTCCAGAAGTTGTTGATCCAGTCGATCGTGCGCGTCGCCATGATGTCGTCGTAGACGGCCTGGACCTCCGGGGTCGCCTCGGAGTACTCGATCAGTCGGGTGACCGGCATCGCGATTCCTTTCTGCCCTACTCCCCGCGGAGAGTCGGGTCCAGCACGTCGCGGAGCCAGTCGCCAGTGCGGCTGACCACGATGGAGGTGATCATGAGCACGAGGCCGGGGAACGTGGAGATCCACCAGGCCGAGTCGAGATACTCGCGCCCCTCCTGCACCATGCCGCCCCAGGACGGCGTGGGCGGCTGGATGCCCAGCCCCAGGAACGACAGCGTGGCCTCCAGCACGATGGCGCGCGCCAGCTCGAGGGTGGCGATGACCACGATGGACGAGAGCACGTTGGGCAGCACGTGGCGGAGCACGATGCGCGCGAGCGAGCCGCCGAGGGCGTGGATGGACTCCACGAACTCGCGCGAGCGCAGCACCAGCACCTGCGAGCGCAGGATGCGCGCGTAGGAGACCCAGCCGGACAATCCGATCACCACCACCAGGGTCGGGAAGCTCGGGCCCAGCACCGCGATGATGCCGATGGCGAGCAGGATGAACGGGAAGGCGAGCTGCGCGTCGGCCACGGTCATGATGATGCCGTCCAGGCGCCCCCGGCTGAAGCCGGCCAGCAGGCCCGCCGCCGAGCCCAGCACCCCGCCCACGAGCACCGCCGCGAAGCCGATCACCAGCGAGACGCGCGAGCCGTAGATCACGCGCGAGAGCACGTCGCGCCCCAGGTGATCGGTGCCGAGCGCGTGCGCCCGCCCGTCGATGCCGGCCCAGGTGGGCGCGGCCAGGCGCCCGCGCAGGGTCTGGCGGATCGGGTCCTGAGGCGCGAGCAGCGGCGCCGCGGCGGCGACCAGCACCAGCAGCCCGACGAAGCCCACGCCGAGCAAGACCAGCCACGGCAGCCGGCGGCGCCGCGCGCGCGCCGGCGTCGCGACCGCGGGCAGGACCGCGTCAGCCGGAACGGATGCGGGGATCGAGGACGCCATAGATCAGGTCCACGAAGAAGTTGATCACGACGAACATGAGCGCGGCGAGGAAGACCGTGCACTGCACCACCGCGTAGTCGCGGTTGTAGATGGACTGCACCGCGAGCCGTCC
>JBGOVO010000143.1:0-8836 GCA_041478145.1 Methylomirabilia bacterium
GCTGAAGAGCCTGAAGAAGTAAACGAGTGTCCGCGGGCTTCCCCCTCACCCTGGCCCTCTCCCCGGAGGGGAGAGGGAAGCAGGAGGTGGATCACCGCAAGCGATACAGCGGCGCCAGCAGGTGGAAGGTCTCGCGCGCGGCGCGGGCGTACTCGCGAGGCTTCCACTTGGCCGCCTCCTCCGCGGACACGCTCCGGCCCAGGATGAACTGGCCGTCGCGCGTGCGTACCAGCTCGTCGCCGAGCCGCGCCACCGCGTCCGCGGGCAGGTCGGTGAGGATCGCCGACGGGGCCTCGTCGTGCTCGTCCTTGAACCAGCCCAGGCCCTTGGCCCGGCGCAGCACGGGCACGAGCTGGCGGGTGTGCCGCTTCCAGGCCGCGACCCAGCGCTTCTTCTGCGCGTGCTCGGGGCCCGCCTCGAACAGGAAGCGCACTCCGCTGCGGGAGACCGCCACCTTGAAGTGGCAGTGCTTCTTGTACCCGCGCTTGTCGAGCGCGAAGGCCACCCAGGTATCGTCGGGCGGGTTCACGGTGCGGCGCGCGTGCTTGGCCACGTGGGCGAAGGCGTCCGCCCCCCCCACGCGCGCCACGTCGGGCAGGAGCTCGCGCCCGACCGCCTCCAGCTTCGGGCGGATGCGGGTCTTGATCGCGTCCATGCGGGGCTTGAACCCCGGGATGTCGAACACCTTGAAGTCGGACGGCGTGAAGCCGGTAAACGACATGCTGGGCCCTCCTTCTACTCCGGCTCGTACGCGAGATCGGGATCGAGCGGGAAGATGGGGCGCCGGATGCGCCGGAAGACGAACCGCGTCAGGTTGGACGAGGACAACCCCGGCGCGTCTACCTCGATGATCTCCTTGGCGATCGGCTCGAAGGCCGCGCGGTAGTGGATCGTCGACTTGATGACCAGAATCTTCTCCACGAGGGGGTCGATCCCGACGAACCGGATCATCTCCGGGTCGAGGGTCTGCCAGCGGTAGGAGATGAGTATCACCTTTATGTCGTTCACGTCCAGCACCGCGGTGGGGCCGAGCCGTCCCGGCAGCCCGTGCATCATCGGCCCGCGATGGACGAAGCGCCCGTCGGAGAGCGTGCGCACCGTCCCGGTCACTCGAACCGGCGCGCCGTGACGGTCGTCGACCTTGCCGCCGACGTCGAGCGTCACGCGGGCGCCGACGCCCGCCTCGATGCATCGTTGAACCGCCGCCGCGTCCCAGAGGCAGGCCACCACCGCGCTGCGCGCGCCCACCCGCAGCAGCTCGCGCAGGATCTCGGTCCCGTCGCCGGCGGCGCCCCCGCCCGTGTTGTCGGCCATGTCGGCCAGCACGATGGGGCGGCCGTCGGCGGCGAGCGCCTTGGCCACCGCGTCCTTCACGGGCAGGGCGGTGTGAATGAACTCGTGGCGATGCTCCCACGCCACCCGCGCGAGCCGGCCCGCCAGCCGCTCGGCCAGCGCCCGATCGTCGTCGGTGACGACGTAGATGCCGAGGCCCGCATCGGGGATGTCGGCATAGGGGAAGCCCGCGAAGAGGGACACCGAGATGACCTTCGGGTCCTTCTCCATCTCGTCGGCCAGGTCGTAGAGCCGCCGCATGGGTCCGCGCGCCGTGCCCTGGTTGCCGAGCGGCGGCAGGATCGGCGGCTTGCGCCAGGCCGCGGTGGGCTTGATGCGCCGGCCGATCACCTGCGCGAGCCGCTCCACCGCCTCCTCCCCGCGCTCCGCCATGTCCACGTGCGGGTAGGTCTTGTAGCCGTGCAGAAGATCGGCCTTGCCGATCATGTCCCGGCCCAGGTTGCCGTGGAAGTCGAGCGTCACCGCGATGGGCACGTCGGGGCCCACCGCCTCGCGCACGGCGGCGATGATGTCGCCCTCGCCGTCGTCCAGGCCCTCCGGGACCATGGCCCCGTGCAGGTCGAGGAGGACGCCGTCGAGGCGGCCCGCCGTCTCGAGGTCGGCGAGCATGCGCTGCTTGACGTGCTCGTAGATGTCGCGGGTGACGCGGCCCGCCGGCGAGGCGGCCGCCGCCACCGACGGCACCAGGGTGGCGCCCAGGCGCTGCGCCGCCGCGATCATGCCGCCCAGACAGGTGCCGGTGCCGCGGTAGGTCTCGACGATCTCGCCGCCGTAGCGCAGGTCGCGCGCCTCGAACTGGGTGCGGTCGGTGGGCACGTTGCTGAAGGTGTTGGTCTCGTGCGACAGCATGGCGAGAAACAATCTCACGCGACTCTCCTGTAGAATGGCGCCCCGGAGGAAAGGAGAGAATCATGGCCGAAACGTCGTGCTTCCACAACCTGAAGGAGGGCGGCATCCCACGGCAGCTCGCCGAGGGGTTGAGCGCCCGCGTGTTTCCCGGGGAGCACCTGATGCTCTCGGTGGTGGAGATCGCGCCCGGGTCCGTCTCCCCGGTGCACTCGCATCCCAACGAGCAGTGGGGCGTGTGCCTCGAGGGCGAGTGGATCCGCATCCAGGACGGCGTCGAGCATCACGTCAAGGCGGGAGACTTCTGGCAGACGCCGCCTCACGTGCCGCACGGCGGTCGCGCCACCGACACGCGGGCGGTGGTCCTGGACATCTTTTCCCCGCCGCGCGAGGAGTACAAGAAGGCGGGGTCCGGCTACAAATAGCGCGTGGCGGCGGGCGCGGCCGGGGCGCGCGCGGCGGGGGCGGTGGGTCTCTGACCACCAGGCGCTTCTCCTTCGGCAACCCGATCGGGAGTTCCCAATCCGGGCGGGCGCCGTCCTCTTCACGCTGATCGGGAAGGGGTCAGCCGACCCACCGCCCCCGCCGCGCGCGCCCCGGCCACGCCCGGTCGTCATGTCCCTGTCCGCCGAACCCGCCTCATAGTTTCATGTGAGGGTCGAACCAGTCGCGGAGCGCGTTGCCCACCAGGTTGATCATGAGGGTGGTGACGAAGATCGCGAGGCCCGGGAAGGTCGCGATCCACCACGAGTTGAGCATGTAGAGCCGTCCCTCGCCGAGCATGTTGCCCCACGCCGGGGTGGGGGGCTGGATCCCCAGGCCCAGGAAGGAGAGGAACGATTCGAGGATGATCACCTGGGCCACCTGCAGGGTCGCGATCACCACGATGGCCGAGGTGAGATTGGGGACGATCTGCCGGAAGATGATGCGGAGGTGGCTCATGCCGAGCGCGCGCCCGGCCAGCACGAACTCCCGCTCGCGGATGGCCATGGTCTCCGCCCTCACCACGCGCGCGTAGATGGGCCAGCCCGCCACCCCGAGCACGATGATCATGTTGACGAGATTCGGGCCCAGGACCGCGATGACGGCGAGGGCGAGCAGCACGAAGGGGAAGGTCAGCATCACGTTGACCCCCGTCATAATCGTCCAGTCGGTGCTGCCGCCGAAGTAGCCTGCTCCCAGCCCGAGCAGCACCCCGATGTTGGCCGACAGCAGCACCGCGGCCACGCCCACCACCAGCGAGACACGGCCCCCGAAGATCATGCGCGAGAGAAGGTCGCGCCCGACCTGGTCGGTGCCGAGAAGATGGTTGGGGGCGCCGCCCTCCATCCAGGCGGGCGGCGCCAGCCGGTGGCGGATGTTGACCGCGAGCGGATCGTGGGGCGCGATCCAGGGGGCGAACACCGCGCTCGCAACTATCAGAAGGAGAACGGAGGCCGCTCCGAGACCCCAGCGGAGCCGGCCGAGTCGCCGCAGGGTCGCGCGCTCCTTGACGGCCGCCGGCACCGCGCCGCCGAGGGCGACCAGCTCCACCTTGCCTTCCGCGCTCACCGCCTTCACGCGCCCGTCCGGATCCGCGGGTCGATGACCGCCACCACGAGGTCCACGACCAGGTTCACCGCGACGATGACCAGAGCGAGCAGGATCACCGCGCACTGGACCACCGGGAAGTCCTGGTTGCGGATGGACTCCACGGTGAGGGTGGCCACCCCGGGCCACGCGAACACGGTCTCGGTGATGATGGCGCCGCCCAAGAGCTGGCCGAACTGCAGGCCGAGCACCGTGATGACCGGGATGCAGGCGTTGCGGAACGCGTGCTTGATCACCACCGTCGGCTCGGCCACCCCCTTGGCCCGCGCCGTCTTGATGAACTCCATGTTCATGACCTCGATGACCCCGGAGCGCACCAGGCGCATCGTGATGGGGGCGAGGGCGGCGCCCAGACAAAAGGCGGGCATCAGGAAGTTCTGCCAGGTGCCGTAGCCGGAGGCGGGCAGGACCCGGAGCCGCACCGCGAACACGATGATGAGCATGATGCCGAGCCAGAACAGCGGGGTGGCCTGGCCGGCCACGGCCACCGCGGTGCACAGGCTGTCCACCCACGAATGGCGCTTGAGCGCGGCCAGGATGCCGAGGGGCAGGGAGATCAGGAGCGCGACGAAGAGGCCGGCGAAGGTCAGGTAGATCGTCGGCGGCATGCGCTCGAGCACGAGCTTGAACGCCGGAGTGTCGGCGTACCACGACTTGCCGAAATCCCCGATCACCGCGCCCGAGAAGAACTTCCAGTACTGGACGTAGAGGGGCCGGTCGAGACCGAGGAGATGCCGGTAGCGCTCGAACTCCTCCTTGCCCGCGTTCTGGGGCAGCAGGAGGAGCACCGGATCGCCGAGGACGTGCAGGATGGCGAAGGCGAGGAGGGAGATGCCGATGATCACCACCACGAGCTGGACGAGCTGGCGGGCGATGTAGCGTCGCATGTCGGCCGGGAGTCCCCCCTCACGGGCCCTCTCCCCCCGGGGAGGGGAGAGGGCCCGCGATCCCCTCTCCCCGGGAAGGAGAGCGGGGAGGGCGAGGGCGCGAAGGTCCTACTTCTTTCGAGCGGTCACGACGAACATCCGGTCGATCTCGTCCCGCGGGGCCGCGTACTCGATGCGGTTGCTGATGCCCCAGATACCGCGCAGTCCCCACTTGTAAAGGTAGGCGGCGTCCTCGCGGAGGAGCTGCTGGATCTTGGTGTAGATCTCCGCCCGCTTCTTGAGGTCGAGCGTCGACCGGCCCTGGATCACGAGATCGTCCATCACCTTGTTGCAGTAGTAGCTGTAGGGCTGGCCGCACGTCATCACGTCGTAGAGGATGGCGTCGGCGTCGAAGACCGAGTAGTAGCCCCACGACCACTCGAACATCGGGTCGGCCTTGTTGTCGCGCACCAGGTTCGTGAAGGGGCCGCTCTCGCCGACCATGCGCTGCTTGGTCCGGATGCCCGCCTTGACCAGATCGGCGACGATGGCGTCGGAGGTCTGGATCAGCCCGGGCTCGACGATCGGCTGGGTGCGCATGAAGCCGACCTCGAGCCCGTTCGGGTAGCCGGCCTCGGCGAGGAGCTTCTTGGCCTGGGCCAGGTCCTGCTTGTAGGGCTTGACGCTCGGGTCGAAGCCGAAGGCCATGGGGTTGACGGTGGTGGCGGTCCGGTCGCCGAGGCCGTTGAGCACGTGCTTGATGATCGCGTCGATGTCGACCGCGAGGTTGGCGGCCTGCCGCACGCGCTTGTCCTGGAAGGGGTTCGGCCCCGAGCGGCCCGCCTGGTCGAGCTGGATGAAGGCGGTGCGCAGGATCGGCGAGGTCGAGGTGCGAGCCTGGCCCGACTTGTTGATCACGTCCATCTGGTCGGGCGGCACCGCCTTGATGACGTCGACGCCCCCCGAGATCAGCTCGGCGCTCTGGGTCGCCTGCTCGGGGATGATCCGGATGCGGCCGTACTTGAAGGCGGGCTTGGGGCCCCAGTAGTCGTCGTTCCGCACCAGGAGGTGCTCCTGCTTCTTGCTCCACTTCAGGAGCTTGTAGGGCCCGGTGCCGACCGGGTTCTCCTGCATCCACTCGTGGCCCTTCTCCTTGATCACCTTCTCGGATTGCATCACCTGGGCGGTGAGCCGCTCGACGAAGACCGGGTAGGGGCCGTCCGTCTTGAACCGCGCGGTGAGGTCGTCCATCACCTCGACGCTCTTGATCTTGGCGTGGTTGCCGCGGGCGGTGAGCTTGTTCTCCGGGTTCAGTACGCGCTCGAAGGTGGCCTTGACGTCCCGCGCGGTGAAGGGCGTGCCGTCGTGGAACTTCACGCCCGGCCGGAGCTTGACCTCCCAGGTCGTGTCGTCCACGTTCTTCCACGACAGCGCGAGGCTCGGGCCGACCTTGCCGGTCTTGAGGTCGCGCGCGGCCAGATGGTCGAAGACGTGGTAGCCGAGGATGACGCTCTCCCGGAGGACCGAGTTGGGGGGATCCCAGTTCTGCACGTCGCTCTGCAGCGCATAGACGATGGTGTCGTCCTTGGTCTGGGCCCGGAGATCGGCCGGGTTCAGCAGGGTGAAGGCCAGCAGCAGCGCGAATCCCAGCGTGACGGCGCGAGCCATGACGTCCTCCTTACCGAGTTTCGAGTAGTCGGCGGGGCCCCGACGACGCGCATCCGATGCGAGCCGATGAAGCGCCCTGGTGATCTGCACGGTAGCGACCTTGAGGATCATGGGGCATCTCCACGGGGGCTGGCGGTCAAGTGCAGGAACAATAGCCGCGCGCGCGGTGGCAGTCAAGGCGCCCCCGATGTGCTATGACCCGATGTGCTATGAGACGAGGCATGCCCGAGAGCGCGACCCTCGAGACGCCACGTCTGCGCCTGCGTCGGCTGCGCGCCGCGGACGAGCCGGACCTCATCGCGCTGGACCGCGATCCCGAGGTGATGCGATACGTCGGCAGCCCCGCGGGGGTGAAGAGCCCGGACGAGACGACGGAGCGGGCAAGGCGGCGCATTCTGGAGAGCCGCCGGGGCGATCACGAGCCGCTCGGCTTCTGGCGCATCGAGGGGCGCGGCGACGAGGCCTTCTATGGGGTCGGCGCGCTGCTCCGGATGCCCGCGGGCGAGGGCGGGCCGGCGGACGCGGACGTGGAAGTCGCCTATCGTCTGGCCCGCGCCGCCTGGGGCCGGGGCATCGCCACCGAGGCGGCGGGGGCGCTGGTCGCGCACGCGCTGCGCACGCTCGCCCTGCCGCGGGTGGTCGCGGTGACCTACCCCGAGAATCGCGCCTCCCAGCGAGTGCTCGACAAGCTCGGATTCGAGCGCCGCGGGCTCACCGAGTACAAGGGCGTGCAGGCCACGTATCACGTGCTGACGCGCGCGGCGTGGTCCGCGCGCGCGCCGGGCGGCGGTCTTCATTGACATTGTCCCGGCCGGGCCGCCATAATCGTCCGGCACTTCACCCACACTCATGGCTCCTTCAGCGCTATTCCTGGTCACCGGCGGGGCGGGCTTCATCGGCTCCCACATCGTCGAGCGCCTCCTCGCCGAGGGACAAAGGGTTCGGGTGTTCGACAATTTCTCCACCGGCCGCCGCGCCAACCTCGACTTCGCTCGGGGCCACCGGCGGCTCGAGATCGTCCGCGGCGACCTGACCAACTGGAAGGCGGTGGAGAAGGCGATGCGCGGCGTGTCCGCGGTCTTCCACCAGGCGGCCATGCGCTCGGTGCCGCGCTCGGTGGCCGATCCGCTGGGCGCCAACGCCTCCAACGTGACCGGCACCCTCCACGTCTTCCACGCCGCCGCCCGGCAGAAGAAGAAGCCGCGGGTCGTCTACGCCTCGTCGTCGTCGGTGTACGGCGAGCGCCCCGACCTGCCCAAGCGCGAGGACCAGCCGACCGCCCCCATCTCGCCCTACGCGGCGACCAAGGTGGCGGGCGAGCTGTACGGGTCGGTGTGGCACCGCCTCATGGGGGTGGAGACGATCGGCCTGCGCTACTTCAACGTGTTCGGCCCGCGCCAGGATCCCAAGAGCGAGTACGCGGCGGTGATCCCGCGCTTCATCCTCTGGGGCCAGCAGGGCAAGCCGCTGCAGGTCCACGGCGACGGCACCCAGTCGCGGGACTTCACCTACATCGACAACGTGGTGTCGGCCAACCTGCTGGCCGCGCGCGCCGAGGGCAGCCGCGCCGCCGGCAAGAGCTACAACGTGGGCTGCGGCAGCCGGACGAGCCTCCTCGAGATCATCGGCCAGCTCGAGCGGATGCTGGGACGGCGGCTCGAGCGCACGCACTCGCCGACCCGGGTCGGTGACGTCCCGCACACCCTGGCGGACGTGAGCGCCGCCAAGCGCGATCTCGGCTACGAGCCGCTGGTGGACTTCGACGAAGGCCTCCGGCGCACGGTCGAGTTCTTCACGGGGAAAAAACTCGGATGATGCGTCTGCTCGTCACGGGGAGGAACGTCGGATGATGCGCTTGCTCGTCGCCGCCCTGGTCGCCGCCCTCGCCGCGGCGCCCGTCGCCGTCCCCGCCCAGACCTCGAACAGCCTGGTGATCCAGGTGCCCACCGAGCCACCGGGGCTCGATATGACGTCGAATCCCTCCTCCGCCATCGCGGCGGTCGTCTTCGCGAACGTGCAGGAAGGCCTGGTCAAGATCGATCGCACCGGCAAGCTGGTGCCCTCGCTGGCCGAGCGGTGGTACACGACCGACAATAAGAACTACACGTTTTTCCTCCGGAAAGGCGTGCGCTTCTCGAACGGGCGCGAGCTGAAGGCGGCCGACGTCAAGTTCGCCCTGGACCGGGCGGTGAACCCGGAGACCAAGCATCCCTACCGGAAGCAGTACGAGCTCATCAAGGACGTCATCGTCAAGGACGACTACACGGTCACGGTGGCCCTCAAGGACGTGGACGCGACCTTCCTCTACACGATGGCGCGCCAGGGCTCGGTGATCTACCCGCGTGAAGCGGTGGACTCGCTCAAGAGCCAGCCCATCGGCACGGGGCCGTTCACGGTCGGCGACTGGGTGCGGGGCGACCGCATTGTCCTCGTGAAGAACAAGGACTACTGGGTGAAGGGGCTGCCGAAGCTCGATCGCGTCGTCTTCCGGTTCATCCCCGACCCCAATTCCA
>JBGOVO010000024.1:0-21063 GCA_041478145.1 Methylomirabilia bacterium
ATGATCGAGACCATCAACAAGCTCATCCGGACCTCACGGCAGCTGGTGCAGGAGCTGGGGCGCGAG
Source organism: Methylomirabilia bacterium (assembly GCA_041478145.1). GTDB lineage: Bacteria > Methylomirabilota > Methylomirabilia > Rokubacteriales > CSP1-6 > CAMLFJ01. The sequence continues at coordinate 67 of JBGOVO010000024.1, forward strand.
CCCACCCCGGAAGAGATCGCGGTCAAGATGGAAGTCCCGGTCGACAAGGTGCGAAAAGTCCTCAAGATCGCCCAGGAGCCCATCTCGCTCGAGACGCCCATCGGCGAGGAGGAGGACAGCCACCTGGGCGACTTCATCGAAGACAAGCAGGTCGGCTCGCCGGTGGAGAGCATGATCGGGCTCTCGCTGCGGGAGCAGACCAACCGGGTCCTCAACTCCCTCACGCCTCGAGAAGAGAAGGTGCTGCGGCTGCGCTTCGGATTGTCAGACGGTTGTGAACACACGTTAGAGGAAGTCGGCCAGGACTTCGCGGTCACGCGCGAGCGCATCCGCCAGATCGAGGCCAAGGCGCTGCGCAAGCTGCGGCATCCTTCGCGCTCCAAGAAGCTGCGGAGCTTCCTCGAATCGTGAGCCGCCGGCTCCCGTGCCGTCTGGTATCATGACCGCCGGGCCCATAGCTCAATTGGCAGAGCCCCCGGCTCATAACCGGTCCGGTCTTGGTTCGAGTCCAAGTGGGCCCACCAAAACGCTTGGGAAGAGGGGGTAAGTGGACGGGCAGCTCCAGACGCTGATCAATCTGCAGGCGATCGACACGCGCATCGCCGCCCTCGAGGCGGACGCGGCGCGGCTTCCCAAGGAGATCGCCGCCCTCCACGCCGCCGTCGAAGAAGCCAAGACGCAGGTCGAGCAGACCAGGACCCGCCTCGACAGCGCCCGCAAGGACCAGCGCGCCAAGGAAAAGGACCTCGAGGTCGTCCAGGCCAAGCGATCCAAGAGCGAGGGCCGCCTCTACGAGGTCAAGACCAACAAGGAATACTCCGCCGTCCTGACCGAGATCGAGGAGATCAAGCAGGAGAAGGCCCGGATGGAGGAGGAGGTCCTGGTCTTCATGGAGGCGCAGGAGCGGCTGGCCGGCGATATCCACGAGGCCGAGACCCGCTTCAAGCAGCGCGAGGGCGAGGGTCGCAGCCAGGAAGTCACCCTCAAGGAACAGCTCCGCAGCGTCGAGACCGATCTGGCCGCGGTGCGGACCGAGCGGAAGGAGCTGGCGAGCCAGCTCCCCGGTCCCATCCTGGCCGACTACGACCGGATCCTGCGCGCGCGCGCCGGCCTCGCCCTCGTGCCGGTGGCCAAGCCCAACTTCTGCGGCGCCTGTCGCATGACCATCACGCCCCAGCGTCTGCAGGAGCTCCGCGCGCAGGCCTCGCTCATCCCCTGCGAGTCCTGCGGCCGCTACCTCTACTGGCCGTCCTGAAGTCCGCCTCCTCATCTTGGGGGGTCACTGATGCCCGCGAAATCCCCCGTCGTCATGTACACGGACGGCGCCTGCTCGGGCAATCCCGGCCCCGGCGGCTGGGGCGTCCTCATCATCGAGGCCGGCCGCGAGCGAGAGCTGTCCGGCGGCGAGAACCCGACCACCAACCAGCGCATGGAGCTCACCGCCCCCATCGAGGGGCTGCGCGGCCTGGAGGGCCGGCGCCGGGTCGACATCTACAGCGACAGCGCGTACGTGATCAACTGCTTCCGCGACCGATGGTACGAGCGGTGGCGGAAGAACGGCTGGCTCAACTCGCAGAGGAAGCCGGTGGAGAACCGCGACCTCTGGGAAGCCCTGATCGCCCTCGTCGAGCACCACGACGTCGCGTGGCACAAGGTCGCCGGCCACAGCGGCGACCCCCTGAACGACCGCGCCGACGCCCTCGCGCGGGCCGCCATCACGCGCGTCGCCCGCTAGCTCTTCCCCCGCGGTCGCGCGAGGTGCAGGTCAGCGGGCGGGGGTGGGGGGCCGGTCCCCTCGCCGGGACACGCTGACCCGCCGCGCGCGTGGGCACTCGAGCGAGCCACGAGACGGGGGCTTCTCCGCTTCGGCGACGCGCAGAAGACACGGTCCCGGCGAGGGGACCGGCCCCCCACCCCCGCCCTCCGCTCCGCGCCCACGGCCGCGGCAGCCCCAGGGCGCGCAGTGGCTTTTTGAATTTCAGATGCACAACCTCGCGGGAGCCTGGGTGGGGTCGGTGGCGGGGGGCCTCCCGGGGACCGTGTCTTCTGCGCGTCGCCGAAGCGGGGAAGCCCCCGTCAAGTGGCTCGCACGAGTGCCCACCCGCGCGGCGATCGTCCGCGTCGCGCGCTAGCTTTTCCTCTTCCTGACCCGCGCGTCCTGCAGATCAACGGGCGGGGGTGGAGGCCGCCCTCGCCGGGACCGTGTCTTCTGCGCGTCGCCGAAGCGTCACGCCCCCGTCTCGTGGCTCGCTCGAGTGGCCACGGCTGCGGCGGGTCAGCGTGTCCCCGGGAGGGAGCACCGCCGGCCCCACCAGGCGGAAGACGTGTCCCCGGGAGGCACCCCCCTGCCGCCGACCCCGCCGGGCGCATCAGCCGATGAACAAACCCCCGTTGGGCGAGAGCCACTGGCCCGTGAAGTAGGAGCCGTCGTCGGAGGCCAGGAAGAGCGCGGTGGACGCGATCTCGCCCGGCTCGCCCATGCGGCCCATCGGGGTGCGGCTCAGGATCACCTTCTGCATGAGCGGGGAGATCGGCTGGGTCATCGGCGTGTCGATGTAGCCCGGGCAGATCGCGTTGACCCGGATGCCGCGCGAGGCCACCTCGCGCGCGAGCGCGCGCGTGAAGGCGAGGATGCCGCCTTTGGCCGCGCTGTAGTGCGGGGTCGCGTCGAGCCCCATGAGCGCGGCCACGCTCGACATGTTGATGATGACGCCCCGGTTGCGCCGCGCCATCAGCCGCAGCGCCTCCCGCGTGCAGAAGAAGGTCCCGTTCAGGTGCACGCCGATCATGCGGTGCCAGGCCTCGTCGGACATCTCCTGGGTGAAGTCCCAGTGGGTGGTCACCGGCCCCCCCGAGAGCATCTCGCCGAGCCGTGCCTCCCCCTTCGCCGTGATCCGGTCGCGGTCCCCGGGCGCCGTCTCCGCGATGCCCGCGTTGTTGACGAGTATGTCGAGCGCGCCGAATTCCTTGTCGATCTCCGTGAACATCCGGCGCACCTGGCCCGAGTCCGCCACGTCCGCGGCCAGCGCGCGCCCCCGCTGGGCCTCGCGGCCGACCGCGATCGCGTCGACGGTCTCCTGCGCCTTCTCCTGCTTCACGTCGTTGACTATCACCCGCGCGCCTTCCTCGGCGAAGCGCAGCGCGATGGCCCGGCCGATGCCGGAGCCGCCGCCCGTCACCAGGGCCACCCGGTCCTTGAGCCTCACGGTCTACCTCCCGACGCCCGCCGTCTCGTCGACGGCCGCGTCCTCCCGGAAATGGGGCATGACCTCCTCGGCGAAGCACTGCATCATCTCGAGGGTCTTCTCGTGGCTCCCCGCGTTCATGCCCGAGCACACGATGCCGGCCTGCAGCTCGTCGGCGAAGACGCGGAGCCGATCGCGCACGGTCGCGGGGCTGCCGCAGATGAGGTAGCCGCCCTCCAGGAGGTCCTCGAAGGTCAGCTCGGTGGGCAGCTTCGGGCGGTTGGCGAGCACCCGGCGCAGCGACGGCTCGGTCACGTAGCCCGGCGGCTGGTAGAAGGGCGGCGCCATGCGGAGGCCCACGTGGTAGACCCAGAGCGCATTCTCGCGCGCGATGCGCTCGGCTTTCTCGTCGCTCTCCGCCACCACGATGGGCAGGTTCACGGTGAGCTGGTAGCGGCTGGCCGTGTAGCCGTACCGCTCGCAGGCCTCGCGGTACTCGCGGTAGATCTGGGCGATGCGCTTCACCGGCGTGAACACCATCAGGTACGGGAAGCGTCGCTCGGCCGCCCACTCCACCGTCTCGCTGCTACCCTGCGACGGGCACCAGACCGGCGGGTGCGGCTTCTGGAGCGGTCGGGGCCACGGGTTGACGTAGTGGTAGCGATAGAAGCGCCCGTCGAACGGGAACGGCCCCTCTTCGGTCCACGCGCGCAGGATCAGCTCGGCCGCTTCGTAGAAGCGCTCGCGGGAATGGGTCGGGTTGACGCCGAGAGAAAAGTACTCGGGCCCGATGCCGCGCACGAACCCGGAGATGATGCGCCCGCCCGAGACCACGTCGAGCATCGCGATCTCCTCCGCGATGCGCAGCGGGTTCTCGCGGAGGGGCAGCCCGTTGCCCAGCACCGCGATCTTCGCGCGGCTCGTGCGGCGCACCAGCATGGCCGCCATCACATTGGGGCTCGGCATGGTGCCGTAGCAGTTCTGGTGGTGCTCGTTGACGCAGAGGCCGTCCCAGCCGAGCCGCTCCGCGTACTCGAGCTGGTCGAGGTACTGGTGGTAGAGGGTGTGGCCGACCGCGGGGTCGTAGTGGCGGTTGGACAGCGTCACCCAGGAGGACGGCTCGTCGTGCTCCATCACGTACGGCATCAGGTGGAAGTAGTAGAATTTCATCGCGCGGCCGCCCGGCGTCCGCAGAAGGCGGTGACCGCCGCGGCCACCGCGTCCGGCTCTTCCAGGTGCGGCACATGCCCGGACTCCTCGAACGTGATCAGCTCCGCGCCGGGAATCTCCTTGACCCACGCATCCGCGCAGAGCGGCGGCGCGAGCTTGTCGTGGCGGCCCCAGCAGCAGAGCGTGGGCGCGGTGATCCGCGCGAGGCGTCTCCGCAGCAGCGGGTTGTAGAGATACGGGTTCCAGGCCACCCGGGCGAGCGCCGCGCTCTGGCGGTAGAGCTCCACCAGGGTGTCCACCGACTGGTCCTTGGGCGCGAGCGCGAGCGCGGCCGCCGGGTTGTGGAACACGGTGGACACGAGCTGCGGCAGCTCCATGCCGAACAGGAACGGGTAGATCCAGCCCTCGACCTTGATGCCGACGGGATCGATGAGCACCAGCGACGAGAGCCGCGCGGAGGCCATCACCGCGATCTCCGCGGCGATCCAGCCGCCGAAGGACGCGCCCACGAGGTGCACCCGCTCGAGCCCCAGGGTGTCGAGCAGATCCAGGTAGTGGAAGGCGAGATCCGAGACGTGCTCGATCCACTCGGCGGCGGGGGCGCCGCCGTGGCCCGGGTGGCTGGGACAGTGCACGGTGAAGCGCGCGGCGAGCTGCGCCTGGAAGGGCAGCCAGCGGCCTCCGCCGCCGGCCCCGTGCAGGAAGAGCAGCGGCGGGCCCGCGCCGCCCGTGAGCAGGCGCACCGGGGTGCCGCGCACGGCCAGCTCGCGGGCGTCCGGCACGGGCGGGCTCTGATTACGGTTGCTCTCCACCGGACACCTCCTGGCTGACGCAGCATCGCCCTGCGACGCAGCGGGTGAACGCTACGTCGCCGCGAGCGGCGAGTCAACCCCTCCCCAGAGGGGAGAGGGAGAAACGCGACTGCCGCGCAGCGTCACCCGGCTTCGTCGCGGTGCTTATTCTTGCCGGAGCGCCGCGGGGGCCATGCTAAGACGAACCTATGCTGACCGACCACGAGACTCGACGCGAACGCGACCTGCCGCACGAGGGCGAGCGCTCGCGCGAAAGCAACCCGCAGATGCAATTCCCCGTTCTCGAGGAGCCCGCGTGGATCGAGGACGAGCTCGACGAGATGGAAGCGCCGAGGGACACCGCGTTCCGCGGCATCTGGATCGGAATCGTCGCCGCCGCCATCACCTTCGTGCTCGTCTTCGCGATTCCCAACTGGCTCGGCTGGTACGACGTGGGCCCGGCGACGCCGCGGGCCACGCGCGACGCGACGCCGGACTTGGTCATCTCGTCCGTGACCACCAAGCCTTCGGGCTCCCTCGTCGAAACCCCGCCGGTCGCGCCGCCTCAGTCCGCGACGCCCGTTACGCCGCCCGCCGCGACGCCGCCCGCCGCCGGCCCGAAGGCCACGAAGCCGGCCACGCCCGCGGCCGCGCCGGCGCCGAGCGCGGCCAAGCGCACGTTCTCGGTCCAGATCGCGGCCTTCAAGGACGCCAAGCCGGCCGGCCGCCTCGCGGCGCGGGTCAAGAGCGACGGCTATCCGGCCGAGGTGCGCCGGGTGGACTCCGCGTCGGTGCCGTGGGTGGTACGGGTCGGGGCCTACCCGACGCGCGAGCAGGCCGAGGCGGCGCGCGAGGCGCTCGCGCGCAAGGGGTTCCGCGGCTTCGTCCTGTAGCCGGCCGCGCCCCTCAGGGCACGAGCGGCCACTTGCTCTCGATGGTGAGCCCGGCGCGGCGCACCTGCGCCCGCGCCAGCTCCTCCACCCGCGCGTAGACGGCCCGCTCGTCCACCGTGGTGAGGCGCCCCTCGTCGAGCACCAGGCGCCCGTCGATCATCACGCTCCGCACGCTCGAGCCGGTGGCCGCGTAGACCAGGTTGTTGAGCGGGTTGAGCAGCGGACGCCACTCGGGCGCGTCGCGATCGTAGAAGACGAGGTCGGCCCGCTTGCCGCGCTCGATCGAGCCGATCTCGCGCTCCATCAAGAGCGACGCGGCGCCGTGAATCGTCGCCATCTCGAGCACGGTCTCCGGGGGCATCACGGTCACGTCGAGGCGGGCGTCCTTGTAGATGTTGGCGACGAGGTACATCATCCGCAGCATGTCGAAGTGATTGGAGCCGTTGCCGCTGTCGCCGCCCAGCGAGACGCAGACGCCCCCCGCGATCATCTCGGGCACCCGCGCGTGCGCGGCGAGGCCCTTGGTGTGCTTGAGCCCCGCGGTGGGACAGTGGCTGATCTTGACCCCGCGCCGGGCGAGCAATGCGATGTCGGCGTCGTCGAGATAGACCATGTGGGAGAGCTTGGTGGACGGTCCGAGCACGCCCCAGTCGTCGAGGGTGGCGAGCGGCATCCGGTCCCGCGTCCGGCGCGACGGATGGGAGGCCAGGTGCATCATGCCCCAGCCGACGCCGTGCCGATCGGCGAGCGCCTTGGCCCCCCGGATCAAGGCCTCCGAGCAGGTGCCGAACCCGAGCAGCAGTGGCCAGGCGCGCACGAGCCCGCCGCGTCCGTTCAGGCGCTCGAGCATCGCCTCGTTGGCGGCGAGCGCCTCCTCCGTGCTCTGGCGCATGCGGTCCGGGCCCGATTCGAGATCCCACGTCCAGCGGCCGAGCACCGCCCGCATGCCCAGACGCTCGACCGCCGCCGCCACCGCGCCGGTGTCGAACAGGGTGCCCGCCTCGCAGAAGGTGGTCGTGCCGGTGCGAATCATCTCGATGCCGGCCAGGAGCGCCGCGTGCTCCTCGTCCTCGGCGGTCATGACCGCGTAGAGGGGGATGAGCCAGTCCGGCAGGTAGCGGTCCACCGGGATGTCATCGAGCAGCAGCCCGCGGTTCAGGTGCTCGGAGAGGTGCACGTGCGTGTCGACGAACCCGGGCGCCACCACGAGCTGCCGCGCGTCGATCACGCGATCGGGCACCCGCGGCGGGCGCACGTCGCGCGCGGGCCCCACCTGGAGAATCTCGCCGTCGTCTACTAGGATTGACCCGTCGGTTAACAGGCGGCGCTCGGCGTCCACCGTGATGATGGTGCCGTGCTCGACGAGGATCACGCGCGGCGCTGGACCACCCGATGGCGCTGCCGGCCGAGGCCGTCGATCCCCTGCTCCACCGTGTCGCCGGGCACGAGATAGCGCGGCGGCTTGGCGCCGTGGCCCACGCCGGCCGGCGTGCCGGTGGACAGCAGGTCGCCGGGCAGCAGCGTCATGAACCGGCTCAGGTAGGCGATGAGCCGGGACACCGGGAAGACCATGTCCCGGGTGCTGCCGTACTGGCGCCGCTCGCCGTTCACCGTGGTCCATAGCGCGAGCGCCTGCGGGTCGGCGATCTCCTCCGCGGTCACGAGCCAGGGGCCGATGGGCGCGAAGGTGTCGCAGCTCTTGCCCTTGGTGGTCCCGCCCCCGTGCTCCATCTGGAACTCCCGCTCGGAGACGTCGTTCATCAGGCAGTAGGCGGCCACGTGGCCGAGCGCGCGGGTCTCGTCGACGCCCCGCGCGGCCCGTCCGATCACCGCCACCAGCTCGACCTCGTAGTCGAGCTTGACCGCGCCCGGGGGCCGCGCGATCGGATCGTCGGGGCCGCTGATGGCGCTGTTCGCCTTGATGAAGATCGTGGGCTCCTTGGGCAGCGGCAGCGCGACCTCCAGGGCGTGATCGGTGTAGTTGAGGCCGATGCAGACGATCTTGCCGATGCCGGCCAGCGGGCAGCCGAGCCGCGGCTTGCCCTTGACCGCGGGAAGCCGCTCGACCTTCACCGCCCGGAGGCGCTTGAGCCCCGCCGGCGACAGCACCTCCGGCGTGATGTCGGGGACCACGCGCGAGAGATCGCGCAGGCGCCCCGCCCCGTCCACGAGCCCCGGGCGCTCCGCGCCCGCCCGGCCGTATCGCACGAGCTTCATGGCGGGCTCAGTGGGCCGCGAGGCCGGGGATCGACATCACGAGGTGCAGGTAGCCGCCCAGCTCGTTGATCTTCCGCATGTCGTGGGCCACGAAGGCGGCGCGCTCGGCCTCGGTCAGATCGGCCTCGGCCAGCGCGGCGCGGGGGTCGGCGTCGAAGCGGGCGCGAAACTCCGGATCCTTCTTGAGCCGGTAGAGCAGGCTGTTGACCTCGTAGCGGCTCATGGCAGGCTCCACTCGACGGCGGCCAGGTTGATCCGGCGCAGCTCGCCGAAGTAGCGCACCTGGGCGCGGGCGGGGGTGACCGCGCCCAGCAGCACCATCCAGTTGAGGAACTCGTGCTCGCCCGTCTTGTGCAGCTCGCCGACGGTCAGCTCCTGCAAGGGCTCGTGCTCGCCGCGCTCCATCCAGTGGATCAGCTTCCGGTCGAAGACGGTGTCGGTCTCGCCGACTCGAGGCAGCGACAGCTCGGGGAAGTGCGAGAGCCCGCCGGTGGCGATGATGCCCACGTTCCACGGGGAGGCGGCCACCACCCGCGCGAGATGCCGGCCGAAGTCGAAGCAGCGCTTCGGGACCGGCTGCGGCGCCACGAAGCAGTTCACCCAGATGGGCACGAGCGGCGGGATGGGCCGGGTGCCGTGCATGGTGTTGACCGGGCTCAGGAAGGCGTGGTCCACCGGGGCCTCCCAGGACATCGCGAGGTCGAAGCCCGACCCGAGCCCCTGCTCGAGGATCTGGTTGGCCAGGTCCTCGTGGAGCGGGTAGCGCTCGGGCATGTGGTCCAGCACCGCGTCGAAGGCCTCCGCGTGGTCCTGCGTCATGCGCTGCACCGTCCGGCCGATGCGCACGCAGAGCGCGGGCACCGCGTTGAACGAGAACGCGTTCAGGTGATCGTCGGCCACCACGATGAGCGCGTCGGGCCGGGTCGCGGTGAAGCGCTCGCCCATCCGGGCGATCTCGGTCATGCAGGCGGTGACCTTCTGCCGCCCCTCGTCGCCGCAGGCGCGCTGGTAGTAGTCGGGATCGAGCACGTGAGACATCGCGCCCGCGAAGACGATCTTGCCCATGAAGGAGCCTCCCCGCGGCGGGCCGTTCGCGGCCTCGTCGCGTGCCGCGGATCGTAGCGGATGCGCTCCGCAGAATCAAGGCGCCGCCTACCTCGCCGCGCCTTGCGGCCCCGCGCGGCTGCGACTAGACTGGGGGCCTTCGGGAGGAGACCGACATGGCCGAGACCCTGGACGAGCTGCTGCGCACCCACGTGGCCCGCTTCACCGACCGCCGCGCGGACTGGGACGCCTTCACCGACGCGCGCGTCGAGGGCTTCCGGCGCGCCCAGCACCGCTTCATCGGCGCCGGCGCCTCCGGCAAGGCGGACGCCGCGGTGATCCCGGCGCAGCACTTCACGCTCTCCGTGATGTTCATCCCGCCCGGCCAGGGCAATGCGCCGCACACCCACGAGGTCGAGGAGGTCTTCTTCATCCTCGAGGGCAAGGTGCTGGTCTTCATCGAGGACGGCGCGGGCCACCGCGCGGAGACGGTGCTGGGCCCGTGGGACTGCGTCTCCTGCCCGGCCAACGTGATCCACGGCTTCACCAACGTGGGCCTCGAGCCCGCGTATCTCCAGGTGATGCTCGGCAAGGCCAAGCCCGACCTCATGACGTACACCGACGGCGATCTGCAGTCCCGCCGCGACGAGCATCTCCGCGCCGCGAGCCCTCGCGGCTAGCCCGCGCGCGCCGGGCCCCGCTCCCATGCTGGTCGGCGCCTCGCCGAAGCGGAAGGAAGACGGCCGCTTCGTCGCCGGCCGCGGCCGCTACCTGGACGACATCCGCGTGCCGGGCCTGCTCCACCTGGCGCTCGTGCGCAGCCCGCACGCCCACGCGCGCGTCCTCCGGGTCGACGCGCGGCCCGCGCGGGCGCTCGCCGGGGTGATCGCGGTGTGGACCCTCGACGATCTCCCGGAGCTGGCGGCCTCGGTGCCGCCGCTGGTGCCCGAGCCGAAAGGACGGCCGTACCTCCAGCCGGTCATGGCGGGCCGGCGGGTGCGCCACGTCGGCGAGGTGGTGGCGATCGCGGTGGCGACGGATCCCTATCTCGCCGCCGACGCCGTCGAGCGCGTAACCGTCGAGTACGCGCCGCTCCCCGCCGCCGTCTCCCCCGCGGCCGCGCTGGCGCCCGGAGCTCCGCGCGTCAACGAGGAATGGCCGGACAACCTGGCCTCGGTGAGCACGGGCGGGAAGGGCGATCCCGCTGCGGCGCTCGCGGCCGCCGACGTCGTGGTCTCCGCGCGCCTGGCCTACCCGCGCGTGGCCGGCATGCCCATCGAGACCCGCGGCGTGCTGGCCGCGCCCGATCCCATCGGCGGCGGGCTCACGGTGTGGACGTCCACCCAGGTGCCCTTCGCGGTGCGCAGTGGCATCGCCCCCGTGGTCGGCCTGCCCGAGGAGCGCGTCCGGGTGATCGTGCCCGACGTGGGCGGAGGCTTCGGCGTCAAGGGCCACGTCTATCCCGAGGAGATCCTGGTGGCCGCGGTGGCCCGGCGGCTCGATCGCCCCGTGAAGTGGACGGAGACGCGGAGCGAGCACTGCCTCAGCGCCGCGGGCGACCGGGACCAGGTCCACGAGGCGCGCATCGGCGTATCGCGCGACGGGCGCATCGTGGCGATCGAGACCACGTTCACGCGCGATCACGGGGCGGCGCCCACGCTCGGGGAAGCCATCACGCTCAACACGATCAATCACCTGCCCGGCCCCTACCGGGTGCCGAATTACCGTGGTGTCGGTCGGAATGTCCTCACCCACAAGACCTTCGCCGCCGCCTATCGCGGCGCCGGGCGCCCGGAGGCCGCCTTCGTCCTCGACCGGCTGCTCGACCGCGCGGCGCGGCGCATCGGCATGGACCCGGCCGAGCTGCGGCGGCGCAACCTGATCCGGCCCGACGAGATGCCGGCGCCCACCGGCCTCACCTACCGCGACGGCGCGCCGATCACCTACGATCCCGCCGACTACCCGGCCGCTTTCGAGCGCCTGCTCGAGACGCTCGACTACCCGGGCTGGCGCCGCGAGCAGGCGAAGCGCCGCGGGAGCGCGCGCCCCATCGGCATCGGCCTCAGCGCCTACGTCGAGGGCACCGGCATCGGCCCCTTCGAGGGCGCCGACATCCGCGTGGATCCCGACGGCACCGTGTTCGTGCACCTGGGCGTGTGCGCGCAGGGCCAGGGCCACGAGACCACGCTGGCCCAGATCGCGGCCGACGAGCTGGCGGTGCCGCTCGAGTCGGTCGTGGTGGTGGGTGGCGATACCAATCTGGTCGGCTACGGCATGGGCACCATCGCGAGCCGGGTGGCCGCGGTCGGCGGGCCCGCGGTCCAGCGCTCCGCCGCGCAGGTGGCGCACAAGGCACGCCTCGTGGGCGCCGAGCTCTTCGAGTGCGCGCCCGAGGACGTGGTGCTCGCCGACGGGCGCGTGCACGTCCGGGGCGTGCCCGGCAAGAGCGTGGCCCTCGGCCAGGTGGCGCGCGCCGCGGTGCGGAGCCGCGCGGTCGCCGAGGCGGGCGGGCCCGGGCTCAGCGCCTGCGCCTTCTTCTATCCCGACACGGTCACCTGGGCCTTCGGCGTGCAGGGCATCGTGCTCGAGGTGGACCTGGAGGCGTGCGCGATCTCCCTGCTCAAGCTCGCCGTCCTGCACGACTGCGGGCGGCCGATCAACCCGATGATCGTCGAGGGCCAGCTCCACGGCGGCATCGCGCAGGGTCTGGGCAGCGCGCTGGGGGAGGCGCTGATCTACGACGAGGCGGGCCAGCTCCTCACCGGGAGCCTGATGGACTATCCCCTGCCGCGCGCGGAGGACATGCCGCCGCTCGAGATGGTCCACCTGGACTTCCCGTCCGTGATCAATCCCCTGGGCATCAAGGGCGTGGGCGAGAGCGGCGTGATCGCGCCGGCCGCCGCGGTGGCCAACGCGGTGGAGGACGCCCTCGGCGACTACGGCGTGGAGGTGGACCGCCCGCCGCTCACCTCGGCCCGCGTCTTCGAGCTGTTGCGCGCGACCGGACGCTGGCCAAAGGAGACGACCCGATGATCGAGCGACGACCGTTCGGACGCACCGGCCACCTGAGCACCGCCACCCTGTTCGGCGCCGCCGCCCTGGCCCGCGCCACCCAGGACGAGGCCGACCGGGCGCTCGAGGTGCTGCTCCGCTACGGGGTCAACCACATCGACACCGCCGCGCGCTACGGGGACTCCGAGCTGCGCATCGGCCCGTGGATGGCGCGCCACCGCAAGGACTTCTTCCTCGCCACCAAGACCGGCGCGCGGGGGGCCCGCGAGGCGCGCGAGGACCTGCACCGCTCGCTCGAGCGGCTCCGGGTGGACTCGGTGGACCTGATCCAGATGCACTCGCTCGGGCATCCCGACGACTGGGACCAGGCCATGGGCCCGGACGGCGCGCTCGAGGCGCTCGTCGAGGCCAAGGCGCAAGGGCTCGTGCGCGCCATCGGCGTCACCGGGCACGGCTGGACCATCGCGGCCATGCACCGGCGGAGCCTCGCCCGCTTCGACTTCGACTCGATCCTCCTGCCCTACAACTTCTTCATGGTCCAGAACGAGCGGTACCGGGAGGCCTTCGAGCAGGTCACCGCGATCTGCCGCGAGCGCAACGTGGCCGTGCAGACGATCAAGAGCATCGCCCGCGGGCCCTGGGCCGCCACCGAGCGGAGCCACGCGACGTGGTACCAGCCGCTCGAGCGGCCGGAGGACATCGACCGCGCGGTGCACTGGGCGCTCGGGCGGCCCGGGATCTTCCTCAACACCGCGGGCGATCTCGCCCTGCTGCCGCGCGTGCTCGACGCCGCGAGTCGCTTCACGCGCCGTCCCCCGGACGAGGAGATGGCGTCCATGCAGGACACGACCCGGATGTCCTCGCTCTTCGGCCTTCCCACGTGATCCCGACAGGAGACGCCCGACCCATGCGCAGAGCCACCATCGTCCTCGTCCTGCTCACCCTGCTCTCGGCGGCCGCCGCCCCCGCCCAGGCGACCAAGCTCCGCGTGGCCATCTGCGCGCGCACCATCAGCATGGGGGTGGGCTCGCCCTTCGCGGTGGCCATGAAGATGGGCTGGTTCAAGCACGAAGGGCTCGAGATCGACATCGTGCCCCTGCCCGGCTCCACCGATTGCGTGAAGGCGGTGGCCACCGGGGAAGTACCCGTCGCGCTGCCGAGCGTCGAGCCGCTCGCCAACGGCCGGCCCCAGGGCGTGAAGGCCAAGATCTACTACACCGCCTACCAGACCAATGGCTACGGCATCGCGGTGCCTGCCGACAGCCCCATCCAGAGCCCGGCCGGGCTGCGCGGCAAGACCATCGGCGTCATCAGCCTGGCCTCGGCGGGGGTGGTGATGGCGCGCGCCCAGGTGGCGGCGGCCGGCCTCGACCCCGCGCGCGACGTGCAGATCGTGGTGGCGGGCGAGGGCGCGCAGCCGGCCGCGATGATCCGCAACCGCCAGGTGGACGCGCTGAGCCAGTTCGACACCCAGTACGCGCTCATCGAGAACGCGGGCGTGCGCATGCGCTATCTCGACCGGCGCCAGATCGAGCGCTTCCCCGGCAACGGCTTCCTCGCCTCCGAGGAAACGCTGCGGACGCGCGGCCGGGAGCTGATCGGCCTGGCCCGGGCCTACGCCAAGGGCACCATCTTCACGATCGCCAACCCGGAGGCGGCGGTGCGCATCGTCTACGAGGTCTTCCCGCAGACCAAGCCGACCGGGAAGGACGAGGCCACCGCGGTGCGCGAGGACCTCAAGGTCCTGGAGGCCCGCATGCCCCACTTCCGGCTCGAGCCCGCCGGGGTCAAGCGGTGGGGCGAGAGCTCGGAGGTCAACTACCGCGACTACGTGGACTTCCTGGTGAAATGGAGCGTGATCACCCAGAAGGTGCCGACCGGCGACCTCATCACCAACGAGATGATCGAGGAGATCAACCGGATGGACGCGGGCAAGATCGCGGCGGAGGCGGCGGCCTACCGGTACGCGCGGTAGGCGCGATCCCGCGGCCCTTGGAGAGCTGGGAGCGCAATGTCTGGGCCCTGTCCCTCGTCGTCTTCATCGCCTTCGTCGGCTTCCAGTTCTTCTCGCCCTTCCTGCCGCTCTACGTGATCGAGCTGGGCGTCACCGACCCGACCCGGGTCGCTCTCTGGTCCGGCGTGCTCACCGCGGTCACGCCCGCGGTTTCCGGCCTGCTCGGCCCGCTCTGGGGCCGCTTCGCCGATCGTCTCGGCCGCAAGATGATGATGGTCCGCTCGCTGGTGGGCTTCGTGATCATCGTGGCCGCGATGGGGCTCGTCACCTCCGTCACCCAGCTCCTGATCGCGCGCGTGCTCCAGGGCGTCATCGCCGGCTTCTCGGTCATGGCCATGGCCCTGGCGAGCGTCTCCTGCCCCAAGGAGAAGGTGCCGGTGGCGATCGGGCGCGTGCAGGGCGCGCAGCTCCTGAGCGTGGCCATCGGGCCGGCCGCGGGCGGCTACGTCGCCTCCCACTTCGGCCTCCGCTACGCCTTCTTCGTCACCGCGGGGATGTGCGCGCTGGCTCTCGTCGGGCTGATCGTGCTCTTCAAGGAGGGGCGGCCGCACGGGGTGGCCGAGCGCGCGGGAGCCGAGGCGGACGCCGGCTTGTCCCTCCGGGACGTCTTCGCCCTGCGGGGGTTCCCCCTGGTGCTGGGCCTGCTCTTCGTCGGCCAGTTCATCGACCGCGGCCTCTCGCTGCTGGTGCCGTTGAAGGTGGGGGGCCTGCCCGACGTGACCCGCATCGCCGCGACGTCGGGAGAGATCATCTCGCTGGCCGCGGTCTGCGCCACCGGGTCGGCCCTGCTGGCCGGGCGGCTCACCCAGCGCTGGCCGGCCGAGCGCTTGCTCCTGATCGGCCTGATCGCGGGCGGCCTGCCGTGCGCGCTCATGGCCTGGGCCGGTGGATGGCGGAGCCTGATGGTGCTGCGCTGCCTGACCGGGCTCTGCCTGGGCGGCGCGTTGACCCTGGCCTACTCCCTCGGCGGGACGCTGGTGTCGAGCGAGCGCCGCGGCGCCGCCTTCGGCTGGCTCGCGCTGAGCGTGCAGGTGGGCACCGCGGCGAGCCCGCTGGCCAGCGGCGGACTGGCCGCGCTGAGCCTGTCCGGCGCCTTCCTGCTGGACGGCGCACTCGCCTGGCTGGCCGCCGCGCTGCTGCTCATCGGCGCGCGCCGGCTGCGCCGCGGCGCGGCGGCCTGAGGCGACCGGGCCCCCGGTTTCGCGGCTCCGCCACGCCTTGACGCGGCGGCCGGGAGCCTCTACTGTCGCCTCGTCCTCGAGGCTCTACCCAGGAGGCCACGCCATGCCGCTCGATCCGCAGGCCCAGAAGGTCGTGGACATGCTCGTCGCGCTGAACCTCAAGCCGATCACGCAGTCGACCCCCAACGAGGCGCGCGAGTCCATGCGCACGCGTACCGCCGGACTCGGCCCCGTCGAGGACGTGCCCGCGGTGGCCGACCATCGGGTGCCGGTGGCGGGCGGCGAGATCACGGTGCGCGTCTACAGCCCCGTCGGCCACGGCCCGCATCCGGTCCTCGTCTTCTATCACGGCGGCGGCTGGGTGATCGGCGATCTCTACACCCACGACGGCATCTGCCGCTCCATCGTCAACGCGGCGAGCTGCGCGGTGGCCTCGGTGGACTACCGGCTGGCGCCGGAGTTCAAGTACCCGACGCCGGTGGAAGACTCCTACGCGGGCCTCGTGTGGGTGGCGGCCAACGGCGCGCGGCTCGGGCTCGACCCGGTGCGCATGGCGGTGGGCGGCGACAGCGCGGGCGGCAACCTCGCCGCGGTCATGGCCCTCCTGGCCCGCGACCGCCACGGGCCGCGGCTCGCCCTGCAGGTGCTCGTCTATCCGGTCACCCACCACGATTTCAACACCGTGTCCTATCGCGAGAACGCCACCGGGTACGTGCTGACCACCGAGGACATGCGCTGGTTCTGGCGCCACTACCTGGCCCGCGAGGAGCAAGGCCGGGAGCCGCAGGCCTCGCCGATGCTGGCCAAGAGCCTGGCCGATCTGCCCCCCGCGCTCGTGATCACCGCGGGCTGCGATCCCCTGCGCGACGAGGGGGAGGCCTACGCGAAGCGCCTGCGCGAGGCGGGAGTGTCGGTGACGACGACGCAGTACCCCGGCATGTTCCACGGCTTCCTGCGGATGACGCGCATCCTCGACCAGTCGCGCGCGGTCCTCGGCGAGGTCGCGGGGGCGCTGCGCAAGGCGCTCGGCTAAGCGGGCGCGAGCGCTCCCGAGCCAAGCTATCCGTGAAGGAGTCATCTGCCGGGCTCCCGCGCTGATCGCCCATGGGTGAGACCCGGGTCGATCTGCTGCGCCTGCTCGAGGACCTGCGCGACGCCTATCCCGGCCCGACGGACGAGACGATCCTCACCGAGATCGTCGCGAATGCCCTCGATTCGGGCGCCGGCACGATCGCCATCCTGACCGATCCGGCCGCCGGCACCTTCACGCTGGTGGACGACGGCCTTGGCATGCGCCGGCGCGAGCTGGCCCGCTACCATGACCTCGCGATCAGCTCGAAGACGCGCGGCCAGGGGATCGGCTTCGCGGGGGTGGGCATCAAGCTCGCGCTCCTGGTGAGCCGCGAGGTCGTGACCGAGACCCGGCGGGGCGGCAAGCATGTGGCCACGTCCTGGGCGCTCGGAGGCCGGCAGCGCGCGCCCTGGCGCTGGGTGACGCCGCCGGGGCTGGTGGGAGCCCGCGGGACGGCGGTGCGTCTCACCCTCGAGAACCCGCTGGCGCCGCTGCTCGACGCCGGGTTCATCGAGGCCTCGCTGCGGCGGCACTTCCAGACGCTCCTGGAGCCGTTCTTCGACGAGATCCTGGCCGCCCAGTACCCGGGCGGGATTCGATTCGTCGTGAACGGCCGATCGCTCGCGCCGGAGCCCTGGCCGGGCGATCAGCGGGCCCCGCTGGCGGTGCGAATGGCCCGCAAGCGCAAGCCCTCCGCGGTCGGCTACCTGGTGCGGAACGGCGCGCCGCTGTCCGAGGAGCGGCGCGGGCTGGCGGTCAGCACCTTCGGCAAGGTGATCAAGGGGGGATGGGACTGGCTGGGCGTGACGCCCGCGGCGGGAGACCGGATGGGCGGCCTCATCGAGGCCCCGGCCCTGGCCGAGTGCCTCACCCTCAACAAGGGCGACTTCGTGCGCTCGGGCGCGCGCGGCGCGCTCTACCTCGCCTATCGCAAGGCGATCCAGGAGGCGGTGAGCGCGCAGCTCGCTCGGTGGGGCGACGCCCCGGTCGAGGCCGACCGGAGCCGCCGCCGCGCGACCCGGCCGGTCGAGCGCGACCTCGAGACCGTTCTGGTGGACCTGGCCGAGGACTTTCCGCTCCTGGCTTCGCTGGTCGAGCGGCGCAGCGGAGGGCAACGCGCGCTGCCGGTGGGCGGTCGTGGCGGCAGGGGGCTCGCGCCGAGCGCGGCTTCTACCCTGACCGGCGCACCCGACGCGCAGCTCGTGCCCGACCTCATCGCCGGCGCGGCGCCGGCTCTCACCACGCCGGAAGCCTCCGGATCCCACGACTCGACGAGCGGCGGCGCGGCGATACCCGAAGTCGCGGCGCGGTCGGGCTCTGGCGCGCGAGACTCGAGCGGCGACGGCCGAGCACGCCGCCCGGGGCGGTACGGCCTGAGCATCCAGTTCGCGACGCGGCCGGACGACGTCGAGCTGGGCCGGCTCGTCGACGCGACCGTGTGGGTGAACGAGACGCATCCGGCCTACCACCGAGCGGTGGCCTCACGCTCCGAGGGCTACCACGTCGCGCTCGCGGTGGCGCTCGCCCTCGGGCCGCTCGCGGTGGAGCCGGCGCGCGAGCACGCCTTCGTCACCGCGTTCCTCGCGAGCTGGGGTGAAGCGCTCGAGCGCCGCGGGCGCCGCGCTCGCCGCCGCGCTCGCGACTGACCCCTCACCCTGCCCTCTCCCCTGAGGGGAGAGGGTAATCAGCCGAGGACGAAGGGGACGCTGGCGGCCGCGGCGACGCCGCGGAGCTGCGTCATGAGGTCGTCCGGGATCGGCACGCCCTGCTCGAGCCGCTCCGCGCGCGTGAGCCGTTCCGGAT
The DNA here is from genome assembly GCA_041478145.1 of Methylomirabilia bacterium. Taxonomy (GTDB): domain Bacteria; phylum Methylomirabilota; class Methylomirabilia; order Rokubacteriales; family CSP1-6; genus CAMLFJ01. The sequence goes on from JBGOVO010000024.1 coordinate 18,449, forward strand.
CGCCCGCCACCATCACCGGCTGGCTCGGGTCCACGCGCTTGGCCCCGTGCAGCACGTCGATCACGTCGTCGAGGTCGCGCTCGAAGTCTCCCTCGTCGCGGAAGGCGCGCGGATCGATGGCCATGAAGAAGTGGCCGATATTGTGCGGGTCCGAGTCACGCTGGGTCCGGTTGCGCAGCGGCGAGAACGACGCGCCCGCGAGCGTGCCGCCCAGGATGTGCACGAGCACCGCCAGGCCATAGCCCTTGTGGCCGCCCAGCTCGCGGCCGCCGCCGAGCGGCGTGATGCCGCCGTCCGGCCGCTCGAAGACGTGCTGGAAGGCCTTCGCCTCGTCCGTCACCGGGCGGCCGTCGCCGTCCACCACCCAGCCCGACGGCACCGGCTTGTGGTTGAGCTTGTACACCTTCACCTTGCCGGCCGCGACGGTGGTGGTGGCCATGTCGAGCTGGAACGACGCGTTCTTCCTCGCGGGCGCCGCGAACGCGAGCGGGTTGGTGCCCATCACCGGCTCCGCCGCGAAGGTGGGCACCAGGGTGACGCCGCGGGTGGCCGAGGTGACCATGCCGATCACGCCGCGGTCCGCCGCGATCTTCGCGTAGCAGCCGGCGGCGCCGAAGTGGTGCGAGTTGAACACCGCGACCACCGCCACCCCGGTGGTCAGGCACTTGTCGACCGCCAGGTTCATGGCGTGCACGGACACCGGATGGCCGAGCGAGCGATCCGCGTCGATGCGCGCGATCGACGGCATGTCGCGCACCGTCTTCCAGACCGGGCGCATGTTGAGCCGCCTGGCGCGGAACTCCTTGTCATAGGTCGGCAGCATCGAGATGCCGTGCGAGTCCACGCCGCGGAGATCGGTCTCGACCATCATCTCGGCGGTGGTGGCGGCGTGGGCCGCCGACATCCCCCACGCGGTGAACACGGAGACGAGCTGCTGCTGGATCTGGCCGGCAGGTACGCGCATGATCACTCCTCAGGAGGCGACGCGGCGGCGCACTTCGGGCAAGACCGCGCGGCCGAGCAGCTCGATGCCGGCCAGCACGTCTCGCTGGGGCATGCCCGGCCAGCTCACGCGCATGGTCAAGTGGGTGGCGCCGGCCTCGTGCTGGGCGAGCAGCGCCTCGGTCACCTGGGCCGGCGAGCCGATCGCGAAGCGGTTCGCAGCCAGGCGGCGGAGCTGGGCCTCGGGCGGCGCGCCCGGATCGAGCTTCACGCCCTCGAGGCCCCACGAGAAGTAGGCGGCGTACTTCTCCAGCAGATACGGCGCGGCGCGGCGGATCGCGGTGCCCTCGTCGGGCGCGCAGACCACCTCCAGCAGCCGGCAGATCGGCGCGTCGAGCGGAAGGCCCGCGGCCGCGCGGGCCTCCTTGAAGGCTCCAGCCTGCGCCGCGAACTCGTCCACGCGCGGCAGCGGCACCACGAGCCAGCCGTCCGCGATGCGCGCGGCCCGCGCGATGCCCGCGGGCACCTGCGAGCCCACGTAGATGGGCGGGCGCGGCGGCTGGACCGGCCGCGGGCGGATGGTGACGTCGTCGAGCGTCCAGTGCCGGCCGTGGTGCGTGACCTTGTCCTCGGTCCAGAGCCGCCGGATGATCTCCACGCCCTCGGCCAGGCGGCTCACCCGCTCCGCCATCGGCACGCCGAAGATGGCGAACTCCTCCGGCCGGTAGCCGAGCCCCACCCCCAGCATGAAGCGCCCGCCGGTGATCACGTCGAGGAAGGCTCCGACCTCCGCGATCTCCACCGGGTTGTGCAGCGGCAGCAGCACGAGATTGGTGCCGATCTCGAGCCCCGGCGCTTCCGCGGCCAGGCGTTGGAGCATCGGCAGCAGCGGGAAGTAGTGGAAGCCGGGCGTGGCGTGATGCTCCCCGCCCCAGATCGAATCAAAACCGAGCGAGTGGATCAGCCGCGCCTGCTCGAGTGTCTCCGCGAATCGGCGCGCCGGATCGTCCCCAGCCGGATGTTGCGCATTGAGATAGACCCCAAGCTTCATAGAATTGGGGCCAGGTCTTGCATTCCGACATTCCGCCCCTGCCCTCGCGCTCAAATGTCGGAATGCAAGACCCGACCCCCCGGCTAACCGGGCGCGGCGCCTTGCGTCGCGGTGTAGACCGCGTAGAGCGACTGGCTCGCGGCCATGAACAGGCGATTGCGCTTGGGCCCGCCGAAGCACACGTTGCCGCAGATCTCGGGCAGGCGGATGCGCCCGATGAGCTGGCCCTGCGGCGTCCACACCGTCACCCCGCTGTAGCCCACGCTGCGGCCGGCGTTGCTCGAGACCCACAGGTTACCGTCCACGTCGGCGCGCACGCCGTCCGGCCCGCACTTCACGCCGTCCACCATGCAGTCGCTGAAGAGCTTGCGGTTGGTGAGCTTGTTGTCAGAGCCCACGTCGAAGACGTGCATGTCGCCCTTGCCGCCCGGCCCGGTGTCGCCCGGGCCTTTCCCGGTGCTGATCACGTAGAGCTTCTTGTAGTCGGGCGAGAAGCAGAGCCCGTTCGGATCCGGCACCTGGCTCTCGGTGACGACGAGGTCCACGCGCCCGCTCGGATCCACCCGGTAACAGTTCGTCGGCAACTCGCGCTTGAGCAGGCCGACTGTAGGGCCCTGGCCGA